>NZ_CP117418.1:0-329960 GCF_028607105.1 Novosphingobium humi | reverse complement strand
GGGCAAACCAGTCGCGGCCATTGGCCAGCCCGATGCCGAAGTCACCGCCGCCGATGCCCGCCTCGTTGCTGTATTCGACGCTGCCCACCACATGCAGGCGGTCCTGCAGGAAGCTGGTGCCTCCGGCCAATTGCACCTGATATTGCGCGTCATCGCCATAGGTGGTGATGCCGCCCTGAACATTGCCCTTCAGGCCTTTGAAATGCCCGTCGGTGATGAAATTGACCACCCCGCCAACGGCGTCCGAGCCATAGGAGGCCGAAGCGCCGCCATTGACGACATCGACCCGCTGGATCAGCAATTGCGGAAACAGACTGATATCGGGGACACCCGTGACATTGGCCCCCACCACGCGCTGGCCGTCCAGCAGCGTCAGCGTCCGGATCGCGCCCACGCCGCGCAGCGAGAAGGAACTGAGCCCTTGCTGACCGCTTGAGGTGCTGAACGTGTTGACCTGCGTGCCGGTCGAACCCTGAAGCGAGGGCAATTGCGCGATCGTGGTGAACACATTGGGCTGGGCATTGGCGGCAAGGCTGGTGGCGTCCAGAATTGTGGTCGGGGTGGGCGCCTTGAAGCCGCTGGCCGTGATGCGGGTGCCGGTGACGATGATGTCATGGTCCGATTTGGGCGCCTCCTGCCTCGATTCGGGCAACGCCCCGGCGGGCGCAGGCTGTTGCTGCGCCATGGCGGCCACCGGCATAAGCCCTATTGCCAAGGCCGCCGCGCGCAAGGCCGTTCCGCACAGAAGGATATTGTGATGCTTGGGTGTTTTCAGGCTCATGTACCTCTCCAGGACATTTATTTTTTGCAGATGCCAATTGGGCGAACGTTTTGCGGGAGTCTTGAGGATGGATGGCAACTCTCGCTTTGAACGCCTTTTGTTAGTTAACGTTAACATCATTCGTAACGCGGGAAGGCACCCCTGTCAATCGGGCGATTTTTGGGTTGTATTCTGAAAAAAACTCTTGATAAGAGAAGATGCAATTGCCGTAAAAACCGGCAAAACCGGGTGGGTCTGAAAGGTTTAATGTTTACGTTATCATCATGTCGCGCGCCACGAATCGCCCCGTCCGCCGCAACAAGGCGGCAAGAGCCGTGATCGCGGCCCTGCTCCGCCGTTCGGCATGGCGCAAAACGCGATGGCTGGTGCTCGCGCTGTTTGTGGGCGCGATGATCATCAACTATCTGGCGCGCTCGGTGATGGGCGTTGCCGCGCCCGTTGTGCTGGCCCAACAAGGCATATCGAATGCGCAATACGGCTGGATCACGGGCGCCATGCAACTGGGCGTCATGCTGCAGCCCATCGCGGGTTTTGTACTGGATCGGCTGGGCTTGAAGCTGGGTTTCGCGCTTTTTGCGCTCGGCTGGTCGATTGTCACGCTGGGCCATATGCTTGCGCGCGGCTGGTTCAGCTTTGCGGCCTTGCGCCTTGTTCTGGGCTTTACAGAGGGTTCGGCCCAACCCGCAGGGCAAAAGCTGGTGGCCGAGTGGTTCCCCGCGCGCGAACGCGGCCTTGCGGGGGGCATCTACAATATCGGCGCCTCGCTGGGCGCAGTGCTGGCGCCGCCACTGGTGGCCTGGGCCGTTTACGCAGGCAGTTGGCACCTTGCCTTTGCCGTGGCCGGATGTCTGGGGTTGGTGTGGTCGCTGCTCTGGCTGCGCTGGTATGCGCCGCTGGATCGCCATGGCGGCGTCAGCCCGGAGGAACGCGCCGCCATTGCCCAAGGGCAGGAACAGCATCTTCAATCCGACGCGCCGCCCACCCCCATTCGCGGCCTTCTGGCCCGCCGTAACCTCTGGGGCATTGCCCTGCCGCGCCTGCTGGCCGATCCGGTCTGGGGGATGCTCTCGCTGTGGCTGCCGCTCTATCTGGCCCGAGAGCGCGGGTTTGACATGGCCCATCTGGCGCTGTTCGGCTGGCTGCCCTTTCTGGCGGCGGATCTGGGCTGTCTCTTCGGCCCGGCGGTGGCCGGGCTGCTGCAGCGGCGCGGCATCGCCCTGATCGACGCGCGCCGCCTCACCTTCACGCTGGGCGCCGTGATGATGACGGGGATCGGTTTTGTCGGCCTTGTCGCTGATCCTTATGCGGCTGTGGCGCTGCTGTGCCTTGCCGGCTTCGCGCATCAGACGCTGTCGGTCACGATCATCACCATGGCCTCCGACCTTTTTCCCCGCAACGAGGTGGGCACGGTGGCCGGTTTTGCCGGTCTGTCGGCCAATCTGGGCGTGCTGATCTTTTCGCTTGTGCTGGGCAGTCTGGTTGACCGGCTCGGCTATTCCCCGTTTTTCATGCTGCTTGGATGCCTCGATCTGCTTGGCGCCGGGCTGCTCTGGACCTTGGTACGCAAGCCATCATGAACACATTTTCCAATCCCATCCTGCGCGGTTTCAATCCCGATCCTTCCATCCTGCGCGTGGATCAGGATTTCTATATCGCCACCTCGACCTTTGAATGGTTTCCCGGCGTTCAAATCCACCACAGTCGCGATCTGGTCCACTGGCGCCTGGCCAACCGGCCGCTGGCGCGCGCGGATCAGCTCGATATGCGCGGCAATCCCGATTCCTGCGGTGTCTGGGCGCCGGACCTGACCTATGCCGACGGGCGCTTCTGGCTGGTCTATACCGATGTGAAGCGTTATGGCCTGACCACGGTAAACGGCGCGCATGGCGCCTCGCTACGCGATTTTCACAACTATCTGGTCACCGCGCCCAGCATCGAGGGGCCATGGTCCGATCCGGTCCATCTCAACAGCAGCGGCTTTGACCCGGCGCTGTTCCATGATGATGACGGGCGTTGCTGGCTGCTCAACATGCTGTGGGACCATCGGCCCGACCGGGGGCGTTTCGGCGGCATCGTCTTGCAGGAAATCGACAAGGACACGCTGCGGCTGAAAGGCGAACGGCGGCTGATCTATCACGGCACGGAACGGGGCTTTACCGAGGGGCCGCATCTCTACAAACGCGACGGCTGGTATCACCTGCTGGTGGCCGAGGGCGGCACGGGATGGAACCATGCGGTGGTCATGGCGCGCAGCCGATCGATCAGCGGGCCTTATGAAACCCATCCTGATGGCGCGGTGCTGACGGCGGCGGGACGACAGGAGGGCGCGATCACCCGCGCGGGCCATGGCGATCTGGTCGAACTGGAGGATGGCAGCCCATGGATGGCCTATCTTTGCGGCAGGCCCCTGCCCGGACTGGCGCGCTGTCCGCTGGGGCGCGAGACCGCGATCCAGCCCATGCGATGGTGCGAGGATGGCTGGCTGCGCAGCATGACGCCCGGCGCGCAGCCGGACCCCAATCCGCCCCTGCCTCCCCTTGCCCCCTGCCCATGGCCAGAGCAGCCATGGGACGGACAGTTCGCGCCCGGGCCCCTGCCCCAAGATCTGCAATGGCTGCGCAGCCCCGACAGCGGCCGATTGTGGAGCATGGATGCGCGCCCGCATTGGCTGCGTCTCTATGGCCGGGAATCGATCAAGAGCCATTTCGAGCAGGCCCTTGTCGCGCGGCGCTTTGCGCATTTCCGCTTTACCGCCACCACCTGCATCGATTTCGATCCGGCCCATTTCCAGCAGAATGCCGGACTGGTATGCTATTACAACAGCACGAAATTCCACTATCTCCACCTGACCCGTGACACTGGCGGGCGCGAATTGCGGATCATGTCGGCCATTCCCGGCAAGGGCGCGCATGATGTTCTGGTCGCCCCGGAACTGCCCGCCGGGCCGATCGAATTATGCGCAGAAGTGGACCACCAATGGCTGCGCTTTGGCTGGCGGGCCGAGGGGGCGGAAATATGGCAATGGGCGCCGCAAAAGCTCGATGTCAGCGTGCTTTCCGATGAAGTCTCGCTGCCCGGCTATCCCAATTTCACCGGCGCTTTTGTCGGCGTGGCGTGCCAGGATCTTTCGGGCGCGGGCCATCATGCCGATTTCGCATGGCTGCGCTATGAGGCACAGGATGACGCGCCCGATCAGCCCGGCTCGGCCACCGAAATGCGCGCGGTGGAGTCGCGATAGACAATGGAGTGATCGAGCACGCAGTCGCTGACCGTGCCCGGCCTCATCAATGCCGGGCCGGCCTCCTGCGCCACATAGGCCAGCGCCTCGGCGGCCAGACGGCGCAGCGGCTGATGCACCGTGGTCAGCGTGGGCCACAGGGTGACGGCGGCGGCCGTATCGTCAAAACCCACCACGGTCAGCGCGCGCGGCACGTCGATCTGGCGGCGATGCGCCACCGATACCACGGCGGCGGCCATGTCATCATTGCTGGCGAAAATGGCGGTGGGCGGCGATGGCGCATCGAGCAGCAGTTCCCCTGCGGCCAGACCGGAGGTATAGCTGAAATCGCCCTGCGCCACCCGCACCTCGACCCCGCCGATTTCGCGCACGGCGGCATAGAATCCGGCCATGCGCTCGGCGCTGGCGGCCTGATCGGGGTTGCCCAGAATAAAGCCGAGGCGGCGGTGGCCCAGATCGAGCAGGTGGTGGGTCATTTCATAGGCGGCGCGGTGGTTGTCGATCCGCACGCACATGGCGTCCGACATCCTGTAGGCCCCAACCGCCGCGATCGGCCGCCCCAGCGGTTCGAGCACCGAGAGGATCCTGCGCGATTCACCCAGCGGCGGGGCAAGGATAAAGCCTGACAATCCCGCTGCGGCAAATTGCTCCAGCGCTTCCTTGTCCGGCGCCTTGCCCGCCTCGCCCTTCAACAGCGAAAGGCGAGCGCCACGGATTGACGCCTCCTCGAAAATGCCGGTCAGAAACTCGCTCATGAAGGCCGCGCTGGGGTTGGAATAGATCACGCCGACATGCAGAACGGTGGAGGTGACAAGGCTGCGCGCGGCGACATTGGGCGTATAGGACAGGTCGTTGATCGCCTTCTCCACCGCCTCGCGCGTTTCGGGCCGCACCCCTTCCCGGCCGTTGATCACGCGCGAAACCGTCATCGCCGAAACACCGGCAAGGCGGGCAACGTCAATGATCGTGGCGCCCGCACCCGAACGATCAGACCTTGCCATGCCAAACCTTTCCTTACGCTGTCGAATATTATCCTTTAGGTAGGCTTTCAGGCTTTTGAAAGCCACCTTGAGCGCCGTTTGCCACGGATTTGGCCCGCAATTGGTTGGCCGCATTGACCAGTTCGATCCAAGCCGCCCCTTCGGGCACGACATATTCATTCTCGCCCCAGAAAAAGGGCCAGTCCTCGTGGTTTTCGGGAAAGTCGGGCTTGATGATCAGCACGCCTGGAACCACCCCGCCCGCGATATAGGAAAAGTCGGCGCGGTTGTTGCCATAGGCCACCTCTTTGGACACCGTGCCCACGCCCGAAACAAAGGAAATGTCCGAACCGGGATGATGGCCCGTGATGAAGGCCACCCCCCGCCAGACCGCATCGCCCCCGACGATTTCGGGAAAGGCCCCATGCAGCGCATCGGCGACCAGCGCATAGGCCATGACCGTGCTGTCCCCGGCCCAGCCGCCCGTGGTGATCGGCACGCCAAAGGGGTTGGCGCGAGCGATGCGGTCGCTCTCCTCCTGCCATTGGCGCACGGCGGGGATCATCGCGCGGCGATAGGCCGCGGGCATATAGGGCAGCGCCGCCACCGCCGTCTGCGCATTGGGGGCAAAGGCCTTGGCCACCTTGGGCCACAGTTCCATCACGGCATCGGCATAGACCTTGCTGCGCGTGGTTTTCAGCAATTCGACAGCGGCGGCGAATTTCTCCCAATCCAGCGGGCCGCCCGTGGTGTTGCCATGCGAAAACAGATCGGGCGCGTGGGACTGCTCCTCCCGCCAGACGCGCTGGGCGGTGGCCAGAGCCTTGGCCGAGAGCGCATCATCCTGCCCGCGCAGCACTCTGCCGGCCGCCGCCAGCGCCGCAATCGAGCCATAATTGAGCGCCGAGGCCTTGCTGGTGAAGGCCCAGCGGTCATCGGGCGTTCCACTGCGCCCGTCGCGGATTTCGCCGGGTTTGAGCGCCGGGTCATAGGGCAGGCCATCGGTCTTGTTCACCGCATCGCCCAGATGCGTGTATTGCGCCACATCGGGTTCGACAATGCCGTGGATCGCATGGCCCACCGCATCGAACTGGGCCAGCAATTGCAGCGTGCCATGGGCCACCTGCTGGACCACATCGGGCCGCCCGTCGGGCACATGGATTTCGACATGGCGCCGCGCCTCATCAACGCTGACCGTGTCGCGGTCCAGCCCGAACCTTTCGCGCGCGGCGGCCAGCGAGCGCACCACCTGATATTGCGACTGGGTGCGGATGTCGAAATCGCCCGCATCAAACCATCCGCCCACATTCAGCCCCGGAATGTGCTCTCCCGCCCGGAAAGGCGTGTCGGTGGTCGGCCCCTGACGATAGAGGTCGATATGCTCATGGTTGACGGGGGCCTGCCGCGCATCATCGCGGTGGGAATCGCCGTGCCACACGCGATAGGCCTCATTCACCGAGACATGATCCATCGCCACCGGGAAATAGACATCATTGGTGGCATGCCAGGCATCGGCATAGACGTCATCGGCAATACGGAAGGGCGCGGTCCGCACGTCGCCATATTCAAGCACATAAAGACCCGGCTGCTTCACAGCGCTGAAGTCCATCTGGAGATAGTGGTAGCGCAGATAATCGCCCCATTCGCGCGGCTGCTGGGACAGGACGGCGGTTTGCCCGCCATCGGCCCCAATGCGCAGCAGGCGCAGCGGCGGGCGGCGCTTGTCATGGGCGTCCAGTTCCACGGTGGCCAGTTTCGAGGCCGCAGGCGCATAGCCCAATTGCGAATGGGCAATCACCGGACGCCGCAGCCATCCGGGGCTGGTCTGGGGCCGGATGGTCCATGTCAGCACCGTCCCGCTCTTGCCTGCGGGCAGCAGCGAGCGCAGCACGAACCAGCCGTTCTGCGCCTGATTGCGGCCATCATAGAGCATGATGGGCGCATCGCCCGTGATCCTCACCCGCCGCGCCGGGTCCTCTGGCGCAAGGACAAAATCGCGCCCCTCGGCCATGGGCAGCGGTTCGGCGCCCGGACCTTCGCTGCGCCCGCTGGCGGCGTTGCGCTGATCGGTGCGCACCATGGCGCCCACGGGATGCAGCGGGAACGCGCCCGCCACACCATCGGCCATGAAGGCATGATGGAAATAGGCCGAGGGCAGGAATTCCAGATTGAACCCGGCCTTGCCCACCAGAGCATCGGGAACCGGGCGGTCAAGCAGGATGCTGACCACCACGCCGTCGTCCTGCTGCCGGGCGCGGATCATATAGGTCCAATCGTAATCGGCATAGCGCAGGCGCGTCTCGATCACGCCCGCCGCGCGGTCCACCTTGCGCGAAACCATGGCGCCGATCGGGTCCCACTGGCCGGGCGTGGGCGAGAGGCGCACATCGCCGTTGGTGGCATTGCGCAGGCCCTGCTGGATGATCTCGATGCCGCTGATCTTGGAATCGGCAAACAGCCCGTCATACCAATTGGAAAAGGCCAGCACGTTGACGCCTGCCCCCTCGTAATAGCCTTTGTCGCCCAGCGACAGGGCTTGGGGCGGGTTTTGCGCCCATGCCGGGGCGCCGATGGCCAACAGACCAAGGCAAAACAACAGTCTGGACTTTCCGGACATCACTCTCTCCAAATGTTTGCGCTATCATTTAGCAAATGGAAATTGCACCGTCCACCATCCGGGCCTGTAAATTAGTCTGCGGCGAAAGGTGATTTTCGATTGATGAGCCATGGCGATAGCGCTATCACCGCTTCATCGTGATGGCCCGCTGCAAGAGGGCCACAGCAAATGAGGATGCCGAACGTGAAGGGAAAGCTCACCCCCCTTGGCGCTGCCACCATGCTGGCCGCGCTTTTGCCCACCCATGCCTTTGCCGAGGCACCCGCCTCCACCTTTCGCGATCAGCCGCTGGTGACCAGCATCTATACCGCCGACCCTTCGGCCCATGTCTTTGGCGGCAAGATCTATGTCTATCCCTCGCATGACATCCCAACGCCCATCCCCGACGATGACCTGGGCAACCAATATGCAATGCGCGACTATCGCGTGCTGCGCATGGACCGTATCGGCGGCAAGGTGACGATCGGGCCGGTGGCGCTGGATGTGAAAAATGTGCCTTGGGCCAGCCAACAGATGTGGGCGCCCGATGCGGCCTATAAAAACGGCACCTACTATCTCTACTTCCCCGCGCGCGACAAGGCCAAGGACAAAAACGGCCTTGGCACTTTCCGCATTGGCGTTGCCACATCGAAAAACCCGATGGGGCCGTTCAAGGCCGAGCCCAAGCCGATTGCGGGCAGCTATTCAATGGACCCGGCCGTCTTCACCGACACAGACGGCAAGAGCTATATGTATTTCGGCGGTATCTGGGGCGGCCAGCTTCAGCGCTGGGCCAGCGGCAAGTTCGACCCCAACGGTTCGGACACCGACCTTGGCAAGGACGACCAGCCCGCCCTGTCGGGCAAGGTCGTGCGCATGGGCGCCGACATGAAGAGTTTTGCCGAAAAGCCGCGCGATGCGGTGATTCTGGACGAAAACGGCAAGCCGGTGCTGACGGGCGACCATGAGCGGCGCTTTTTTGAGGCATCGTGGATGTTCAGGCGCGGCGGCAAATATTACTACACCTATTCGACCGGCGACACGCATTTCCTGAACTATGCGATCGGCGACAACCCTTATGGCCCGTTCAAATATACCGGCCATATCCTGAAGCCGGTTCAGGGCTGGACCACGCATCATTCGATCCTTCAGGCCGATGGCAAGTGGTGGCTGTTCTACGCCGACACCCAATTGTCGAACAAGAACCACCTGCGCAATGTGAAAGTGACAGAACTGACCTTCAACCCCGATGGCACGATCCAGACCATTGACCCGTTGAAGGCGCGCTGATCCGATGTTCCTTGGCATAGATATCGGCACCAGCGGGGTCAAAGCCGTCGTCACCGCCAGTGACGGGCGCGTCCTCTCGCAATGCAGCGCGGCGCTCTCGGTGTCGCGGCCGCAGGAATTGTGGTCCGAGCAGGCACCTGACGACTGGGTGGACGCAACCCATCGCGCGGTGCTGGGGCTGGACGCCGGATTGCGTCGCGCGGTGGCGGCCATCGGCCTTGCCGGGCAAATGCACGGCGCCACGCTGCTGGGCGCGGACGACCGGCCCCTGCGCCCCGCGATCCTGTGGAACGACGGGCGCAGCCATGCCCAATGCGCCGCGCTGGAGGCCGCCGAGCCGCAAAGCCGCGCGATCACCGGCAATATCGCCATGCCCGGCTTCACCGCGCCCAAGCTGCTCTGGGTGCGCGATCATGAGCCGGAGGTGTTTGCCGCCACCAAAACGGTGCTGCTGCCCAAGGATTATGTCCGCCTTGCCCTGACCGGCGAAAAGGCCAGCGACATGTCGGATGCGGCGGGCACGCTGTGGGTCGATGTGGCCCGCCGCGCTTGGTCAGAGGCGATGCTTTCGGCAACCGGCCTGACGCTCGATCATATGCCCAAACTCTATGAAGGCCCCGAAATCACCGGCCATCTGCGCGCCGACGTGGCGGCGCAATGGGGTATGGAAGCCGTGCCCGTGGTGGCGGGCGCGGGCGACAATGCGGCGGGCGCGCTGGGCGTGGGCGTGACGGGCGAAGGGCAAGGCATGCTTTCGCTCGGCACATCGGGCGTGATCTTTGTGGCGGGCAATGCGTTCCGGCCCAATCCGGCGCGCGCGGTCCATGCCTTTTGCCATGCTCTGCCGGGGGTGTGGCATCAGATGAGTGTGCATCTTTCGGCCGCCTCCTGCATCGATTGGGCGGCGGCGACGTGCAAAGTGGGCGGACCAGCCGAATTCTTCGCCCTGGCCGAAAGCGCGGGGCCATGCGCGGGGCCTGAACTGTTCCTGCCCTATCTTTCGGGCGAACGCACGCCGCATAATGACCCGCATCTGCGCGCGGGCTTTGTGGGGCTGAGCAACGAGACCAACACCGCGCGCCTTGCCGCCGCCGTGCTGGAAGGTGTGGCCTTTGCCCATACCGACGGCATTGACGCCCTGCGCGAGGCGGGCACGCATATCGAGGAACTATCCGTGATCGGCGGCGGTTCTCGCTCGCTCTATTGGGGCCATATTCTGGCCAGTGTGCTGGGCGTGCGCCTGCTCTATCTGGAGGGCGGCGAAGTCGGCCCGGCGCTGGGCGCGGCGCGTCTGGCCCAACTGGGTCTGGGCGGCGATCTGGCCGCAACATGCACCCGCCCGCCGATCCGCGCCACCATCGAGCCGGACCTCGATCTGGCCGCCCGCCTTGCCCCCCAACGCCAGCGTTTCCAGCGCGCCACATGGGCGCTGCGCCAACTTCAGGAGAGCCATTGATGTCTGCCGCCTATTTCGCCGAATTTGACACGGTCCGCTATGAAGGCCCCGATGCCGCCAGCGATCTGGCCTATCGCTGGTACGACAAGGACCGCATGGTCTTTGGCAAACGGATGGAAGATTATCTGCGCTTTGCGGTCTGTTTCTGGCACACGTTCTGCTGGCCGGGCAGCGATGTGTTCGGCGCGGGCACGTTCAACCGCCCGTGGCTGGCCGGCCCGCAGGATGAGGCCGCCGCCCGCGCCAAGCGTGAGGCCGCGCTCGCTTTTGTCGAAAAGCTCGACCTGCCGTTTTATTGCTTCCACGATGTCGACGTGATGGCGCCCGCCGAGAGCATCGGGGATTTCCGCAAGAGCTTTGCGCTGGCCGTCGATCACCTTGAGGAGCTTCAGGCCAAGCATGGCCGCAAGCTGCTGTGGGGCACGGCCAATCTGTTCAGCCACCCGCGCTATCTGGCGGGCGCCGCTACCAGCCCGCGCCCCGAAGTCTATGCCTGGGCCGCCAGCCAGGTCCGCGACGCGCTGGAGGCCACCCATCGTCTGGGCGGCGCGAATTACGTGCTGTGGGGCGGGCGCGAAGGCTATGACACGATCCTCAACACCAATCTGGCGGTGGAACAGGAGAATTTCGGCCGCTTCCTGCAACTGGTGGTCGAACACAAGCACAAGATCGGTTTCACCGGCACGATCCTGATCGAGCCCAAGCCGCATGAACCCACCAAGCACCAATATGATTTCGACACCCAGACCGTGTACGGCTTCCTCAAGCGCTTTGGCCTTGAGAATGAGGTCAAGGTCAACATCGAGGCCAACCACGCCACCCTGTCGGGCCATACGTTCGAACATGAAATCGCCATGGCCGGGGCGCTGGGCATCCTTGGCTCGATCGACGCCAATCGCGGCGATCCGCAGAACGGCTGGGACACCGACCAATTCCCCAATTCGGTCGAGGAACTGACGCTGGCCTGCATCGAAATCGAGCGCGCGGGCGGCTTCACCACCGGCGGCTTCAATTTCGATGCCAAGGTGCGCCGTCAATCGGTGGACGCGGCCGATCTGCTGCATGGCCATATCGGCGGAGTGGATGTCATTGCCAAATCGCTGCTGCGCGCCGAGGCGATCATCAAGGACGGTCGCCTCGATGCCTTCCGCGATGAACGCTATGCCGGTTGGAGCAGCGATCTGGGCAAGAATATCAAGGGGGGCGATCTGGCCTCGATTGCCGATATGGCCGTGGTGAACAATCTGGCGCCCCAGCCGGTTTCCGGGCGGCAGGAATGGCTGGAAAACCTGATCAACCGTTTCTGATCGGGACGAAGACCAAGGAAGGGAAAAGGGGGCCGCGCGCCCCCTTTTTCTTGCCCCCGCCCACGACGCGCAACCATGCAGGTTCGCCCATATAATCAGACGATACCTTATCCCGCCCCAAACCCTGTAATTCCGGCAACAGCGGTATAATCAGGCCTAAATTTTGCCATTACTTTTCAGAATTCCACTTTTACGCGCATAAAATGATAGCGCAAACATCGATTCTCTGGCATTTAATCAGACTAATAAAAGAGCCCTTCCCAGAGGATTGCCATGCCCCGAATATCCCGAACCGCCATGCTTGCGGCCGCGCTTTTGCTTGCCCCTCTATCCGCCCTCGCGGCTCCGGCCAAAACCTCGCTTGCCCCCTATTTCTCCCCTGTCGCAACACCCACGGCCGCCCCCGACCCGGACGGTTTCCTGCGCCGCTGGCTGGTGCTGGAGCCGATTGCCAAACCCAACCGCAGCAATCAGGGCTTTACCAGCGCCTATGTCCGCGATGCCTTTGCCAAGGCCGCTCTGCCCGGCGTCGCGACGGCCATCCCGCGCGACGGCCAAACGGTGCGCGTCGGCGGCCAAAGCCTGCAATGGCATGCGCTGGACGCGGGCCTGTTTGACGCCAAACTGTTCTATCTGGCCCAAGGACTGGGCAAACCGACCTATGGCGTGATCTTCTGGGTCACCACCATTATCGAAAGCGACCGCGAGATTGCCGACGCGCATCTGGCGGCAGGGTCCAATTCGGCCTCGATGTGGTGGCTCAACGGCGCGGAGACCACCGCCCTGTTCGGCGACCGGCGGATGGTGATGGATGATGCCGTCTCGCCGCGTGTCACGCTGCATAAAGGGCGCAATATCCTGCGCGGCGCGATCATCAACGGGCCGGGCCTCAGCGATTTTTGCGCCCGGTTTGTCGATGATGCGGGCCGCCCCATCACCGACCTGCGCATCGCCACCCGCTGATCCGCCCCCATTGCACGGAACGATCCATCATGAAAAAACACCTGATCCCCGCGCTCTGCCTTGCCGCGCTGGCCGCGGGCGGCGCCAAGGCCCAGCTTGAGGGCGAACCCTTTATCCACGACCCTTCGACCATCGCCTTTTCCAATGGCCAGTATTACACCTTCGGCACGGGCGAAGGCGGGCTGGTGTCGGCCGATGGCTGGACATGGCATAAGGGAGGCGTGCGCCCCGGTGGCGGCGTGGCGCCTGATACCATCAAAATTGGTGATCGCTATTACGTCGCCTATGCCGTGGGCGGCGGCGGCATGAACGGCGGCCATGCCAGCAATGTCAAGGTGATGTGGACCAAATCGCTCGATCCCAAATCGCCCGATTTCGGCTACCATGATGTTGGCATCGTCGCCTCCAGCGACGGCAAGGAGCCGTGCGATGCCATCGACCCGGCCTTCCTCTATGCCGACGGCCATCTTTGGCTCAGCTATGGCACCTATTTCGGCTATATCCGCATGGTCGAACTGGACCCTGCCACCGGCCAGCGCGTGGTCGGCAACCAGCCGGTGGACATTGCCATCGACCTTGAGGCCACCGCGCTGATGCATCGCGACGGCTGGTATTATCTGCTGGGCACGCAGGGCACCTGCTGCGATGGGCCAAACTCGACCTACAACATCCGCGTGGGCCGCTCGCGCAATCCGCTTGGCCCCTATGTCGACAATTTCGGCGTTCCGATGCTCAAGGGCGGCGGCAAGCTGGTGTGGGGCGCGCATGGCCGCGGCCTTGGCGCGGGCCATTTCGGTCTGGTCGATCTGGGCGACGGGGTGGAGAAATTCTCCTTCCACTGGGAAGCCGACATGGACCGTTCAGGGCGCAGCGTGCTGGCCATCCTGCCGCTGACATGGAAGAATGGCTGGCCGGCGGGTCAGGAGAACCTGCGCCCCGGCTCCTATGAGATCCAGTCCGAACGCGGCGGCGCATTGGAACTGGCGGTGGACGAGGTGCGCCTGCCCTTCGATTTCCGCCGCAGTTGGTTTCGCAATCCCGCCGACGGGCCGGACAAGCCGCTGCCCGACCAGACACTGGAGGAAAACAGCAAGGTCTGGCCCAAAGGCCAAATCGCGGTGGATATGGGCGATTATATGGTCCGCCCGCATCAGCACTGGACGATCAGCCCTGCCCCCGGCGCAGGCGGCTATATGGGCGCGCCCTATATGAAGATCACGATTGCCGGGACCGAGCGCGCGCTGGCCGCGACGGCTGCGGGCGAGGTCGTCACCGTGCCCGCTTTCACCGGCGCGCCCGAACAGCTCTGGCGCATCGACCAGCTTTCAGACGGCACCTATCGCATCATCCCCCGCAACACGCCCGATCCGCGCGCGCCGCTGGCGCTGGCCGCCGTGGGGCGCAGCACGGCCCGTCTGGTGCGCTTTTCGCCCGACAGCGATGCCGGACGCTGGACCTTCCGCCTACCCTAAAACCCGCCAAAGGCCGCAGGAAAGACGGCCCCACCGGAGAGGATAGTATGACCAAAACCGTATCAGACAGCATCATCACCGACCGGCGCGGCGCGTTGGCTGCGGCCGCCGGTATCGGGGCCGGGCTCATGGCACCGCCGGTTCTGGCCAAACCGGCGGCAAAGGCCCCCGCCATCCATACCGGCGGCGATTGTTCCACCCCGCATTCCGCCATTGTTCCCACCCGCTATGGCAAGGTGCGCGGCTATGTCAGCGATGGTGTGTTCACCTTCAAGGGCGTGCCCTATGGCGACACCACCGCCGGGGCCAACCGCTGGCTGCGCCCCCAGCCGCCCAAGGCGTGGGAGGGGGAATATCCCGCCCTTGCCTATGGCGCCAATTGCCCGCAGACGCTGCACAGTTTCCGCGCCATCGAGCACACGTTCATCCAGCAATGGACCGACGGCTTTTTGGGCGAGGACATGCTCAAGCTCAACATCTGGACCGGATCGCTGTCGGGGTCGAAACCGGTGATGGTTTATCTGCACGGCGGGGGATTTTCCTTCGGCTCTTCCTATGAACTGGCCTCGCATGATGGGGCGCAGATGGCGCGGCATCATGATGTGGTGCAGGTGTCGGTCAACCACCGGCTCAATGTGCTGGGCTTTCTCGATCTGGCCGAATTCGGCGGCGAGGCCTATGCCGATTCCGTCAATGTCAGCATGCTCGATCTGATCTTTGCGCTGGAATGGGTGCGCGACAATATCCGCGCCTTTGGCGGCGACCCGGATCGCGTAACGATCTATGGCCAGTCGGGCGGCGGGTCGAAAGTGACCACCCTGATGGGCATGCCTGCGGCCAAGGGGCTGTTTCACCGGGCAATCGTGCAATCGGGCGGCGGCGGCAATATCCCGTCCGCCGAGCAGTCACGCGATTTCTCGCGTCAGGTGCTGCGCGAACTGGGCGTGGCGCAGGGCGACATGGCGGCCCTGCAGAAGATGGAGTGGCAAAGGCTGTTCGAGGCCGGCAACACTGTTGCCACGCGGATCAATGGCCCGATGCGCCCCGGCGTGCTGCAACCGGGCGGCAGCGCCAGCCCGACCCCGCGCGTGGGCTGGGCGCCGACGATGGACATGCGCAACATCACCTGCCGTTCGTTTCACGATGTGGCCCCGCCCGCCGCGCGCGACATCCCCGTCATCATCGGCAATGTCAGCGAAGAAGGCACCAGCCTTGGCCGCAACCCCAGCGAGGCCGAATGGCGCGCGCAACTGGCCGAGGCGCTGGGCGGGGCCAAGGCCGATGCGCTTATCGCCGCGATGAAAAAAGCGCATCCGGAAAAGGCGATCCGCACCCTCTCTTATGGGGTGGGCGGCCTGTCAGGGCGCAACAATGTGAACCGCATGGTCAAGCTGCGCCATGATGCGGGCGGAGCGCCTGCCTATCAATATCTGTTCCAATGGCAGACGCCGATCCTCGACGGCATCCCCGGCGCATGGCACACGGCCGAACTGGCCTTTTGCTTCGACAACACCAAGATCTGCGATCAGGCCACCGGCAACACGCCCGAAGCCCAGGCCATCGCCCGCAAAATGGCAGGGGCATGGGCCGCCTTTGCCCATACCGGCAAGCCCGATCAGGCAGGCCTGGCATGGGGGCCCAGCGATCCCGTGCATTGCCAGACCATGGTGTTTGACACCCGATGCCGGATGGAGAATGACCCCGAAGGCGATGTCCGCCGCATCCTGTTGACCTAGTGCCAATGGGGCCCGACTGGACAAAGGCGAGAAATCCGCCATAGGCTGCGCTCTGCGGGAGGGACCTTGGCGGTGAAGCAAAAGCCAGTGCAGGAGTATCAGACGACGGATCGGGTGGATAAATCGCTGCGGATTCATGGCTCCATCGCCCGCGATCTGGGCATAGCCATTGTCACCGGCCATTATCCGCCCGGCCATGTCCTGCCCAGCGAGGTGGATTTTGCCCAGCAAAACAACATCTCGCGCACCGCCTATCGCGAGGCGATCCGCATTCTGGCCGCCAAGGGGCTGGTGGAAAGCAAGCCCAAGGCGGGCACGCGCATCACCGATCCCTCGCGCTGGCATATGCTGGACCCCGATGTGCTGGCCTGGACCTTTGAAGGCGAGCCGACGCAGAGCTTTATCGACGATCTGTTCGAATTGCGCATGGTGATCGAACCGGCCGCCGCCGAACTGGCCGCGCGCCGCCGCACCGGTCAGCAACTGGCGCAGATGGGCCATGCGCTGGAGGAAATGGCGCGCCATGGATTGGCCACCGCCGCCGGGCAGGCCGCCGACCAGACCTTCCACAGCACCTTACTGAGCGCCACGCGCAACGCCTCGCTGATCTCGCTGGCCAGTTCGATCGGCGCGGCGGTGCGCTGGACCACGATCTACAAGCAGCGCAAGCGCAAATTGCCCCGCGACCCTGTGCCCGACCATCGCGTGCTGTTTGATGCGGTTGCCGATGCCGATCCGGCGGCGGCCCGCGCCGCCATGGTGCGGCTGATCGAACTGGCGCTGGAGGACATCGGCCTTTCGATCTAGGCATGGCCGGCGGCGCGGCGCCGGCCAACTGCCGTTTATTTCGCCACCGACACGCGATAGACCATCGTGTGGGCATAGGGGTGCTGCGCGTCGATGCGCGCCGAACCAAAGGCGGGCTGGTTGGGCGTATCTGGGAATTTCTGCGGCTCCAGCGCGATGCCGTCGCCCATGCGATAGATGTGGCCGTTCTTGCCCAGCATCGTACCGTCGATGAAATTGCCGGTGTAGAACTGGACCCCCGGCTCGGTGGAGAGCACTTCCAGCACCCGGCCAGAACTCTTGTCGGCCAGACGCGCCAAGAGCTTGGGCGCCTTGGTCAGCCCGGCATCAATGGCGAAATTGTGGTCATAGCCGCGCGCGATCACCAATTGCGGATCACGCCCATCGCGCAGCGATTGCCCCACCACGCGCCCCTTGCGGAAATCAAAGGGCGTGCCCGCCACCGCGCGCAATTCGCCGGTGGGGATCAGCGCGGCATTGACCGGTGTGTAATGGCTGGCAGAAATGGTCAGCACCTCGTCCATCGCATCGCGCGCCCCGCCCTCTCCGGCCAGATTGAACAGCGCATGATTGGTCATGTTCACAATGGTCGGCTTGTCGGTTTTCGCGGCAAAGGCGATGGTCAGATTGCCCGTTTCATCCAGCGAATAGGTGACTGTTGCATCCAGCGTGCCGGGATAGCCGCTGTCGCCATCCGGGCTGATGTGGCGCAGCACCACCGAGGCAGTCTTGCCCGAGGTCACGCTTTCCACTTTCCACAACTGGCGATCAAAACCCTTGCCGCCGCCATGCAGGCTGTTCACCTTGTCATTGAGCGGAAGCTGGTAGGTCTGGCCATCGAGCGTGAATTTGCCGCCCGCGATCCGGTTGGCATAGCGGCCCACGGTGACCCCGAAAAAGGACTGGCGCGCCTCATAGGCCCCGGCATCGGGCAGACCGATGACGATATCGGCCGATTTGCCCTGACGGTCGGGCGCGATGAACTTCTGCAGCGTGGCGCCATAGGCCAGAATGCGCGCCGAAACCCCATGACCATTGGCCAGCGTGACCGCCTCGACGGCGCGCCCGTCGGCCAGTTTGCCGCCATCCTCGCGCCGGGCCGTCGCGGCATGGGCGCCGGGTGCAAGGATCGCGGTCACCATCGCCGATTGGACCAGATATTTCCAGCTCATCACATGCTCTCCATCAATTTTTGTCGTACTTATAAATGCCATATTCGAAATGGCAAACCGATAATTCAAACTCTGTTTCCATTCATATATCTGTTTTTACGCTTCATTCTACTCTGGAAAATCTTCGCACTATTCGATATCTAATCAGACTTAATACAAAAATGGGATCAGAGGATGACCTTCACCCGTCGCGAATATCTGGCTGCCAGTGCCTCCATGCTCGGTCGCCCCGCCTTGGGCGCCATTCCCGGCCAAAATTCCACGCCCTCCGCGCCCGGCGAGCACCGCTTGTGGTATGCCCAGCCGGCCAAGGTCTGGACCGAGGCCCTGCCCGTCGGCAATGGCCGGATCGGCGCGATGATCTTTGGCGGTACGGGGCAGGAGCGCCTGCAACTGAACGAGGACACGCTGTGGAGCGGCGGCCCCTATGACCCGGTCAATCCGCAGGCCGCCGAAGCCTTGCCGCAGGTGCGCGCGCTGATCGCAAAGGGCGATTATGCGGCGGCGCAGGCGCTGGCCAATGCGGCCATGATGGCCCGCCCGCTGCATCAAATGGCCTATCAGACGTTGGGCGACCTGTTGATCGACATGCCACTGGACGGGCCGGTTGAAACCTATCGCCGCGAACTCGACCTTGACGCCGCCCTCGCCGCCACACGCTTTGCCGCGAACGGCACGGTGATCGAGCGCGAAATCTTTGCCTCGCCCGCCGATCAGGTCATTGCCCTGCGCCTCTCTGCCAAGGGCGGCCTGCTGCCCCCGATCACGCTGCGCCTGCAAAGCCCGCAGACCGCCAAGACCGAGGCGCGGGGCGACAGTCTCCTGCTCTCCGGTCAGGGCGGCACGGCCGAAGGCATCCCCGGCGCGCTGCGCTTTGCCGCGCGCCTTCGCGTGATCGCTCCGGGCGGCACAGGGCGGGCACAGGGCGATGCCCTTCATATCGATCCCGCCCCGGAGGTCATCCTGCTGCTGGCCATGGCCACCAGCTATCGCGGCCCCAAAGACGTATCGGGCGATCCGCAGGCCATCACCGAGCGCCAGATTGCCGCTGCATCGGCCCTGCCCTTTGCCGCCCTGCGCCGGCGTCATCTGGCCCAACATCGCCGCCTTTACCGCAGTGCCTCGCTGCAACTGACACCGGGCAAGGGTGCGGCCCTGCCCACCGACCAGCGGATTGCCGCCAATGAGAGCGAGGACGATCCGGCGCTGGCCGCGCTCTATTTCCATTATGCGCGCTATCTGCTGATCTGCTCGTCGCGGCCCGGATGCCAACCGGCCAATCTGCAAGGCATATGGAACGACAAGACCAACCCGCCATGGGGGTCGAAATATACGATCAATATCAACACCCAGATGAATTACTGGCCCGCCGACCCGGTGGGTCTGGGCGAATGTTTCGAGCCTTTGCTGCGCCTGACGCGGGAACTGGCGCAAACGGGCCAGGAAACGGCGCGGCGCATGTATGGCGCGCGCGGATGGGTGGCCCATCACAACACCGACCTGTGGCGCGCGACCGCGCCCATCGACGGCGCGGCATGGGGCCTGTGGCCGATGGGCGGCGCATGGCTGTGCAACATGCTGTGGGACCGCTGGGATTACGGGCGCGACCGGGCCTATCTGGAGGCGATCTATCCCCTGATGCATGGCGCCTGCCTGTTCTTCCTCGACACATTGCAGCCATCGGCCAAGGGGCTGGTGACATCCCCCTCGATCTCGCCGGAAAACACGCATCCCTTTGGCGCCTCGGTCTGTGCGGGCCCCGCCATGGACCGTCAGATCCTGCGCGATCTCTTTGACCGCACCGCCGATGCGGCGAACAAATTGGGCAAAGATGCCGATTTCGCCGCGCAACTGGCCAAGGCCCGCGCCGCGCTGGCGCCTGACCGCATCGGCAAAAGCGGGCAATTGCAGGAATGGCTGGAGGATTGGGACGATGCCGCCCCCGAACCCAACCATCGCCATGTCTCGCATCTCTACGCGCTTTACCCCAGCCAGCAGATCGCGCCCGACACGACGCCCGATCTGGCCCGCGCAGCCCGTGTGTCGCTGGAAAAGCGCGGGGATGAATCGACCGGCTGGGCCACGGCATGGCGCATCGCGCTCTGGGCCCGGCTGGGCGATGGTGAGCGGGCGCATCGCATCCTGCGCTTTCTGCTGGGCCGTGGGCGGACCTATCCCAACCTGTTTGACGCCCACCCGCCGTTTCAGATCGACGGCAATTTCGGCGGCTGCGCGGCTATGGCCGAAATGCTGATCAACAGCCGTGACGGCATGATCCATCTGCTGCCCGCCCTGCCCTCGGCCTGGCGCGAAGGGGCCGCGGCGGGCCTGATGGCGCGCGGCGGGGTGCGGGTGGATCTGGTCTGGCGCGATGGTAAACTGGCGCAAACCACCCTGACCGCCATGAGAGCGCAGGATTGCAAATTGCGATTGGGCGCGATTTCGCGTGCTGTCCGGCTGGTGCCGGGACGCGCGATGCGGTTCAAAGGCCCTCATCTGCTCCCTGCCTGAAAAAAGAGGCCGGCAGCATCAGGCTGCCGGCCTTTCAGTCCTTCCCCGGGTCGCTTGGGGGGTATGAACGGAGCGGTTGGGGAAATCAGAGAGGAAGATCGGCGGATTTGGCCACATCGAACTCGCCCGCAACGCCGGGCAGGCCGCTGTCGGGCTGGCCGCCGCCGAGGGTGAGTTGATAATGCCCGGCAAACACCTGACGCCGCCCATCGGCCGTCACCGCCGACAGATCGCGGGGGGAAAGGTCCAGCGTGATCTGGCGGCTTTCACCGGCCTTGAGCGAAACACGCTGGAACCCGCGCAGGGCGATGCGCGGCGCGCCGGGCAATTGCGGAACCTTGAGATAAAGCTGGACCACCTCGTCGCCATCGCGTTTGCCCGTGTTGCGCACCTGCGCGGTCACGCGGATGCCCTTGGCGGCGTCGCCCTCCACCGGGGTGATCTGCGGCGCCGAATAGGCAAAGCTGGTATAGCTGAGGCCATAGCCGAAGCCATAGACCGGGGTGCCGGTGAAATAGCGATAGGTGCGGCCCTGCATCGAATAATCGTCAAAGGGCGGCAAGTCCTTGACATCGTGATAGAAGGTCAAAGGCAGACGCCCCGCCGGATTGGCCGCGCCCGACAGCACGTTGGCCACCGCCAGCCCGCCCGACTGACCCGGATACCAGGCCTCAAGGATCGCATTGGCATTGTCCTTGGCCCAGCCCAGATTGATCGGGCTGCCGTTCATCGTCACCACGGCCAGCGGCTTGCCCGAAGCCTTCGCCTTGGCCAACAATTCGCGCTGATCGGCGGGCAATTCGAGCGAGGTCTTGTCGCCCCCGTCAAAGCCCTCGATCTTGATAGGCATTTCCTCGCCTTCCAACTCGGCGGTCAGGCCCACCACGGCCAGCACGACATCGGCATCCTTTACCGCCCGCGCCATTTCGCCATAGGTGTCGTGCGAAATCCGCTTCCAGAACATGCCGGGCGAGGCCGCGCCGCCACCCTCCATGTCGAAATGCATCTTGTAACGCTGGCCCTTTTTCAGATCGACCTCGACAAATTCGGGCCGCTCGCCCCAGAGCGAATAGCGGTCGGATTTGACCGTGGGCTTGCCGTCGATCTCGATGGCGCCCTTCACCGCCGTAACGGCAAGGCGATAGGTGCCCGTGTCCGGCGCGACGAAAAAGCCATCCCACACCACCTTATAGGCGTCGGCCACCTGTTTCAGCTCCGAAGCCTTGGTCGAGAGGTTGCTCTCGGTGCGCGTCACCACCGGCTTGGCGGCGAATTTACGCTCGCCGCGCGGGGCGTTGGGGTCAATCGCGTTGTAATAGGCCGCGCGCAGGCCGGGCTTGCCGTCGGGCGTGACGAAATGGCCATCAGGCACCAGATCGCCATCGGTGATCGAGGACGAGAAGGGCACATGGACGATGGTCGCCTTGGGAAAGGCGCGATGCAGGCCGTCGAGCACCGAGACCGGCGGCGCGCTGGCCGCCGAGGAATAATTGCCGCGCAGAACGCGTGTGGCATCGGCCAGCGGCCCGACCACCACGATCTTTGAATTGGGGTGCAGCGGGAGCAATCCGTCATTCTTGAGCAGCACCATGCTCTGCGTCGCCGCGTTCAGCGCCAGCGCGCCGTTCTGCTGCGTGCCGATGGCGCTGACGGGCACCATCGAGAGCTGGCGCGCGGCAAGGCCCGGCAGGTCGCCATTGCGATAACGGGCCGAGAACAAGCGGACCAGCGCACGATCGAGATCGGCCTGGGTCAGCAAGCCCCGCTTGAGCGCGGCCATATAGCGATCGCCCAGCCCCTTAGCCTCGCCGATCGTGCCGGTGTGGCATTCATTGTCAACGCCCGTGCGGAAAGCGGCCGCCACACCCGCGGCGGGATCAGTCGCATATTTGTGATGGTCGGCAATATCGACCACCGCATCGCAGTCCGACACGACATAGCCCTTGAAACCCCATGCCGCGCGCAGGTGGTCTTTGAGCAATTCATCACTCGCGCAGGCGGGCTGGCCATCGATGCGGTTATAGGCGCACATGATCGAACCGGCGCGCCCGTCGACAATCGCGGCCCGGAAGGCGGGCAGATAGGTGTCCTCAAGATCATGGCGCGAGACAAAGACATTGGCCGAATGGCGCGTGGATTCCGGGCCGGAATGCACGGCAAAATGCTTGGGCGTGGCCACCACATCGGGCAGGTCGGGATTGTCGCCCTGCATGCCCGTAACAAAAGCAACGCCCATATGCGCGGTCAGAAAGGGGTCCTCGCCATAGGTCTCCTGCCCCCGGCCCCAGCGCGGATCGCGATAGATGTTGATATTGGGCGACCAGGTGTCCAGCCCGGTGCCGATCTTGCCCAGATGGCCCGTTTCGCGGCCCAGCGTGTGCAATGCGCGCACCTCGACGCTGATCGTGCGCGCCACATCATGGATCAGGGGCGTGTTGAAGGTGGCGGCAAGGCCGACCGGTTCAGGGAAATTGGTGGTGGGCACCGCGCCGATCGCGCCATGCAGGCTTTCGGTCCACCAATTATAAGCCGGGATATTCAGGCGCGGGATCGCCGGGGCCACATTGACCAATTGCGCCACTTTTTCCTCGGTGGTCAGCTTGCCCACCAGATCAGCGGCCATCGCGTCGGCCTGCGCGACCGGATCGGCGGCCTGGGCCGATGCCGTATGGGGCAGCGCGAGCAACAGGGCGGCGGCAAGAGTGGCGCGCGAAACCGGCGCGCGCGAAGCATGCAAAACGTTGGACACACAAATCTCCCCCGAAGGAATGGTCAGGCGCAAAGGCAGCGGCAAAATGGGCGGAAGGCGCCCGCCGGGGTCACACCGGCTGAAGTCCGTATTGGGCAATCTTTTCAATCAGATCGCGATGACGCGGCAGGCGCGAGAGCAGCTTTTGCGTCATGTCGCGGTTTTCGCGCAGCGCGCGCATCGCATCCTGCGCCTCGGGGCGCAGATGGTCGCGCTCGACCTCGCTGCGGAAACCCATGCCATAGAGCACATATTGATAGGAGGCGGGCGGAAACACCTCGTCCACCCGGTCGAATTCGTCATGGAACCATGGCGGCTGATAACGCCAGAGGTGCAGCAAGTCCTGCAACCGCTGAGGAATGCCGACCGGGTCCATATTGTCGCGCCAGAAAGCGGTGTCGCGCCGCTGGCTGAGCACATAATGCAGTTTCAGGAAATCGATGATCCGGCCCCAGCGGTAATGGGTCTTTTCATTGAACCTGTCGGCCACGATGTCCATCACCTCCCGGTTCACCGGCATCTGTTCCGCGATCAGCTTGGCCGAAAGCTCGATCAGCATGATGGCGGAAGCCTCCAGCGGCTCAAGGAAACCGGCCGCCATGCCCACGGCCACGCAATTGCGTTTCCAGAAGGTCTCGCGGTGGCCCGCGCGGATCTTGATTTTGCGCGCAGGCAGATCCTTGGCGCTCGGCCCCAGATAGGCGCGCAATTCGGCCTCGGCCTCATCATCGCTGATATGGCGGCTGGAAAACACATGGCCCACCCCGCGCCGCGTCGGCAGGCCGATGTCCCAGATCCAGCCTGCCGATTGGGCGGTGGAAATCGTGTGGGTGGCAATGGGCGTGTCAGGCGCGGGATAGGGCACCTGCACCGCCAGCGCCGTGTCGCAGAACAGGATATGGCTGCAATCGCGGAAACCCACGCCCAGCGTGCGGTCGAGCAGCAGGCCATGCGTTCCGGTGCAGTCGATGAAAAGATCGCCCTCGATCTCGCCTGCCTGCATCGTCACGATGGATTTGATGTCGCCGTTTTCATGCTGGATCACATCCTGCACATCGGCGGGCACATAGCGCACCCCCAGTTTTTCCGTGCAATGGCGCTGCATGAAAGGGGCGAACTTGCCCGCGTCCAGATGATAGGCGTAATTGGTCAGCGCCTCATATTCAGCGGTGCTGACGGTCTTGGGCGCAAGGCCGTGATCGCAAATTTGCCCCTGCGGACAGACCGCATCGCAAAAGCTCTCGTTGCTCTCCGCGGCCAACCAGTGGGCCGCCAGATTCATCTGGCCAAAGCGCTGGGGCAGGACGAGCGGGTGGTAATAGGCGTCATCCGGCGCGCCGGTGGTCCATTTGGCGAAAAGCGCGCCCTGTTTGAAGGCGGCATCACATTCGCGGAAGAAGTCGGTTTCGGAAACGCCCACTTTTTTGAGCGTCTGACGCATGGTCGGCCATGTGCCCTCGCCCACGCCGATGATGGGAACATCGGGCGACTCCACCAGCGTCACGGTGAAATCCCTGGGCATGCGGCCCTGATGCCGGGCGGCAATGATCGCGGCGGTCAGCCAACCGGCCGTGCCGCCGCCCACAATCACCACATTGCGCACCGCCTGAACCATTCCCTGCTCCGATGTTATGCGGGCAGGCGGCGCCGGAAATCCCGGCACCGCCCACCTTTTGTCCGATCAATAGTGGAAGCGGGCGCCGAAAACAAACCGGCGACCATAGGACCACGTATCAAGCGGCTGGTTCGACCAGCGGCCATAGGTGCTGTAGGTCGAATTGTTGAGGTTGGTGCCCTCGACAAAGACCGTCACCTGCTTGGTGATGTCATAGCTGGCGCTGGCATCGACCTGGACCTGCTGGTTCACATTGACAGGTTCGGCGCCAAAGGTGCCGCCCTGCGTCTGGCCCAGCGTCAGCAGATAGCTGTCGCGCCAGTTGACAGCGACACGAGCCTGAAGGCCGTGCTTGTCATAGAAGCCGACAAAGTTGGCCGAATTGGCAAGCCCGGTGATCGCAAAGGCCGCACCCGAAATGTCGGATGTGTCAAACTTGCGATTGGTGTTGACCAGCGTGGCATTGGCGTTGAAGCCGAAGCCGGTATCGCCAAACACATGCTGCCAGGCGATTTCCACGCCCTTGACCACGCCGTCCGGCCCGTTGATCTTGCCGTTGACCTGGAACTGGGCCACCTGCCCGGTGAAGGGATCGGTCACGCCATTGATCGACTGGGTGCTGACACCGCCGACGATGAAGTTCGAGATATACTTGAGGAAGCCGTTGACGGCAAAATACGAGTTCTTCTTGTAGTAATACTCAGCCGCAACGTCGAAATTATCCGACAGATAGGGCTTGAGGCTGGCATTGCCGCCCGAGGCGGCAAGGCTGCCCTTGCGCATCGTGCCCAGCGTGATGTTCGGCTTGAGATAGCTGAGCGCGGGGCGCGTGAGCGTGCGCGAGGCATCCGCGCGCAGCGTCAGCTTGGATGTCACCTCCAGCTTGGCATCAAAGCTGGGCAGGAGGTAGTTGTAGTTGGTGGTCTTGATGATCGCCTGCTGCGGCGTGTACGAACCGACCGTGATCAGCGTCGGGTCGGTCGTTACCGTAATCAGGTTGACCGGCAGCGTGCCGATGGCCGAGGCTTCGAGATGGGTGAATTCATCGCGCAGGCCCGCCGAGAAGTGGAACGGCATGCCCGCCAGATCGGCATCCATCGCCACCTTGAGCCAACCGGCATAGGTCTGCTCCTTCACGCCCAGCACCGTGCTGGGGTCAAAGGCCGGCGCGGTGCCCACGCCTGTGGGATCAAGCAGCTTGTAGACCGCATAGGGATCATACTTGATGAGCGCGGGGGCCACATTGCCCGAATAGCCCGGCATGAAGCCCGAAGTGCTGATGATGCCCTGATAGATGCTGGCAGGCAGCGGGGCGATCGAACCGGTGCGGCCCGAGGGCGCGCCATAACCGGCATAGCGGGCAAAGGTGCCGTTGACGAAGGTGTTCTGGCTTTCCTGATGGAACTTGTCTTCCGAATAGCGGACGCCAAAGTCGATCTTCAGGTTTTCCTGTTCCCACCGGCCCGCAGCTTTGAACTGCTTGACCAGGTCGGTGTAATAGTTGGCGCCGCGCACGATCACGTGGTTGCCGATAACGGCCTGATTGGTGAAGGCCGCAGCATTGCCCGCCGGACCCACATCATGGATGCTGGGCAGGTAATTGGCGCTGCTCCCCAGCATGGTCGCACCGGTGTTGGCGCCCAGAATGGTCGAATAACGGGTGCAGACGCCATTGGTGCAGGGCGTGGACACGAAGGACCCGTTCGGATCGACATTGCTGCCGCCATAGCCGATGTCCATATTGTCATTATAGCCGTTGTTGCCCGGGTTCAGCACCGAGCGCGACAAGGCACCGTCAAAATCGAATTTCAGATTGTCGGTTGCTTCCCACTTCAGGTTCGCGCCGAACATATTGGTCTGATTGATCGTGCGCTGGATGCCGGCGTTGAAGTCCATCGGCGTGCCGAACTGGTTGAAGTCGGTCACGGTGCCGTTGGAATCGAACTTCACATTGCGCAGATCGTCGCCGTTGAACCACGCGCCATAGCCATAGCTCTGCTGATGGAGGACCTGACGGCTGAAATTGTCGTCGATGGTCAACAGCAGCTTGTCATTGGCCTGCCACTGGAAAGCGATGCGGCCATCGATGCGCGCATCCTCCGTGGTGACCTGATTGGCGCCGATCTGCTGCGGGAACCAGCCCACCTTGTTCCACGCGCTGGAATCGGAAAGCTGCGCATCGGTGCAGGCGGCATTGACCTGACAGGTGTTGAACTTCTTACCGACCCAGCCGGGGATGAAGACCTGGTTCGAGGTCGTGTCGGCGCGACGATAGGCCACATAGCCCAGCAGACCCACCGTATCATCGGCAAAGGTGTTGCTCAGCAGAAGGCCGCCCGATGGCACAACCTTGCCATTGCGGTCCTGCACGGTGCCCGCCGCCTTGGCGGCCATCTGGAACCCCTTGCGGTCAAACGGCTTGGGCAGGCTGACATCCAGCGTGGCGCCGATGGCGCTCGAACCCAGCGTCACATCAGGCGTCTTGTAAACGCTCATGCGGCTGACGAAATCGGAACCGATCGTGGTGAAATCGACCGCGCGATTGCCCGAAGCGGTGGACAGGTGGCGACCGTCAAACTGGGTATCGTTAAAATCGCCGCCAAAACCGCGCACGGTCACGCCATTGGCTTCGCCGCGTTGGCCGGTGCGCTGGATCGAAATGCCGGGCAGACGCTGGAGCGAGTCAGCCACGTTGGAATCGGGAAACTTGCCGATGTCTTCGGCCGAAATCGCGTCCACCACGCCCGATGCGGCGCGCTTGATATCCATATTGCGCTGAAGCGAGCCGCGAATACCGGTAACAATGATTTCGGCGTCCGACGCATTGGGCGCCGCAGCGGCCTCTGCCGCAAAGGCCGGGCCGGCCATGGCAACCGCCAGCGCACCCATGCCGCCAGCGATCAGCCATTTAGAAACTATTGCTTTTGCCATATCCTCTCCCCTTGAACCATGTTCTGACGGCTCGCCCGCCCAAGGCGACGACACCTGCACATCTGCTCCGCCGACTATCTTGCCGGACCGCCTGCGGATTTCTGCTGAATTACAAATGCAGCCGCCGGGGGGCGGTCTGCCTGCAATCCCTCTCCATTCGGTGCTGTATCGTCACCTTGCACAGCGCCTCTAGCCGAGTTAGGTAGCGCTATCAAGAAAAATTAGTCTGGGTAATGATCGAGTATCGGCGGTGTGGCGGAATATACACACATAAGGCGGTCAAAATGGCGGAAACGGCAAAGTCCGCTTGCCCGCAAGCACCGCTTTCACGCATAGTTAGCGCAAACGAACGGAGAGGAAATCGGTGGAAAAACTGGAAGCGCTCAACAGTGTGGCGCATCGCGATCTGCGTATTCATCCTCTGGCAGGGGGCCATCCCCATTTTGTCCAGATCACGTTGATCGAGGCCGAAAAGGCCGCTTCGTGCTGCCCCCTCTTCTTTGCCAAAAGCCCCGAAACGGGCCAGTTTGGACTGGGCGCCCTGTTCGGTTTTGCCGCCGGGGAAGTGTTGGTCGAAGGCGCAAATGAAGCAAATGCGGCGTTTTTGCCCTGCAATATCCAACGACAGGGCTTCTTTGCCGATGGGGCCGATATCGTGGTTGACCTGGCCGATCCGCGCTTTGCGCCGGGCGGCACGATACCGCTCTTTGAGGCCGATGGCACCCCCAGCGACGAGATGCGCCTGATCCAGCGCGCGGTGGGTGTCATGGTGCAGCACACCCCGCCGACACAGGCATTTATCGAGGAAATGCTGCGCCTGCGCATCATCGAACCGGTCGATATCACGCTCAATTTCGACGATGGCGCCCGCGTGTCGCTCGAAGGGCTTTACACGATCAGCGGGGATGCCCTCAACGCGCTGGGCGATGAGGATATCGTCAGACTATTTCGCACAGGATGGCTGCAGGCCGCCCTGACGATTCGCGGCTCGCTTCAGCAGGTCGCGGTATTGGCGCGCCGCCGCAACGAACGCCTGATGGGCGGCTGACCATGACGGCCGCCTTGCGCGAATTGGCCTGCGATGATCCCGCCCTGACCGACCCGGCGCGGTTCCGCGACGAGGTCGCGATGGGCGGGGAACCGGTGGTGATTCGCCATTATGCCCGCGACTGGCCGCTGTCGCGGGCCGCGCAGATTTCCAACCATGCCGCCTGCGACTATCTGCGCCGCCATGACAGCGGAAAGCGGCCGCAGGTGATGCTGGGCGATCCGGCCATCGATGGGCGCTATTTCTATCGCGACGGCCTCGACGGGTTCAATTTCGAGCGAGTCGAGATGGGCATAGGCGAAGCCCTGCAACGTATGCTGGACCATGCTGACGACCCGGCGTTGCCTTCGGCCTATCTGGGTTCGCTGGTGGCCCCTGCCTATTTGCCGGGTCTGGTCGACCGGCACCAGCCTGCGCTGGTGCCGCCGGGCGTGGCCATGCGCCTGTGGATCGGCAATGCTTCGCATGTGGCATGCCATTATGATGCCTATGAAAATTTCGCCTGCGTGCTGGCGGGGCGGCGGCGTTTCACACTTTATCCGCCCGATGCGATCGGCGACCTTTATGTCGGCCCGATCGATTTCACGCTGGCTGGCCAGCCTGTCAGCATGGCGGCCGGGGATCGCGACCATCCCGAACGCTACCCCCGCTTTGCGCGGGCCGAAGCGCGCAAACGGGTGGTCGAACTGGAGCCGGGCGACGCGCTTTATCTGCCCAAATTGTGGTGGCATCAGGTCGAGGCGCTCTCACCTTTCAACATCATGGCCAATTTCTGGTGGGATGCCTTTGCCATAGGGCCGGATGCGCCGATGCTGGCCATGCTGTTTGCCATGATCACACTGGGCGAAAGGCCGCAGGCGGACCGGGAGGCATTTCGCGCCTATTTCGACCATTTCGTGTTTCGGCCCAATGGCCATCCGCTGGCCCATTTGCCGGAGGAAAAACGGGGCGTGCTGCGCGATCTGGCCGGGGGCGGCTATGGCCAGATCCGGACGATGATCATGCGCGCGCTGCGCGGACAGTAAGCATCCGCTTGACAGAAGCGCGGCGTTATTTAGTCTGATTATAAATCATCCGTATTCGCCTTTGCCGATGCCGATACCGCGATGATTCGCACCACCCTCGCCTTTATTCTTATCATTCCCATGGGATGACGTTGGGCGGGGCACAAGATACTAAACAGACAAATTGGGAGAAGCCCATGAAACGCTCCGCCCTGCTGTGCACGTTCGCGCTGATGACGGCGCCCGTGCAGGCACAGGTCAATACCGCCGCCCCGGCCGCCATCGCGGGCGCCCCCGCCACCACCGTGCAGACCATCACAGTCCACGGCGCGGCGCTCGAACATGCGTTGGAAGGCGACAGCGCCGACCGCGAAGTGCTGGTCGTGCTGCCCCCCAGCTATGGCCGCGACAAGAACCGGCGCTATCCGGTGGTCTATGCGCTGCATGGCTATTCCATCGGCGCGCGCCAATGGACCGGCGAAATCCATGTGCCCCAGGTCATCGAAAACGCCTATGCGCAGGGCGCGCAGGAGATGATCTTCGTCTTTCCCGACAGCAAGACCGCGCATAATGGCTCGATGTATTCCAGTTCGGCCACCACGGGCGATTTCGAGACCTTCATCTCGCGCGATCTGGTGGCCTATATTGACGCGCATTATCGCACCATCGCCCGGCGCGAAAGTCGCGGCCTGATCGGCCATTCGATGGGCGGCTATGGCGCCAGCAGGATCGGGATGAAACATGCCGATGTGTTTGGCGCGCTTTATCTGATGAGCCCCTGCTGTCTTTCGGCGCGCGGCCTGTTCGGCGTCTCGCCCGAGGCGATGCAGGCCTATGCGGCCATGAAATCCCCCGCGGATTCGTCCGGCCTGCCCTGGGCCCAGCGCGGTACGCTGGCCGCCGCCGCCGCATGGTCGCCCAATCCCAAAAACCCGCCGCTCTACCTTGACCTGCCCATGGCCGATGGAAAGCCGCGTGAGGATGTGCTGGCCAAATGGGCGGCCAATGCGCCGCTCTCCTTTGTGGACCAATATATTGGCCAGCTCCGCCGCTATCGCGCCATCGCCATGGATGTGGGCGACAAGGACGGCCTGAAGGCCGACACCGCCCGGCTCCACGATGTTCTGGACAGCTATGGCATAGCCAACAGTTTCACCATTTATGAAGGCGATCACACCAACCGCGTCGCCTTCCGTTTTCAGGAGCAGGTCGTGCCCTTCTTCAGCCAACATCTCGCGTCCGGAAAGCGCCCGTGAAGCGCGCGGTCAAAACCGGCCTGCTGCTGGCCGCCAGTCTGCTGGCAAACGGGCTGCATGCCGCCCCTGCCAAAACCGACCCCTTGGCCCCCACCGGGCATTGGAGCGTGACGGCAAAAGGACAGGCCCCCCTGCCCCCGATGGGCTGGAACAGTTGGAACGCCTTCAACAGCGATATTGACGAGGAAAAGCTGATGGCGGCGGCCAAGGCGCTGGTCGATACCGGGCTGGCGGCCAAGGGCTATCGCTATGTTGATATTGACGATGGCTGGTGGCTCAAACGGCGCCAGACTGATGGGCGCCTGCTGATCCGCACCGCCGCCTTCCCCTCGGCGCAAACGGGCGACGGCAACACCAGCTTTCGCCCGCTGACCGACCGGCTGCATGCGATGGGGCTGAAGGCGGGCATCTATTCCGACATCGGCCGCAATTCCTGCGGTCAGGCCTATACCGCCGATTTCAAGGGCCAGCCCGAGGGCAATGTGGCCGAACGCGAAGTGGGCCTTTACGATCATATCGATCAGGACATCGGCCTGATGATGGGCGAATGGGGCTTTGATCTCATCAAGATCGACGGTTGCGGCATCCGCGCCATGTCACCGGAAAACAAGCTGGTTTCCTCGGGCCAATATCGCGCGCTGGGGCCGCTGGTGGATTATGAAAACCTTTCGCGCACCGATATTCCGGCCGTGCGCGATCTGTATCGGCGGGTGGGTCTGGCGCTGGCGCGCACGCGGCCTGCCAATGATTATGTGCTCTCCATCTGTCTGTGGGGGGCGGCCGACGTGCGCAGTTGGGCCAAGGAACTGGGCAATATGTCGCGCACCAGCGAGGATATCTCGCCCAATTGGGAGCGGATGCTGCACAACCTCGATTCCGCCTCCCGGCGCGAGCTTTACGCCCATCCCAACAGTTGGAACGACCCCGACATGCTCTATGTCGGCACCGGCGAATTCGACACCGCGCATATTCAGGAGGCCCGCTCGCATATGGCGCTCTGGGCGATGCTCAACGCGCCGCTGATCATCGGTTACGACATGCGCAAGGCCACGCCCGAACTGCTCTCCATTCTGGGCAACAGCGCGCTGATAGCGCTCAATCAGGATGCAGGCGGCAATCAGGCGGTGCTGGCCTATGATGGCGACACGGCGCAGATTTTCGTGAAAACGCTGGCCGATGGCGGCAAGGCGGTGGCGCTGCTCAACCGCACGGGCGGGCCGATTGATGTCAAACTCACCGCCGCTCATCTCAAATTGCGCGAGGACAGCAGGATTGATCTGACCGACCTGTGGACCGGCGCGCAAAGCCGTTTCACCAAGGAGACCAACCTCCATCTTGCCGGACATCAAACGCTGGTGTTCCGGGTTTCGGGCGCAAGGGTGCATCCGGGCGGCCTCTATCTGTCGGAAATGCCGGGCAGCGTGAACCCGGCAGTGGACGGCATTGTCGAACCCATGGCCGATCCGATGGTGTATCGCGGCCTGCTGCCATGGCGCAACACGCGCGGCGATGGCGAACATCCGATCTATGGCGGATGGGGCGGCGCGCGGGCCGATGCCACGCCCTATGGCATGAGCCTGCGCGTCGGCGGGGTCAATTTCTCCAGCGGCATCGGCGCTTTGGCCAATTCGCGGCTGGAGGTGCGCAATGCCGGCTATCGCAACTTTGCAGCGCGGGTGGGCGTGGATGATTCCGCCCTGTCGCCCGATGCGCGTGTGCGTTTCGAGGTCTTTGCCGATGGCCGCAGCGTGGCGCGCAGCGGATGGATGAAACGCGGCGACCAGCCGGTGGCCCTGAACGCGCCGGTCGAAGGCGCGCGCATCATCGAGCTGGTGGCGCGGGGCGATCGCGGCGATCTGCAGAATGTAACGGTAACATGGGGGAGCGCCGCACTCGACCGTTAGGTTTTGCTCCGACAAAAGAAAGGCCCGGCGCGCCTGTCGCACCGGGCCTTTCCTTTTATTGCGGCGGCCGCCGGTGAGGGAAGCGCGACCGCCGCAGGCGTGGACCCCAGATCCACGCCTTTTCCGTCCTCAATCCAGGCGCACCACCGTGACCGACCGCGCGGGCAGATCCAGCGTGAGACCACCCGCCTTGCCCTTGACCGAAACCGGCCTGGGCGCGACAACGGAGGGCGCATCAAACGTGTTAACACTGTCCACCTTGGGCGCGGTCAGCACATCGCCGCTGGCCGACTTATAGCCCGACAAATGGATACTGGCGGGCGCTTCGGGATCGATATTGACCAGCGAGAGCCAGAGATGCCCCTGCGCATCGCGCGCCGCCATCGCGTCCAGTTTCGGCATGCTGATCGCGCCGCGCACATATTCGCCCGCGGCAAATTTCACCGGCACAAAGCGCGCATCCTGAAACGGCACATACATGCGATAGACATGATAGGTGGGCGTCAGCACCATCTTGGCGCCATCGGTAAAGATCATCGCCTGAAGCACGTTGATCATCTGGGCGATATTGGCCACCTTCACCCGATCGGCATGGCGGGCAAAGATATTGAGGTTAAGCGCCGCCAGAATGCCGTCACGGATACTGTTCTGCTGCATCAGGAATCCGGGATTGGTGCCGGGCGTCGGCGTCAGCCACGCGCCCCATTCATCCACCGCCAGGAACACTTTCTTCGCCGGATCATATTTGTCCATGATGGCGGTCTGCGTAGTGATCAACTGATCCATCCGCAGCGTGTCCTTGATGACAGCGGCATAGTCATCCAGCCCGAACCCCGTGGCCACCCGATGCGGCGGCCATGCCCCGCCCACGGTATAGCTGTGCAGCGAAATGCCCTCGATGTCCCAGCTGTAGACGTGATCCTTCCACGCCTTCATCACCTGTTCTGTGTAATCCAGCTTGCCGCCATCCCAACCCACGGCGATGCGCTTCATCTTGTCCTTTTCGCGCTGGGCCGGGTTGAAATTGCGGATGAAGTTGGTGAAGCGCTTCATCTCCTCGACATAATGGTCGGCCGACATCGCCCCGCCGCAGCCCCAGTTCTCATTGCCGATGCCCAGCAGCGGCACTTTCCAGGGCGCGGCATGGCCGTTGGCGGCGCGCTCCTTGGCCAGAGTGGTGTCCTTTTCGGCGGTCATATATTCCACCCATGCCGCCGCCTCGGCGGGGCTGCCCGATCCCAGATTGACCGAAACATAGGGGTCGGCACCGATCTGCTCGGCAAAATCCATGAATTCATGCGTGCCAAAGGCATTGGATTCGGGCACGCTGCCCCAATTGGTATTGACCTGAACCCGGCGCTTGTCGGCAGAACCAATCCCGTCGCGCCAGTGGTATTCGTCGGCAAAACATCCGCCGGGCCAGCGCACATTGGGCACCTTGATCGCCTTGAGCGCGGCCACCACGTCGGAGCGGATGCCGCGCACATTGGGAATGGGCGAATCCTTGCCCACCCAGATGCCGCCATAGATGCCCGTGCCGAGATGTTCGGCAAACTGGCCGAAGATGTTGCGGTCAATCACATCGCCCGCCTTGGCGGCCTCCACCGTCACCTCGACCGGCGCGGCGGCCATCGCCGGCCCGCCCGCCATCAAGGCCACGCCCGCCCCGGCCAGCAGGGCCGAGCGCAAAGCAGCGCGCATCATGGTTTTTTCCACAAGCATTCTCCCCAAAAGGACTTCTGATTTTTGGTTCGGCGCCCAACACGCAGGGGGCCGCAAAGCATCATGCCGTCAATGACCGCCCCGGTTTCGCGAGATTTATCCGCTCCTATCGTTTGGTCCGACTATTGATAGCGCTAACTTTAGCAAAGTCGCCCGCTTGCGCAAGCCCCAATCGTGTTGATCGCGCATCTCATGTTGCATTGCGCGGGTCCTCGCGGCAAATATCCTGAAAGGATAAGGATGACATGAAAGAACCTCGCCTGCGCCGCCGCCAATCCGGGCGGCCCACCGTCAATGACGTTGCCCGTCTGGCCCAATGTTCGCCCATGACCGTCAGCCGCGTCATCAATGGCAGCAGCGGTGTGCGCGAGGACACCCGTTTGGCCGTCGAAGCCGCGATCAAGGAACTGGATTACGCGCCCAACAAGGCCGCGCGCAGCCTTGCCGGTGTGTCCCAGATCCGGCTTGCCCTGCTCTATGTAAACCCCTCGGCGGCCTATCTCACCGAATTGCTGATCGGCGGCATGGATGCGGCCAGTCGGCTCGACGCACATCTGGTGATCGAGCGCTGCGATGTGGGCGAGGACAAGGAACGGTTGATCAACAAGCTGACCGCCAGCGGCATTGACGGCTTCATCCTGCCGCCCCCGCTTTGCGACGATCCCGAATTGCTGGCGCTGCTGCGGCGTTTGCGGGCGCCTGCGATGCTGATCGGGCCGGGCCAGGCCGCGGCCCATCACGGCGCGGTGATGATCGACGATTATCAGGCCGCGCTGGACATGACGAAATATATTCTGGCGCTGGGCCATAGGCGCATCGGCTTTATCATCGGCAATCCGGCGCAATCGGTCAGCGCGCTGCGTCTGGCCGGTTTCCGCGACAGTATGCTCAATGCCGGGGTTCCGATTGACGAGGCGCTGATCCAGCAGGGCGAATTCACCTATCGCTCGGGCATGGATGCGGCGGCCCGGTTGCTGGCCATGGAAAACCGCCCGACGGCCATCTTCGCCTCGAATGACGATATGGCCGCCGGTTGCGTGGCGGCGGCCCATCGCATGCGACTGGATGTGCCGCACGATCTGACCGTCTGCGGCTTTGACGATACGGCGCTGGCCTCGACCATCTGGCCCGAATTGACCACCATCCGCCAGCCTATCCGCGAAATGGCCGAAAACGCCATCGACCTGCTGGTGCAGGACATCCGGCTGGAGCGCCAGAAGCAGCCGCGCAAACCTCGCCATGTCTCGCTGGACTATACGTTTATCCAGCGAGAATCCGATGGCGCGCCGCCCGCCTGATCCGGTGTTTCAGGGCATGACCGGCAGGGCAAAGCCAGGCACCGGCATCGCCCGCCCATCGAACAGATTGACCACAGGACTGTCGGCCCAGGCATAACGCACCTGCGCCACCGGCTTGCCGTCATCGGCCAAAATCACGCTGTCGCCATCCGCGCGGGCGGCGGCATAGCGGCATTGTCCGGCCCCATCGCAGAGTTCGAAACCGATCGGCCCGGGCGCGCTCCACGCCTGCAATCCACCCTCAATGCCGGAAAAACGGATGCGTATCGCCCCGGCCTCGCGCCGCGCGTCCACCGGCATGGGCATCGCCACCCCGCGCGCGGCCAATGCCAGACGCTTGCCCAGCAAGGGCTTGTTGGCGGGGTGAATGTCGGTGCGCTCGCCAATGTCGATGGCGCTGACCAGAGCGGCCTGCGGATCGGCGGCCGCGACGCGCCGCTGATCATCGCGCAATGCGGCCCATGTCGAGGCGCCGGGCGTTTGCCGCACCGGCCCGTAATTGGCCAGTTGCACGATCTCGACCGCCAGTTTCGCGCCAAATTGCCGCCGCCATCCCGCAATCAAAGCCTTCAGGCGATCAGCATAGCCGGGCGTATCGACATCGCTTTCCCCCTGATACCACACCGCCCCTTTCAGCGCGAAGGCGCCAAGCGGGGCGATCATCCGGTTGTGCATCACCCCGATCCCGGCATTGGCGTCCCATGGGGTGCGCGGCGGATTGGTGCCCGCGCCCGAAATGCTGAAGCGCCAGCCATCGCCCAGCGGCATCGCCTGCCCGCCCGCGATGCGCAGCGCCAGCTTGTCCGCGCTGCTGGCAAAGCCGCCATTGCCATAGGTGTTGGTCACGGCCACCATGATCTCGTTGACGCCTTCGTGCAGATAGGCGGGCGGCAGGCGATATTCGCGCTGATAGTCCCAGCCGAAACTGTTGCCCACCACGCGCCCGTTCACATAGGTCACATCCATGTCATCCAGCACGCCCAGCGCCAGCACCGCCCCCGCGGCGGCCTGCTCGCGGCTCAGCGTCACCTGACGGCGCAGCCAGACCGTACCCAACGGCTTGGCGGCCAGCGGGGTGCCTTCCCATGCCAGCCAGCCCTTGATCGAGGGCACCGGCTGCCAGCTCAGCGTATCGGGCTGCAGCCATGGCTGACTGCCCCCGGTCGCACCGCGATACCATGCCTCCCAACGCGGCGAGAAGGCGGTGACGGCGGCCAGAGGATCATTTTCAAAGTGCTTGATCGAGGCCATCTCCGCGCTGCCGTAAAGCGCCAGTCCGGCCTCCGGGCTAAGCCATGGCCGGATCTGCGAACCGCCCCAACTGGAATGGATCGCCCCCATCGGCACTTTGAGCGCCTTGCGCAGATCGCGCAGCATGAAATAGCAGGCCGCCGAAAAGCCGATGACGCTCTCGCGCCCGGCCGCTTGCCATGCCACGGGCCGGGCAAAATCGTCCTTCGGGGCAAAGGAAATGGCCTGCGGAATGGTCAGCAGGCGCAATTGGGGGTCTTGCGACATGGCGGCCTCCATGCCGCCGTTCAGCGCGCGCGCCACGGGAAACTCCATGTTCGATTGCCCCGAACACAGCCAGACATCGCCCACCAGCAGATCATGGCGCAATATCTTTTCGCCGCCCGCCTCGACTGTGAGATCGACTGGGGTTTCCGATGCCTGACGCGCGGGAAACGTCAGCGCGAAATGGCCCGTTCTGTCGGCGCGCGCCTGCGCCTCGGCGTCACCCAGCATGGCCCTGACCTGCGCACCGGGGGCCGCGGTGCCGGCCACCACCACGGGCGCTTCGCGCTGGATCACACCATGATCGCCCCACACCGGCGACAGGGTGAGCGAGGCCGCCTGAGCCGCATGGCCCGAGGCCGCAAAGGCGAGGACTGCGGCAAGCCGCCAATATCGGGCTTTTGCCTTGGGCGCCGCGCCGCCGGACAAGGGATGCCGAGCACGGACCAAAGGTGAACGGCAAAACATCCCGGCAGCTTCGCCCGAGCGATCATCCACCATCGACAAATCGGCCGGCAAACAGGCCATAGGTATATCAAACATCCGTCTCACCCATTTTATGATAACGCTATCTTAGGCCGGCCTCCATCCTTAGGCAAGGGTAAAAGCCATGATTTACGCCATGGATCACCCTAGACACCCACGGCTATCGTCGATAGATTTGCGGCCGTCACGATAACGCTATCTAAAATTAACATGGGAGAGAGCCTTGACCAACCGGACCTGCTGCCGCGCCTATTCCCGGCGAGAGATGCTGACCTCGGTTGCGGTATCGGCCATGGCGGCCGGCGCGCTGCCAAGCGGAATGGCGCAAGCCGCCGTCGCACCGCCAGCTGCGAAAGTTCCGGTCCGCCTGCAAGCCTTTGACATGGCCGATGTCGATCTGGGAGAAGGCCCCTTTCTCCATGCCCAAAGGATGACGCAGGCCTATCTTCTGCGGCTCCAGCCCGACCGCATGCTGCATCAGTTCCGCGTGAATGCCGGACTGACGCCCAAAGCCCCCGCCTATGGCGGCTGGGAATCCGACCCGCTCTGGCAGGACATCCATTGCCAAGGCCATACTCTGGGGCATTACATGTCCGCCTGCGCGCTGGCCTGGCGTTCCACCCGCGACGAGCGGTTTCGGCAAAGGGTGGATTATATGGCCGCCGAACTGGCCGAATGCCAGAAGGTGTCCGGGACCGGGCTGGTCTGCGCCTTTCCCGAAGGCGGCGCATTGCTCGCAGCGCATCTGCGCGGCGAGAAAATCACGGGCGTTCCATGGTATACGCTGCACAAGATCTTTGCCGGCCTGCGCGACGGGACGCTGCTGGCGCAAAGCGCAACCTCGCGCGAGGTGCTGATCCGTCTGGCCGACTGGGCGGTGATGGCCACGCGCCCCTTGTCCGATGCCCAGTTCGAGGCGATGCTCGACACCGAACATGGCGGCATGAACGAGGTGCTGGCCGATCTCTATTTCATGACCGGCAAGGAAGATTACCGCCTGCTGGCCCAGCGCTTTTCCCATAAGGCGATCCTGAAACCGCTGGCGGCCGGGCGCGATCAGCTGGACGGGCTGCATGCCAATACCCAGATCCCCAAGATCGTGGGGTTCGAACGGGTTTATGAGGCAACCGGCGATGGCGCCTATCGCGATGCGGCCCAATTCTTCTGGCATACGGTGGTCCGCAACCGCTCCTTTGCCACGGGAGGCCATGGCGATAACGAGCATTTCTTTCCGATGCAGGATTTCGACCGGCATGTCTTTTCCGCCAAGGGATCGGAAACCTGCGGCCAGCACAATATGCTCAAGCTGACGCGGGCCTTGTTCATGCAGGACCCCCGCGCGGATTATGCCGATTATTACGAGCGCACGCTCTACAACGGCATCCTCGCCTCGCAGGACCCCGACAGCGGGATGGCCACCTATTTTCAGGGCGCGCGGCCGGGCTATATGAAATTGTACCACACGCCGGAGGATTCCTTCTGGTGCTGTACCGGGACGGGCATGGAAAACCATGTAAAATACCGAGATTCCATCTATTTTTACGACGACCGGACGCTTTACGTCAACCTGTTCATCCCCTCCACGCTGCGCTGGCGCGCGCAAGATGCGGTGCTGACCCAGACCACGAGCTTTCCCGAAAGCCCGGTGACAAACCTGCGCTGGACACTCAAACGGCCCACGGAGCTGACGCTCAAGCTGCGCCATCCGCGCTGGAGCCGGACCGCCGCCGTCATGGTCAATGGCACAGAGGTTGCGCGCTCGAACACGCCGGGGTCCTATATCCACCTTGCCCGCCAATGGCGCGATGGGGATCGGGTGGAACTGCGCATGATCATGGAGCACGCGATCGAACGCGCCGAAAGTGCACCGGACATCGTGGCCTTGACCTATGGGCCACTGGTTCTGGCCGGGGCGTTGGGGCGTGAGGGGCTGGCCCCCGGCGACGATATTATTGTCAACGAAAGGAAATATGGCTCCTATAACGACACGCCCTTCACGCCGCCTGCCATCGCGGGAAAGGCCGAAACCATCCCTCAAAGGATCCGTCCGGGCGATGGGCCGCTTGAATTCACCATCACCTCAACCCGGCAGCAGCCCTTGCGTCTGATCCCCTATTACCGCATCGCCCATGAGCGCTATGCGACCTATTGGCGGTTGGGACAGGATCTCCAGAGCAATATCTATTAACGCCGAAATTGGCGGTAAAACCGGCCGAGGTGGAACTGGAGGTGCGATTTTGCGGGCCGGTCAGCCCGCCCGCTACATGACGCTTGAAACCATGGCCCCGCTCAGCGACAATCCCATCGTCATGTTGTCGGCTGTATCCGGCACCTGATCGGCTCAAACTGATGCCGAAATGAGCGGGGGCATCCCCCAGCTACACCACCCCATAGGACACGATCGCAAGGTGGGCAGACCACCGGCGCAAAGCCGTCGTAAGCCTGCTCATCGCTTGCATGCCTGCTCGTTTGGCACAGCATGCAAGCGATGTTTCAATATCTGCGGGCTATTGCGGCATTCAGTCGTAGATCGGCCGCAACTCGTTATCGAGATAATAGCGGGTCATGGCCATGGACGCGAGCAGGTCGGGCGAACCGTCATATTCAATCGACATCCAGCCTTTGAATTCGTGCTGCTTAAGCAGGCGATAAAGGCCCTTCAGGTCCAGATTGCCCTGCCCCGGCTCCCAGAACCAGCGCGTGCCGTCATCGGTGATTTCCGGGTCCTGGGCATAGCGGACGCTGTCGGGCTGGTTGGATGAAGCGGTGTCCTTGAGGTGGAACGTGCTGATCCGCTCATGATAGTCGTCATAGAATTTGAGCAGGTCTTCGCCCATGATCGAGATCTGGGCGGTGTCGATGCAGTAATGCACAAATCGTGGATCGGTGCTCTCGATCAGTTCGCGATGGTTAGGCAGGTTGATCGCGCAGAAGAACTCATTATGCAGCCCGATCTTGACCCCGTGATCGGTGGCATAGCGGCCGATCTCGTTCATCACCTTGGCGCATTGCTGCACCTCTTCCCGGCTCAGCGGTCCGGTCCCGTAATAATTCTGCGTCGGGCAAGTGTTCATATAGGTGCCGCCGAAACGCACGATCGTATCAACCGCCTCGCGCCCGGAGCGCACCGCCTCGTCAAAATGATCGGCCGCATGCGACGCATGGGCGCCGTGGAACATGCCGATCACCTCCACCCCGCGTTCCTTGGCAAAGGCGGTGAAATTTTCGGGCGAACCGAACAGCGGCAGGATATCGGCCATATCCCATGGCGCGATCTCGATACCGTCAAAACCCAGCGCGGACTGGTATTTCAGGATATTGTCCCAGTCGGAGTAATAGGCGGTGTTCGTCTTGTCTTCATAGTAGAACTCGCGGAAATTATCGATCTGCTTATAAGGGATCGATTTCCAGTGGCTCATATTGGCATAGCGGATGTTGGGCCCGATATTGGTCATTGCGGATTCTCCGTCCGGCTTATTTCTGAAACTGGTTGAGCAGGGCGCGGCTTCTCAGCAAGGCGCGAAACGGGTCGCGCGTCTGCCGGGCGCTGCAGGTGATCGGCCCCTGATATTTCAGCCGGTCCAGCAAGGCCGCAATTCCCACCAGATCGACCGAACCGCAGCCCGGATCGCGGAAAACCTGCGTGGCGCGGTGCGAGGGAAACTCTGGATTGGGCGTTTTCCAGACATCGCCCGTATCGACAAAATCCGTGTCGGTCAGATGCACGCAGCCGATCCGGCCGATATGCGTCGCAAGGAAATCCGCCGCCGAAATGCCGGCAACGAACAGGTTGGCCGTATCGAGGTCCAGCTTGACCGTATCGGGCAGCGCGTCAAGCAAGGGCAGGATGCGCTCACCGCCGAACAGGCTCCAATATTCGTGGCGCAGAACCAGCGTCACGCCCAAATCCGCTGCCTTGGCGGCCAGCCCGTTCAGAAGTTCGATGGTGCGCTGGGTAAAATCCTGCTTCTGCGCTTCCAGATCGGGATGATATTGCAGGATGCGCCCGTAATAGGGCGAAGGGCTGATCGCGAAATAGTCCGCCCCCATATCGGCGGCATGGGCCAGAGCCTCGCCCGCAAAATGCCCGGTCGCGCCGAAAAAGAAGCCCAGATTGTCATTGCGCATGAACAGGTTGGGGTCAAAGGTTATGCCCGTGACACGCTCAATCCCGCTGGCCTGCAAGACGGCCCGATATTTGGCCGCGCTTTCGTATTTGGTGTTCACGCAATAGCGGTTCATCGGCACGCCGCTGCGCCCGCCGAATTGCCAGACCGGCTCATAGGGGATTTCGATCCCCGAAAAACCGGAGGCGGCGATCAGCGTGTAAAGCTCCTCCCAGAAATACTTGCTTTCATAGCGGTTACGGTTGGGTTCCTGATAGTGTCGATTGATCAGATCGAGGCTGATGGAGATCGCTTCTGTCTTCATGTCTGGGTTCCGTTTCCTCGGAGTGACCGGGATTATTGCGGGCTCAGGGCCGCATGAGTTGCGGTCTTGCCGCGCGCGCCGATGGGCCAAAACATCATGACCAATGTTTGCGCGGCCAGCAGCGCGACCGCACCGCCGCTGTAGGTCCAGCGGATCGCCTCGCGCGCGGTCTCGTTGACATGGCCGGGAACATAGCCCGATGCGCCCAGCACATAGGCAAAGCCCGCCGTGCCCAGCGCCATGCCCAGCTTGGTCGAAAGGCTGATCCCGGCCGAGAGCAGGCCCTCGCGGCGGGTGCCGAATTGGGCCTCGTGATAATCGACAGTCTCGGCAACCATGGCGAAGGCCGCCGTGATGGTGATCGATGTGGCCAGACAGCCGGAAATATACAGGCCGAGGAACAGGCCCACATGATCCTGCACAAAGGGCAAGGCGGCAAACAGCACGGCCGCAATGGAGAGCGCCCCCACCGTGCCGTTGCGGATGCCCGTACGCGCCAGAATGGAAGGCGCCACAAAGGCCGAGAGCAGCAGCATGCCCGCCACCGCAGGCAGCATCACCGAGATCATCCACGGCCGCCCCAGCACATCGATGGCGAAATAGGCCGTGGCCGCCATCATCATGCCAAAGCGCGCGAAATAGAGCAGGCATGAGCCGAAAACCACCAGCCAGGCGCGATTGCGCAGCATCTCGCCCACGGCGGGCAGGATGGCAAAGCCCGGCGAGGCATGATCCTCGTGCCTTTCGCGGCAATGGCGGAAAAGCGCCATTGTGCAGACAAAACCGACCGCCGCAAACAGCGCCGCCACCAGCGTGAAGCCGCGCTGCTGATCCCCCCCGCCAAACACGCCGACCAGCGGCATCACCGTGGCCGTGCCCAGCACCACGCTGACCGAAGTGCCGATCGAGCGCATGCCCGACAGCTTGAGCCTTTCGCCGCCGTCCAGCGTCATCATCGGCATCAGCGCGGTATAGGGAATGGCCTGAAACGACATCAGGATGCCCAGCGCCTTGAAGGTCAGGAAGGCATAGACAAGCTGCGCCCCCTGCCCCCACGCAGGCACATGAAACACCGCGACCGAAACCAGCGCATAGGGCACGGCAACAAACAGGAAATAGATCCGCGTGCGGCCCCACCGGCTGCGCGTCTTGTCAACCGCGACGCCCACCAGAACATCAATCACCGCATCGAGCAGCCGTGCGATAAGAAACACCGTGCCCACCGATGCGGCCGGCAGACCCACCACATTGGTATAATAAAACAGCAGGAAACCGCTGGCCATATTATAGGCCAGACTGGTCCCCATATCGCCAAAGCCATAGCTCAGTCTTTCGACAAAGCTCAGTTTTGTCTCTTGCATAGCCACATCCTCTCCAGAGCGGCGTCAGGTTGCGGCCTTGGTCAGCCCAGCTTTTGCCGGGTCAGCGCCAATGACTGGTCCATGGGCAGGGTGGGGAAATATTCCAGCCCGATGGCGCCCGAATAGCCCAGATCGGTCAGGGTCTGCATGACCTTGGTCCAGTCGAGGCTGCCGGTTCCCGGCTCGTGGCGATCATCCATATCGGCCACCTGAACATGGGCGACCAGATGGATGCGCCCGGCCAGAACCTGCGCCATGTCCTCGCCCATCACGGCGCTGTGCCACACGTCATAGAGCAGGCGCAGGTTGGGACTATTCACCGCCTCGACCAGATCGAGGCCCAGCTTGGTGCTGACCAGATACATGGCCGAAAACAGGCGCGTGTTGAGCGGCTCGAGCAGCAGCGTCACGCCCGCTTCCTCGGCCGCGTCGGCGGCCGCACGCAGGGCGGTAACGGCATTGGCGAAATGCTCTTCCTCGCTCAACCCTTCGACGCGAAAGCCCGAGGCGACAATCAGGTCTGGTTTGCCCAGCTTGGCCGTGGCCGCGATCGTCTCGCGCACGGCGGTCACCATTTCCTCGCGCTCGGCCGGATCGACGATCGAGCGGCGCGGATCAACGCAAACCCCCGTCAGGCGCATGCCCGTTTCGTCCAAGGCCTGCGCCAGAGCATCCACCGGCTTGTCGCGCCAGAGGTGAAATTCGGCCAGTTCAAAACCCGCCGCCTTGGCTGCGCGCAGACGCGCGTCCAATTCGCCCGCTTCGGTAAATTGCCATTCGATACAGGATGAAAGTGGATAGCTCGCAGACATAGGATCCTTTTCCCATTCTACGGCCCCGTGGCGCTCTTCGCGCTCGTATGCCTGGCAGGCTAAGTCCTGCTATTTTGTGTGCCGCTCTCATCGCCCCATTTGCGATTCAGGTCAATATGGTTTGATGCCATGGCGCCATCTTGTGGCCGACGGGCCAGAAATGCCGCCTTCAAAAAGCACAGTCCGGCAAGAATCGGCGTCAGGGCGATGATCAGCATCGAATAGCGCACCGCCATCGGCCCGTGCACTGCGGCAAGCCGGTCATTGAGAAAGCCGACCGCGCTGGGCCCGACAACATTGCCCAGAAAACCGGCCCCGAACAGGATGACCGAAATGGCCAGAGCCCGCTGCCCCGACCGGACCACATTCATCGTGGCGGCATAGATCGGCCCTTGGTGGATCAGCGAGAGAAAGCTGGTTGCAACATAGCCCGAAAGCCAGAGCACGCGCTGGTCCCCCAGCAAAAACAGCGCCTCGGCAGGCCCCGCCAGAATGCAGGCAAGAGCCGGAATGACCAGACGCCAATGGTCGCGGTGAACGGGCAGGCGGTCGATCACAAATCCTCCGGCCAGAACCCCCGCCGCCCCGACAAAGCCGCGCACCGGCCCGACCGTGCCTGCCACTTCGGCCAGCCCCATATGGTGGACGCGGGCAAAGAAAGTAGGCGTCCATGCCCCCGCCGCCCAGACGTTGGCCCCCATCAGGGTGACACCGGCAAAGATCCAGCAGAACCAGCGATTGCGAAACAGTTGGCCCACATCATTGAGGATGGCGCCCGCCGATGGCCGGACAACAGTCGCGGCCTGTTTCTGGCGCATCGGTTCGCGCACCGTGGCGATGAACAGCAGGGCCACCAGCAAGCCCGGTGCGCCCATGGCAAGAAACATCGCCCGCCAGCCATAATGCTGGGCCACCCATCCGGCGATGGGAAAAAAGATGATGAAGGCCAGCGAATTGGCGGTGCCGAAAATCGCCATGGCCAGCGGCCGACGCCGGGGCGGCACCAGATCGGCGATCATGGAATTGGAAGGCGGCATGGCGCAGGCCTCGCCCGCCCCCATCAGAAATCGCGCCAAGGCCAATTGCCACAAGGAACCGACAAAGCCGGTCAGGGCCGTCATCAGGCTCCAGAAGGCAAGGCCCAGCGTAATGATGTTACGGCGGTTGCAGCGATCGGCCATCCACGCGATCGGCACGCCCAGCACCGAATAGAGCAGAACAAAGGCCACGCCCGTCACCAGCCCCAACATCGTGTCGGACGAACCGAACTCGCGCTTGACCAGAGGCAGCGCCAGCCCCAACAGGGACCGGTCGAGATAATTGAACACCGCGATCAGCGTCAGCAAGGCCAGAGGCCAGCTTGCCTTCCATGGCCATCGGTTGTCCTGGGCCTGCTCGACGGCTTCATTCATGGCCATGCTTCTCCCATTGGCTTGTTATCCTGTGATCTTCATCCATCCTTTGCCCCAGTTCAACCAGCGCGGGATCAGCCCTTGGGGCGATCACCGAACGGATCCACAGGCGAAAGAGCAGACGCGGGCGATCATCGCGGTCGGCAAAGGGCATCCGCCCGTGCAGCCAGCTCCAATTGTGCCAGAACAGCATGTCGCCGGGCATCAGGCGGAAGAGGGTTTTGTCGGCCAGTCGTTGGGCGATGGCATCGAACCGGGCAAAAATCCCGTCTGCCTGATCGGCGCCCCGGCGCAGGAAATAGCCGTTATAGGCCACCTGCGGCCCATGCGCGGCATCAGGCGGAAACAGGATCGGCAAACATGGCCGGGGCCTGTCCGCGCTGCGCAGCGCAGGGTTGCCGCCCCACGCATAGGGCTTGACCAGATCCGCCGGAAGGGACGGGTCATCATGCCCGATCGCTCGATGAAGATCGCGCGCCGAGACCAGAACACTCTCGCCCCCCGAAGCGGCCGGTCGGAAGCAGCCCAGCGCCAATATGTCATGCAGGTCGGTATGGGGCCGCAATTCGGCATTCGAAAATGTGCCGCGCGCCGTGCGGTCATCGGCTCTGCGCTCGACGCGGGCCACGCGCTCGCCCTGCGGCGACTGGATCGCGGGTGTGCCCAGCCAGCCGCCGATCCGCGCAAGGACCGAGGCAAAGCACGCCTCGCCCAGAACGGCAGGGTCCAGCCCGCGCAGCAGAATCGCCCCCGGACCGCGCGCGAAATTGGCGGTCATGTCATCGCGCAGATCGGCCAAAGCCTCCTCCCGCCCATCCAGCAAAGCCTGCACCTCCCCGGTGGTCAATGGTCGGATGGGCGGGCGCTCCGCCTGCTGCGACAGAGTCTCTGTCACAACCGCGAAGCTCGTGTTTCCTTGGCGGTCATGAATTCCAGCAGCGCGGGCTGGCCCGCCTGGGTTGCCGCAATCCCTCGCCGGATGGCGTCGCCGATCTGGGTCGGGTCGGTGATCCGCTCGCCATAGCCGCCCAATGCGCGGGCAAAATCGGCGTAATGGCCGGAGATGGCGGTGGCATGATAGCGCTCGGTCGCCACCGGCATCTGGTCCAACTCGATAGCCATGGCCGAATTGTTGAGCAGGATGGAAAGGATCGGCAGGCGTTCGCGCACGGCGGTTTCAAAATCCATGCCGGTGAAACCGATCGCCGCATCGCCCCAGACATTGATGCACAGCCGGTCCGGACAGGCCAGTTTGGCCCCCATCGCCAGCCCCAGTCCATAGCCAAGCTGGGTGGATTTGCCCCAGCCGATATAGCTGAGCGGGGTGATCGATTTCCAGAAAGGCGTAAGCTGATCGCGGGGCGATCCGGCGTCATGGGTGATAATCGTACCCGCCACATCCACCGTGCGCTGCAATTCCCACAAGACGCGATAGGGGCTGATCGGCGCATCATCACTTTCCAGCAAAGGCAGCCATTGGGCCAGCCAGGCCTGCTCCACTTTGGCGATTTCCTCGGCCACGGGGGCCATGTCGCGCGGGGCGGGCAGCAGCGCGCGCACCGCCTCGACCAGCATGGCCAGCGTCAGTTGCGCATCCCCGATCAGTGCGGCCTCGCAAGGCACGCCCTTGTTGATGTCGGCCGGATCGAGCGTGGCATGGATGATCGGCACATGATCGGGCATGGCAACGCCAAAGGCGGTCTGGGCAAAGCTGCAACCGATGCCGAAGATAAGATCGGCGCTGTCCAGAAAATGGCGCAATTGCCCCGGTATGGCCGCCCCGCCCGAACCCAGCGCGAGGGGATGCGTCTCGTCAAAGGCGCTCTTGCCTTCAAGGCTGGTGGAGACCGGCGCGGCCAGCAATTCGGCCAGTTCGCGCAATTCGCCGTAGGCATTGGCCCAATGCACCCCCTGCCCGGCGTGGATAACCAGCCGGGGCGCGGCCACCAGCCTTTGCGCGACAGCGGCCACCTGCGCCGGATCGGGGCCATAGCGGGTGGAAACCACCGGCGCGTAATCCAGCGTTTCGCCCACATCCTCGGCCAGCACATCCCACGGCATTTCCACCAGTGCGGGCCGCCGCCGCCCGTTGCGAAGCGCAGTGAAAGCCCGGCGCAAAATGGCAGGCGTATCCTGCGCGCGCAGGATCGGCTCGGCGGTTTTGGTGATGTCGCGCATGGATCGGCAGGCGTTGTAATTGTCGGGCACATGGGCCAGCGCCCGCGCATAGCCCTGCGGCAGCACCAGCACCGGCACGCTCTCGGAAAAAGCCTGCGCCACGCCGCCATAGGCATTCTCCGTGCCCGGCCCGTGCTGCATGGCAAAGACGCCCATCTTGGCCCCCCGCGTCATGCGCGAATAGGCATCGGCCATATGCAGCCCTGTGCGCTCCTGCCGCACGATGATGGTGCGGATATCCTCCTTGGCCGCTGCCTCCAGCACCGCATTGCGCGGATAGCCGAAGAGGACATCGACGCCCTCGATCTTGAGGATACGCGCAATCGCGGCGCCGACCTTCATGGTCTTTCCCCCGCCGGGCGCGCGGCCAGATCGGCAATGCCCATGGGCCGCTCGCCGATCACGGTGGTGCGGATCAGATGGCGCCGCTCATGCTTGAAATCATGCACGCCGCGATGAAGCGTGAAGCGGTTGTCCCACACGATCAGCGTGTCTTTGCGCCATTTGACGCGGCAGTGATAATGCAGATGCTGGGCAAGGCTTTGCAGATAGTTGAGCAGGGCGCGGCTCTCCTCCTCGCTCCACCCCACGAAATGGCGGAAATAGGCGGTGGTGGCGAAAAGCGCGCGGCGGCCGGTTTCGGGGTGGACGCGCACGGCGGGCTGGATGTTTTCCAATTGGTCCTCGGTAAAGCCATGGCTCTCGCGCAGGCGCAGCCGCTTTTCGGGCGGGAGTTTCTCATTCTTGCTCCACACGTCCTTGGCCGAATAGACCACCTGAAGCCCGTCGAGCAGCGCCTTCATCCCGTCCGAGAGATGTTCGTAAACCAGATAGGCGTTGGAAAAGGCGGTGTCGCCGCCCCATTGCGGACAATCGAGAGCGCGCATCACGATGCATTTGGGCGGTTGGGGCAGGAACGGGCTGTCGGTGTGGAAATGCTCGAAACTGGGCACGACATTGACCGGCTCCCACGCTTCGCGGCGCACCTCCTGCATCAGATTGTCGCCATTATAGGTGGGCGCCTGGGGCAGTTCGGTCAGTTCGCCGAAATGGCGCGAGAAGGCCTTGTGCTGATCGGGCGTCAGATCCTGATCGCGAAAGACGATGACGAGAAAATGCTGAAAGGCCAGCATGATCTCGCCCAGCACTTCGGGCCGCAAGGGCTGGCGCAGGTCGACCCCGCCGATCTCGCAGCCGCAGGCCCCGCTGATAGGTTCGACCGCGATATGGCGAAATTCGGGCATGGGCAGCCCGGCGACAATGGGCACACCGGGCGCTGGCTGGCTGGAAAAGGACGTGGCCATAAGGGATCCTCCCGCAAAATGGGATGAAGGGATGAAGGCAATGGATGGCGGGGCGCCGCCGGGGCGCCCCGATGTTCAGAAGCGGCGCTTGACCGTCACCGCCCAAGTGCGCGGCTCGGCAGGCGTGCCCTGGATCGAATTGGTCGATCCGCGATTGTCGAAAATATCGGTGTAATAGAGCTTGTCGGTCAGGTTGCGCCCTTCGACGGCCAGCTCCCATTCCTTGCCCGCGGTCTGATAGGCAATACGGGCGTTGACCAGCGTATAGCCCGGCACCTGGCCGAAAATGTCCTTGCCCCCGGTGGCGGCGTCGACATTGTTGGCGTTGCGGTTGAAGCTGTCGATATGGTTGACATCAACGCGCGGCGTGATGGTGCCCATGCTGCCAAGGCTCCAGTCATATTGCACGGCAAAGCTCCATTGCCATGGCGAGATATACTGGCCCTTGTCCTCTGTGCCGATGCCGGAGGTGACCGCGGCGGCGCTGACCGAATCATATTTGAAGTCGAGATAGGCAAGCGATGCCTCGACCGTCAGGCCCGGCACGGGTTGCAGCCGCATTTCGGCCTCAAGCCCCTTGATCGTGGCATTGCCCGCATTGAGCGGCAACGAACAGGGCGCGGCCGGAACGCCGGGCAGCGGGCAACTGGCGACCGTCACCAAAATATCGGTGTATTTGTTGATGAAGCCGGAAAAATTCATCCGCAGGCGGCGGTCGAACAGGTCGGTTTTCAGGCCCACTTCATAGGCGTTGAGCTTTTCCGGGCTGTGCGGCAAAGCCTGCGCCGGAAAGAAGGGGCGAGGATTGATGCCGCCGCCGCGAAAGCCGGTGGAGAACTGGGCATAGCCCATCACATCATCGTTGAAGCGATATTGCAGCGCCGCGCGATAGTCGAACCGGCCGCCGTTGAAACCCCCGACCAGCCCGTTGAGCGCCGCCAGCGAAGGCGGCACAGCACCGCCCGTCGATGATCCCGGCACACCAAAACGGCCATAATAGAAGGTCTTGGACTGATCCGTATAACGGATGCCGCCGATCACGGTCAGGTTCCTGATCGGGCTGATATCGGCATTGGCAAAGACCGCCTTGGTGGTGGCGGGGATCGAATCGTCCTCGATGAAGTTGAGCGTGGTCAGCTCGATCCGCGCCTGATACCGGCTGCGCTTGTAGAAATAGAAGCCGCCCACCGTCAGATTGGCAAGATCGCCGAATTTGGCCGACAGGCGCAATTCCTCGCTGAATTGCTTGTTGTAGATGTTGTTGGCCTGAAGCGAGGGGTTGAGCGGCGAACCATCGCCCGTGGAATAGGTGCCGTCAAACTGGCGATAGGCAGTGATCGAGGTCAGCTTCAGATTGGGCGTCAGCGTGGCGCTGAGCGTGCCCGAAATGCCCCATGTGTTGAGCGCGGCCTTGAGCGGGGCCTGCCAGGGCGCCGAACCGTCGCGCGGGGTGGTGTCGGTGTAATTCTCGTAATTGATATAGGGGCTGCGGCTGAACGTATCCTGCGCATAGGCGCCAAAGGGCGAATAGCTGATGAAGGGCGATCCGGTGGCATTGCCATAGACATTGCCGTTGAGCACATAGGCAGCCGCAGGCGGGCTCGCGATGCCGGTCAGGGTCGAGCCCGGATTGGCATTGCGGCCCACATAGAGCAGGGTCGATGGCGTAGGCTCGCTGTTGTCGCGGGTGATGTCCACGGCAATGTCGGCGGTCAGGAAACTGGTCGGCGTCCAGCGAAAGGCCGCGCGGCCCGCGACATAATCCTTGCCCCCTTCGGTGCCCAGTTTGCAGCTCGATCCGGTGACGGAGCTGGGCACCGTGCTGCCCGGATGGGTGCAGGCATAGTCATAGCGGGTGACATAGCCGTCCTTGTGGACCCCCACCCCGGTCAGGCGCATATAGAGCTTGTCGGGCGCGATGGTGAAATTGGAACCGCCCCGAATTTCCACGCGATTATAGGCGCCATAGGTGGCCGACAGATAGGCGTCCGGGTTGGCATCGGGCTTTTTGGAATAGAGCTTGATCGCCCCGCCGATCGAATTCTGCCCTGCCAGCGTGCCTTGCGGCCCGCGCAGGATTTCCACCCGGTCGAGATCAACCAGATTGAGCAGCGACCCGTGCATCGTGGGCAGATAGACATCGTCGATATAGAGGCCGACGCCCGGCTCCAGCGCGAAATTGGTGTCGCGCTGGCCCACGCCGCGAATGTAGGCAACGACCGAGGGGCCGAAACTGGCCGCCGCAGGGCGCAGCGTCACGTTGGGCGCGCTGGACCCGATGTCGGCGATATTGGTGGCGCCGCGCTGCTCCAGCATGGCCGAGTTGACGGCGGTGATGGCGATCGGCACATCCTGCAGCTTCTGACTGCGGAATTGCGCGGTAACGACGATTTCAGGCGCATTGTTCTTGGCGGCCTGCTCCTCGGCATGGGCCTCGCCGCCAAACAGCGCCATGGCCAGAGCAGCCGACGAAGCGTAAACGAGCACCTTCCCCTTGCGGTAGTTCATTGCCCTCTCCCATTTTTCCCGGCTTTTTTGCGCCGGGTTACGGGGAGTGACGATAATGTTGAGCAATCAACTTTCAAGCATCTTCCATCTTGCAGAACCACTATTCCGTATTTTGGAATTCTTGGTCCGCCCCGCCCTGCCCCATCGATGCGGCCGCGCTCAGGCTTTGCCCCGCCTCGCGCACGGCCAGCACCAGATCATCCTCGGCATGGAGCAGATAGCGTTTGGACGGCATGGTCACGCCGATACAGCCCAGCACCAGCCCTTCGGCGCCGAACACCGGGGCGGCAATGCCCGCGATCTCGATATCGGGGTCGTAAAAGCGCGAAACGCCCTCTTCGCGCACCTCGCGCAGGCCTTTTTCGAGCTCGCTGCGCGGATCGCGCGGCCGCCCGGTCAAGGGACCAAAGCGCGTTTCGCGGATAATCGCCTCCATCTCTCCGCCGGAAAGGAAAGCCAGAATCGCCCGCCCCAGCGAGCCCCAGGGCAGGAGAATCTCGCCGCCCCTTTCCACCGCAAAGCGCAGCGGATGCGGCGTCATGACCACATCGGCAATGGTCGCGCGGCGGTCGGTAGGGTTATAGGTGCACAGCACCGCTGTCTCGTGCCAGCGCTCCACCAGCCCTTCGAGCAAAGGCCGGGCGGAGCGGATGACATCGAAACGCGCCACCAGTTGCGAGGCCATCGCATAGAATTCACGGCCCGGCCGATAGGTCTGATGCGCCCCGCGTTCGACCAAACCCGCCCTCACCATCACCTGAAGCAGGCGGTGGACTGTGCTGGCGGGCAGCCGCGCGCGCGCGGCCAGATCGCCCAGGCTGAAGCGGTCCGGCCCATGGGCCACCAGTTTGAGCAGATATGCCAGCCTGTCTGCACCGCCGGATGGAACCTCGCGCATCATGCCTCCGAGAATTATGTTGATCTATCAACTTAAGCGGTCAAAGATGGTTCGACAAGAATACGATGGGAGAGCAGATCGCCATGCAGCCACATGCCATCATGGAGAACTATTTAGCCGCCTTCAACCGGGGCGATGAGGCCGCCTATGGCCGATTCTACGCGCCCGATGTCGAGTTGCGCAATGGAACCGGCATCATCCTGCGCGGCGCGGAGGCCATTGTGGCCTATTATCGCAAGGCGCGGGAGGACTTCCATCGGATGATGACGCTGCGCGCCGCTCTGGCCGGGGATGGCGCCATAGCCGCCGCGCTGGCCTCTGTGTTCACGGCAAGGCGCGACGGGGTCGAACTCTCCGGCCGGACAATGCAGGCGGGCGATACCTATGCCATTGAAAGCATGGCTCTCTATCAAATGCAGGATGGCCTGTTCCGCAGGATCGAGGCCGTCACCCTGTCGCGCCGCCATCGCGCGGTGGGAGAACCGGCATGAGCGCGCCTGCAGCCCCGCGCCGCCGGGTTCTGCTCTCGCTGCTGCTGCTCACCTGCACCCTCAATTTCGCCGACCGGGCGGTGTTTTCCGCCTTGGCCCAGACCATCAAGGCCGATCTTCTGCTCACCGATCTGCAATTGGGCCTGTTGCAGGGGCTGGTCTTTGCCGCGCTCTATGCGCTGGCCGGATTGCCGATCGGCCTGCTGGCCGAGCGGTTCTCGCGCAAGCGGATCATTGCCTCCTGCACCGTCATCTGGTCGCTGGCCACGGCGGCCACCGGCATGGCGGGCAGCTTTACCGCGCTGGCCGCCAGTCGCCTTGGCGTGGGCATGGGCGAGGCAGGCTTTGTGCCCCCCACCGCCTCGCTGGTGGCCGATATCGCCCCGCGTGAAAAGCGCGCCTCCACCTTTGCGCTGGTGATGCTGGGCACGCCCATCGGCACGCTGCTCGGGGCAATGCTGGCCGGGCATATTGCCTTGCTCTGGCATTGGCGCACGGCCTTTCTGCTCTTTGCGCTGCCCGGCTTTGTGGTGGCGGGCCTGCTTCTGCTGCTGGCGCCCGAGCCGGAACGGGGGCGCTATGACGCCGGAGCCAAAGGCGGCAAGGCGCCCCCGGTCGGCGAATTTCTGCGCGAGGTGGCGGGCAATCCCACCCTGCTCTGCGTGATCGCGGGGGGCAGTCTGGCGGGTTTTGGCATGACCTCGATCTCGCAATTTCTGGCAGTGTTTCTGGCGCGCACCCACCATCTGGGCGTGCGCGAGGCGGCGGCCAATTTCGGCCTGATTTCGGGCCTTGCCATCACCTTCGGCCTGATCGTGGGCAGTTTCGGCACCGATTGGCTGGCACGGCGCGATGCGCGCTGGCCCGCATGGGGCGCGGCCTTCGGGCTGACGCTGGCGCCGCCGATCTATTGGCTGGCCTTTCATGCCGCCTCGCTGGGCGCGGCCTTTGCGCTGCTCTTGGTGGCAGGCGCGTTCCTGTTGCTGTTCTACGGGCCGACCACGGGCATGATCCAGAACCTCCTGCCCACCCGGATGCGCGCCAGCGGGGTGGCGCTCTATACGCTGCTCTACACGCTGATCGGTTCGGGTCTGGGGCCGGTCTTTGTCGGCTTTGTTTCCGACCGGGCGGCGCGGGCCGCTTATGCCGGGCAATATGGCGTGGATTGCCCGGCAGGCATGCCCGCCCATGGCGCTGGCGAGGCCGTGGCCGCCGCCTGTCGGCAGGCGTCGGCGCAGGGGCTGCAAAGCGCGCTGTCGCTGGCGGTGCTGGTGTTCTTTGCGGCGGCGCTGTGTTTTCTGGCCGCCGCGCCGGGGTTGCGCCGGATCGCTCAGACCAGGGCGTAATAGCGAAAGAGCGTGCGGTCCGGGTCCGACCGACGCTCTCCTCCGCCCACGATCACCGTGCGGTTGAGCCAGTCATGCGGCCCGACCGGCACCCGGAAATAGGGCGTCAGCTTGAAATAGGAAGGCTGGTCCTCGCCCGGGCGCGGGCGGACCAGATAGCCCAGATTCTGGATATAGATCATCGTGCCGTCATCGGCGCGCAGCAGATAATGGGCGCGCAGTTCGATCGTGCCGTCCTCGCGCGCGGTGGCATAATCGGCGCCCGAATGGGGCACCACGCTGCCCGTCAGGCGCGGCCCGGTGATTGTGCCGCCGATGGCAGGCGTATAACCCTGATGCCCGCCGCCGGGCAAAGGGCCGAACAAAGTCCGATCCGCTCCGAACAGCACCTCGATGTCGAACACATGCTCAAGGCGGCAATCGGCAAGGGTGGCCAAGGGGGTGGGCTGCAATGTCATGGATGCTCCGATGCGGGAATGAAGGGCAGGATCAGCCGCGAGGCCATGGCCCCGCCGCCATAAAAGACATGATGGCCCGCGTTGCGCGTATCCAGATGCTGGGGGAAAGGCAGCATGACGCCCGGTTCGGGCCGATAGATGTCGCGCCCCGCAATCACCAGTCGCAGGCTCTCGCCCGCATCAAAACGCACAGAAAAGGGCCACAGTTCGATCTCGACCGGAACGATTTCGCCCGGCTTCAGCCTTTCCTCGCAGCGGTGGCTATGCACCGGGCGTTCTGGCTTGGAAAGCGCCTCGTCCAGTTCGCGATGGCTGGCCCTTTGCCAGCCCAGCGCGATGGGGCCGTTTTCATAAAAGGCGTAGAAGGTGAAGCCCACCTCTTGGCCCCTCGCATCCAGCTTTTGCAGCGCAATGAACAGGTCGGCATCGTCGCTGCCCTGCGCCTCCACCCAGAGGCGCAGGGCGGCTTGGCCGGTGATTTCGGTGGGCTGGTCAAAACGGATCGTGAAATGGGCCTCGCCGTGGGCGGCGTCCTGCCGCAGGATCGATGGCGGGGGCACGGCATCGCACAAGGCGCCCCGCGCCGGATCGAGAAAGAGTTCACGATAGGCCGTGCGCGCGGGCGGCCATTCCCGCTCGGCCCGCTCATGCTGGACCCCATGTTGCTCGCGTATCTCGATCCGCACCGGGGGCCATGCGGCCACAGCGGTAGGGCGATCAAACAGGAAATGCTCGAAAAAGGCGGTCTGCCGGGCGCGGCTTTCGGGGCAATAGTAATGCGCCCACTTCTTATGACCATGGATGTCCAGCCACTTTTGCGGGCTGCGCATTTGGCGCCATGCCTCGATCGTGCCGCGCAGATGCAGCCCCTGATCCGACCAACTGGCCACGACATAGGCTGGCTGGGTGATGGCGGCCAGATCATAGGATTTGGACAGCCAGTAATCGTCGATCAGCGGATGGGCACGGACATTTTCCAGCGTATCCTCGGTCCGCCCCAGCGAGAAGCGGATATTGTCCGAAGCGCGCGGCAAAAATCCGGTTTCGGGAATGCCGCCATGATAGGCAAATTCGCGATACCAGTCGGAAAAACCTTCCCACGGGTTGATTGCGGCGAGCGCTGGCGGATGCAATGGGGCCACCAGATACTGGATCGCGGCCAGATAGGACACGCCCGTCATCCCCACCCGCCCGTTGCACCATGGCAAACCGGCCAGCCACTCGATCACATCGGCGCAGTCCAACGCCTCCTGCGCGCCATTGTGATGGAAATCGCCGCCCGACAGCCATGCCCCGCGCGGATCGACCACCGCCACGCCAACGCCATGCGTGGCCCAGAACAGGGGATCAGGCGCCTCGAATGCGGTGAGGTCCGAAAGCCAATCCGGGTCCACCCCGGATCGCGGCCAGAACACGCGATTGGTCAGCGCATGTTTACCATAAGGCCCCCATGCCAGCAGGATCGGCACACCCTGCTGCGCGCCTTCGGGCCGATAGATGTCGGCAAAGATCTCCACCCCGTCGCGCAGGCGGATGCGATGGTTGCGCTCAATGGTCAGCCCGCGCTCGTTCCATCGGGCAAAAGCGGTGGGCGGCAAGGGCGGTTTGTGCGTCGCGCTGTATGGATCAACGCCGGGGCGCATCCGCACCGGATAGGACGGCGCCAAACCCCCGCCCGCCATCTCACATCACCACGAAATAATGGATGCGGTTGGCATTGGGCACTTTTTCCGCAACGCCGACAAACACATGCTGGCTGAGCCATTCGTGCGGCCCGGCGGGGGCATCGAAACGCGGGGTCACGCGCATATAGTAATCGTCAAAGCCGACGGGCTCGTTGCGGCGCATCTTTTCGGCGATTTCCGGGCTGCGCGCCCAGCGAAAGCCCCGGTTTTCCAGATAGATGATCGCGCCATCCTCGGCTTCCAGCAAATAGCGCGCATCAAAGTCGATCACCCCGTTGGGGCGCGAGAGCGGATAGTCGCCGCCCGACATGGGCACCACTCGCCCCTGCAGACGAGGCCCCTCGATCACGCCCTGCGCCGCGAAAATCGCCGCGCGCGTATCGCCCCGCGCCCCAGGAGTGATCCAATAGGGCCGCGACAGGTCGATCGAGATGGTGAAGGCATGTTCCAGCCGGGGCAAAAATGGATGGTTTTGGGTCATAAGCCAGTCATGATCGCCATGTGTTGATTAGTCAACATGATTCCATTTGCAATTGCCCGCCCGCTTTGGCAGCGATGAAAAGATGACTTTGCCACGGACCTGGGATCTGTTTGGCGGCTCGCATTTGCCGCATCGCCTGCTGCTGCTTGCCCGCATGATGGATCGCGCCACGATGCAGCAATTGCAGGAGCATTTCGGGCTCACTCTGGCCGAATGGCGGGTTCTGGCCTTCATCTGTTCGGTGGGCCCGGCCAGCGCGGCTGACATCGGCGGCGCCTTTGAGGCGGATCGCGCGGAAGTCAGCCGGGCGGTCAAACGGCTGATCGATGCCGGAATGATCGAGCGCAAAAACAACGAACAAAACCGCAAGCGCCAGATCATTTCCGCCCTGCCCGCCGGACAGGCCGTCTTTGATCGCGCCCGAAAAATGCGCAGCGATTACTTTGAATTCATCCTGCAGGACATTGATCAACCGGCGCGCGATCTTCTCAATGACGCCTTGCGCAAGATCGCGATGCGTGTCCGCGATCCCAAGTCATGAGCACCACCACCTGATTTGCGCCAACTTTCGACCAGCCCGGTCGCACCGGCGCGATGAGTCGCTGTCCAGCCAGCTGACACGACCCTTCAGACCAAGCGCCTTCCCATGCCGGAAAATGTTGAGCCGTTTGGTTACCGCCTATTCGGGTCCGGCGCCCGTTGACGGCCATTATGAAAAGCTCTGGCGCCGATCGCCCGCCCAAGGTTTTACGCCCATCCGCCGCCCGTTTACGCCGCGCAAGGACATGGCAGGGACCCGGGCAATATATCCTTTCGTCAACGCTCCAAAGTCGTGAACCACCTTAGGTCAAACTTTACCAAATTTCACGCTTTCGCAGAATATAGGTTTGTCGATTGTCTGGGTGCGAACCGGATGGGGATTGTCTGCAGCGCGCTGCAGACGGGCATAGATGTTTAATTGGGGACAGTGGGCGACATTTCCATACAGTGATTGAGGCTGTCGGGAGAACCTGACCGCGCGTTTACGTGCGGGTCATGGCTTGCCTGAAAAGCCTGCGGATCTGGCTGCAAGGTTTCCTTGGGGCGTGCCGGCATGCGTCGGCGCGACTGGCTTGTCGTGTCCCGTTCGTTTCGTTTTTCTCGTGAACAGGTGGACAGTAATGAAACAGCGTCGTGGATGGTTGCTCTCAAGCTCGATTCTGGCTCTTGGTGCCATGGCTTCGCTTCCGGCCACGGCCTTGGCCCAGAGCGCCCCGGTCAATGTCACCAATGGCAGCGGCGGCACGGGCTTTGTCGTTTCGGGCGACACCTCGCTTCAGGCGGCCAACCCCACTAAAGTAGTCGGTTCGAACGTTTCGGTGGGCTCGAACAGCAGCCAGACGGTCTTCACCAACTATGCCACTGCGGGCGGCAACGGTTCGGGCGGCGGCGCGGGCCTTGGCGGCGTGTTCTTCGTGGACAATGGCGCCACGCTCACGCTCAACAACGTAAGCTTTGCCAATAACACCGTGACGGGCGGTCAGGGTGGCGGTATCGCCACATCGTCGGTTGCCCCCATCGCCTTCACCGTCACGGGCGTCACGGCCGATGCCAGCGCGGCCCAGATCTATCGCCCCTCGCTTTCCAATGGCTCGACCAACCTGATCAGCTACAACAACGGCCAGTATTACCTGACCGGCGTGGTTGCCACCGGCGACAACCAGTTGATCACCCAGGGCGCGGGCGTGGCCGTTGCCGGACAGAACAACGGCGTCAGCGTGGCCGGGACCGTCGGCTCGACGATTTCCAGCATCACCAATGTGGGCGTTGATGCGAACGGCAATTCGCTCAACCTCATCAGCTTTGCCGATGCCATCGCGCTGCCCACCTCGGATCTGGTCACCGGTACGGTAACTCTGGCCAGCACCACGGTGACCTTGGGCAGCCCGGTCAATGTCTCGATGCTCCAGCGGGGCCAGACCGTTTTCCTGTCGGACGGCACCACCGCCACCGTCGCCTCGATCACCTATGACTCGACCGATCCCAGCAGCCCGGTCATCACTGCCTTCACGCTGGACCACGCCGTTGCCAATGTCACCGTCACCGCCGTCTCCGTGACCGAAGTGAACGTGGCACGCTTTGCCACCACCACCACCAGCACCCTGTCCAACACAATCACGCCGATCGCGGGCATGACCGGTTTCAAGGTGGGGATGGTCATCACCGGCAACGGCGTTCCGGCCAATACGGTCGTGACCGCGGTTGATGCCAATACCGGCGTTATCACCCTTTCCAATCAGGTCGATCTGAGTCAGGTCTATTCCTTCAAGGGAACCTTCAGCCCGCTGATCTCGAACACGGGCGGCGCGGCCGTGGTTCAGGTCAATTCGCTCACCGGCCTTGCCGTGGGTGAAGCGGTTACGGGCACCGGCATCCCCAACGGGACGGTGATCACCGCGATCAACACCACCACCAACCAGATCACGCTGAGCAATGTCATCGCCTCGAACGGCGTATCGGCGATCAATGCCAGCAAGGAAATCATGACCTTCAACCCGGTGCTGGCGATCAACCAGACCGGCGGCAGCACCGGCACCGTGACGGTGGGCACCACCACCGGCCTCGTGGTCGGCCATCTGCTGGTGGGCAGCAATGTGCCCGCCAATGCCGTGATCACCGGGATCAACACCGCCAACAACACTGTTTCCTACCGCATCGACGCTGCGGCGGGCAATCTCAACACCGGCGGCTCGATGAACAATCTGGCCTATATCGGCACCGTGGGCGGCAATGGCAGCGGCGGCGCGGACGGCAGCGCCTTTTCCGCGATCTTTGTCGATGGCGAAGGTTCGCCGGGCAATAACGGGCACAATGCCGCAAACGGCACCAATGCGCCCGGCGGCACCGGCGGCGTGGGCGGCAGCGGCAGCGCGGGCGTCCCCTTCAACGCCCAGCAGACGCTGGCGGTGGTCAATGATGGCTTCACGCTTGGTTTTGACATTGCCGAAGCGGCGGCGGCTCTGGCCCAGTTCACCCCCAATTTCGCCGAATCGGCGATCAAGGTGGCCCGCGCGGCGGTTGACGGCGTGACGCTGGCCAATGACATTCTCGCGCTGGTCACATGGAACATCGCGCTGGCCAACGGCACGGTGGCGCATGGCGGCGCGGGCGGCCAGGGCGGCAATGGCGGCACCGGTTCGACCTTCTACGGCGGCGGCGCGGGCGGTCAGGGCGGCTCAGGCGGCGCGGGCGCGCTCTCCCAGACCGATGGTGGCGCGGGCGGTGCGGGCGGCGCGGGCGGCGCGGGCGGCTTTGGCGCGGGCGGCGGCTCGGGCGGCCTTGGCGGCGCGGGCGGCTCGGGCGGCCAGAGCATCGCCGGCGCGGACGGCACGGGCGGCGCGGCCGGTTTCGGCGGCGGCGTGGGCTCCACGGGCACATCGGGCGGCGGCGGCGGCTCGGGCTTTGGCGGCGCGATCTTTGTGCGCAGCGGCGGCACGCTGGTGCTGCAAGGCAACGGCATCTTCCAGAACAACGCGGCCATCGCCGGGTCGAGCAACAATGGCGGCGCGGCAGGGCAAGCAGCGGGCGCCGACATGTTCATGATGACCGGCAGCAATGTGACCATTCAGCCGGGCACGGGCAACACGATCACCTTCTACGATTCCATCGCGGACGACAGCGCCTCGAGCATCGGCACCGCCTCGATCGCGGCGGGCAGCGGCGCGTCGCTCAAGATCGTGGGCGGCGGCACGGTGCAGTTCCTTGGCACCAACACCTATTCGGGCACGACCGAGATTTCGGGCGCCACGCTGGAGGCGCAGGACGGCACCGGCATCCATGCCATGAGCCACATCCTGTTTGACGGTTCGGGCACGATAGGCGCGGGTCTGTCGACCAGCTCGGCCGGTGTGCTGCTCTCGGGCGGCACCTTCAGCCGCGCGGTGGGCAGCCAGCCCAACAACGTTTCTTGGGCAGGCAGCGGCGGCTTTGCGGCCACTTCGGGCGGGTTGACCGTCAATCTGGGCTCGATCAACGGCGGCGTCGGCCCCGCGCTCACCTGGAATTCGGGCGGCTTTGTCACTGCGGGCAGCACGCTGGTGTTCGGCTCGGATGCGGCGGATGCCACCGGTTCGGTCAATTTCCTCAATGCGATCAACCTGAGCGGTCTGGACGGCAAGATCGCGGTGCTCCACAACAGCGGCGCGGCCACCAACGGCTCCACCAGCTTTGACGCGGTGATGCAGGGGGCGATCTCGGGCGGCACGCTGACGGTGAATGACGCCTATAACGGCTACACCGGCTCGCTGCTGCTTTCCAGCCAGAACAGTCTGGACGGCATCACCGTCAATGGCGGCCAGGTTTCGACCACCAACGGCACGACCAGCGGGCGGTTGATGAACGCTGTTTCGGGCGGTTCGGTACAGGTCAACGCAGGCAGCCTGGTGCTGGGCGGCGCCGAAGCGCTGACCACGGTCAATGTGGCGGCGAGCGCCATGCTGGTGGCTGCGGGCGCCACCACGGCCACGGCCATCACCAACGCGGGCGCCACCACCTTCGGCAACACGCTGTCGGCCAACTCGATCACCAATGCGGGCATGCTGTCGTTGCTGGGTTCGACCACGGTATCGGGCAATGTGACCAACCAGTCGACCGGCTCGCTGTGGCAACTGGCCAATGTTTCGGCGGCAAGCGCCGCCAACAATGCGGGTGGCATCTGGGATCTTTCGGGCGATCTGACCACCTCTGGCGCGGTGACCAATGACGGTCTGCTCAATGTCGTTGGCACGCTGTCGGGCGACATGCTGAGCGAGACGGCCGCCACGCGCACCATCAACACCGCCGGTTTCGGCGGCGCCTCGACCGGCAATGTCAATCTGGGCGGCCTATACAATGCGGCCAACACGCTGGTCATCAACCAGTCGGGAACTTCGACCTACAGCGGCATTTTTTCAGGGACCGGCGGGCTGACCAAGACCGGCGCAGGCCTGCTCAATCTGGCGGGGGCAAATACCTTCACCGGCCCGCTGGCCATCAACGGCGGCACGATCGACACCACCGCAGGCGGCACCTTTGCCGACACGCTGGACGTGACGGTGGGCGCGGCGGGCACCTATTTGGTCGGCACGAATGACACGATCCATTCGCTGAGCAACAGCGGCAACACCACGGTGAATGCGGGGCTCAACCTTGCCACGCTGACCAACGATGCCACGGGCAATGCCACGGTCAACGGCTCGCTGGCCAGCACGGGCGATGTGTCGAACGCGGGCACGCTGGGTTTTGCATCGGGCTCGACCGGCTCGGTCGGCGGCGCGCTGAACAACACGGGCACGCTGACCTCGGCCGGGCAACTGACCGTTTCGGGCCTGTTCACCAATGCGCTGGGCGCAAACGCCACGCTGGGTTCCGCGGGCTGGACACTGCTTGACAGCCTCAGCAACAGCGGCACGCTGACCGCCTCCTCTCCCCTGACCGTGACCAATGCCGTGACCAACGACGGCCTGCTGAACCTCAGCGCCGGGTCACAGGGCCAGTTCGGCAGCCTGACCAACACAGGTACGGTCAATGCCGATGACTCGCTCAACGTGTCGGGCGCTTATACCCAGAACGCGGGCACGCTGACCGTTGCCGGCGGAAAGACGCTCACCACGGGCAGCTTCTCGGGCGCGGGCGGCACCGTCACGCTCAACGGCACGGGCAATGTCTTCACCATCAACCAGTCGGCCGACGGCACCTATGCGGGCGTGGTGACCGGCACCGGCGGCGTTTACAAGCAGGGCGCGGCCACGCTGACTCTGGCGGGCGCTGCGAACAGCTTTACGCCGGGCCAGCTCATTGTCCATGAGGGCGGCATGACCGTCCAGAACGCGGGCATTCTGGGCGGCGCTCTGCCGGTGCGCACCGATGCGGCGGGGACGCTCACTCTGCTGGGCGACCAGTCGATCATGGGCCTGCTCAACAATGGCACGACCAACCTTGTCGCTGATCTGACCACCAGCAGCACGATTGAAAACAACGGCCTGTTTAATGTGATCGGCTCGGTTTCGGGCGATCCGGCGGTGGAAGCGGCGGCCACGCGCACGATCAACACGGCAGGATTTGGCGGCGCCTCGACCGGCAATGTCAATCTGGGCGGCCTTCAGGGCGTGGCCAACACGCTGGTCATCAACCAGTCGGGCAACTCGCTCTATTCGGGCATCTTCTCGGGCGCCGGCGCGCTTACCAAGACCGGCTCTGGCGTGCTCAACCTGGCCGGGGCCAGCACCTTTGCGGGGCCGCTCACGGTCAATGCGGGCTGGATCGACACGTCGGCGGGCGGCACCTTTACCGACACGCTTGATGCCACGGTCGCGGCCAATGCGGGCCTCTATCTGGGCGCGAATGACACCATCCATTCGGTCACCAACAGCGGCACCACCTATGTCGATGCCGCGATCAATCTGACCACGCTGAACACGACCGCGACCGGCTATACGCAGGTTTACGGCACGCTCAACGCATCGGGCGATGTCAGCAATGCGGGCACGACGCGCTTCAGCACCGGCTCGTTTGAAAACCTTCAGGGCAACCTCGTCAACACCGGCGACCTGCGTTCGCGCGGCACGCTGACGGTAGCGGGCCTGTTCACCAATGACACCACCGGCACCGCCACGCTGGGGTCGGGCATCTATGCCAACAACGGCACCAGCCAGTTCGGCGCGATGCTCAACAATGGGCTGATCGACGCCTACACGCCGCTGACCGTGACCGGCAATGCCACCAACAGCGCCACCGGCACGCTTAACCTGCATCTCGGCTCGGCGCCCACATTCGGCAGCCTGAACAATTCGGGCGCGATCAACGCTTCCGACAACCTGTCCGTTTCGGGCGCCTATGTGCAGGATGCCGGAACGCTCTCGCTGGCCGATCATCTGGTGATGAACACCGGCAGCTTTTCGGGCGCGGGCGGTTCGGTGTTGCTGGGCGACAGCACGGGCTGGGCCATCAACCAGACCACCGACGGCACCTATTATGGGGTGATCGGCTCGCTCAGCGGCAATGCATCGAGTGCCAGCATTTTCAAGTATGGCACGGCAGCCCTGACGCTGAACGGCGGCGCGGGCAGCGTGATGGCCTCGCTGCTTGAAGTGGCCGATGGCACGCTCAATGTGGCCAGCGCCAATGCGCTGAGCAGCAACATGACGCTTTACGTCAACCCCCAGCAGCAGGGCGCGGCCCCCGTGCTCAATCTGCTGACCGATCAGTCGATCACTTCGCTCTTTACCAATGTGGGCGGCGTGACGAACCTGTCGGCGGATCTGACCACCAGTTCCTATACGCAGGTCGATGGTCGCCTCAATGTGCTGGCAGACGGCAATGGCGCAGCCACGCGCACGATCAACACCCCCTATCTGCTGGGCGCGACCAGCGGCGAGATCAATCTGGATGCCAATGCCACGCTCAACGTCAACCAGGCGGGCAATTCGCTCTATCAGGGCATTTTCACCGGCGGCGGGGCGCTGACCAAGACCGGCAACGGCACGCTGCTGCTCAGCGGGGCCAGCACCTTCACCGGGCCGCTGACCATCAATGGCGGCACCATCGACACCACGCCGGGCGGCACGTTTGCCGATACGCTGGACGTGACCGTGGGCGCGGCGGGCACATTGATCGCCGGTACGGCCGACACGATCCGTTCGATCAACAACAGCGGCACCACGACCGTCAATGCGGCGCTTTCGCTGGCATCGATGACCAACAATGCGGGCGGCACGGTCGGCATCAACAGCGCGCTGAGCGCAAGCGGCGATGTGTCGAATGGCGGCACCCTGACCTTTGCGCAGGGCAGCACCGGGACGATCGGCGGCGCGCTCACCAACAGCGGCATGCTGACCTCGCAGGGCGTGCTTCAGGTGGCCGGGCTCTTCACCAATGCGGCCGCGGCAACGGCCACGCTGGGCACGACGGGGGGCAGCAGCTTTGGCAGCCTTGCCAATGCGGGCACGCTCAATGTCAACTCTGTCCTGTTGGTTTCCGGGGCGGCCACCAACAGCGCGGGCGGCACGGTCAACCTTGATGCCGGAACGCTCTCGGAACTGGGCAGCCTGAACAATGCGGGCACTTTCACCGCCTCGTCTTCGCTGCTGGTTGACCACAATGTCGCCAACAGCGGCACGCTGACGCTGAATGCGGGCAACACCTATCAGTTCGACAGCCTGACCAACAGCGGCGCGGTTGCCGCCAACGCCGACCTCTATGTGGCCAATGCCTATACCCAGAACGCGGGCAGCCTGATCACCAGCAACAATGCCATGCTGACCACCGGCACGCTCTCGGGCGCGGGCGGCACGATCACGCTGAACGGCACCAGCACCTTCAACATCAACCAGACCGCCAACGGCACCTATTCGGGCGTTATCAACGGAACGGGCACGGTGGAGAAGTATGGTACGGGTGTTCTCACGCTCAACGGCGGGGTTGACAGCTTTGCCCCCAGCGCGCTCTCGATCCACTTTGGCGGCGTGACGGTGGCCACGGCTGATCTGCTCGACCATGCGCTCAATGTGCAGATCGACACGCCCGGTACGCTGACCCTGCAGGCCAACCAGACGATCCACAACCTGACCGGCAGCGGCGTGCTGAACATCGGCACCAACCTGCTCAATCTGGCCAATGGCGGTTCGTTCAGCGGCACGGTGCAGGGCACGGGCAATGTGGCGGTGTCGAACGGCACGTTCAACCTGAGCGGCCAGAGCAGTTCGACCTCTGGCACGTTCAGCACCGGCACCGGCACCACGCTCAACGTCACCCAGACCGGCAGCATTGTGGCCCCGAGCGTGACGCTGGCCAATTCGACGGTGAACCTGTCGGGTGCGATCGCGGCCAACGCCGTCAATGTCGCGGGCTCGCTGCTGCATTTGGGCAATGGCATCGATCTGGGCCAGAACGGGGCGACCTCGGGTCTGGTGACTTCCGCCGACACCTATGTCATCAACAGCGGCTCGGTTACCGGCAATGGCTCGATCACCGGCAACACCTTTGTCGGCGGCGCCACTGCGGGCACGATCGCGCCGGGCAACTCGCCGGGCGTGCTCACCTTCGGCAATCTGAACTTTGGCAACAATTCCAGCGCCATCATGCAGATTGACGGCAATGCCGGGGCCGGCGCAACCGGCGGGTATGACCAGATCATCGTCACCGGCGCACTGTCGCTGTCGGGTTCGTCGGTGCTCAATCTCACCAAGTCGCTGCCCGCGAACAATTATGTCATCCCGCTGGGCTCGGGCATCCAGATCTTCAAGGTCGCGCCGGGCAAGACCTCGGGCTTCTTCGGCTCGGTCGTCACCTCCAACTACAGCCAGCCTGTGGCGCTCAACCTCTCGAACGGCACGGTCTATGGTCTGGGCAGCTATACCCCGGCCAGCTTCACGGCCGCGGTGGCCACGAGCGACAACCAGAAGGCGATCCTGGGCACGATGCTGGTCAATTCGGCCGGCGGCACGCCGCAATATTACGGCGGCAATCTGCTGGGCGCGCTGACCTCGGCTCTGGCCGCAGGCGGGGCAAGCACCGCCGGTGTTTTCCAGCGCTGGTCGCCGCAGGGCTATGGCGCGATCCTCGACCAGATGCAGCTTGCCTCGCTCGATGGTCTTGCCGAGGTCGGCGGTTATCAGAAGCTGAACCCCGGCCATATCCGCGCCACCGGCTCGATCGAGCGCAGCGGCATGGATGGCATCAAGGTTGCGGGCGACAGCTGGAACAAGCATCGCGGCATGGCCTATAACATCGGCTTCTCGGGCGATCTCAAGTTTGCCCAGCTCAATGTGACCTACAGCCACACCAACGGCACCTATTCGAACGACTATATGACGGGTTCGATGCCGGGGGATCAGTTTGCGGCAGGCTTCTCGGCTCCGTTGACCCGCGATCAGGCGCTGCGCCTGTTCGGTCGCTTTGCCTATGGCACCTATTCGGCCCATGGCAAGCGCGTCACGCTGACCGGCGCGGCCGACTATACGGCCAATGGCGCCAGCACCACAACCTTTGGCGGCGGGCTTGAATATCTCAAGGCCTATGGTCCGCTCACGCTCGACCTGAGCGCGGAGTATATGGGCATGACGCAAAAGACCAAGGCGTTTACGGAAAGCGGCCTCACGGTCAGCCCGCTCGACCTGTTCGCCGTCGGTGCGATGAGCCGTAACCAGCAACTGGGCCGTCTGCGCGCCAGGTTCGACTATGGCTTCTCCAAGGTTGTGGGCGGCTATGTCGATCTGGCCTACACTCATGCCTTCGGCAATGGCCAGACGATGATCGGTGCAACGCAGGTGGCCGACCCCATCTCGTTCTCGATCAAGGACAGCGGTCTGGCCGCCGACCGGGTTCAGGCCAGCGCGGGCCTGCGCTTCACGATCGCCCCCGGCGTGCAGATCAACGCCGATGGCGGTCTGGGCAACAACGGCCTGTTCCGCTTTGGCGGCGGGGCGCGCATCGCCTTCTGATCGCGGGCCTGATCCATTTCGAAACGGGCAAGGGGTCGGCTTTCGAGCCGGCCCCTTTTTCGTCGACCGTCTGGACATGGATCAACGCGCGTGACGGAGGAGCATCTCTGCGTGTTCCGATTCGTCCGCTTTCCAACGTCGCGCGTGATCGGAGGCGTCGTCCGGACCTGCGCGGCCGAACCCGGCAAAATCGCGCTATGCCACTCTTGACTGTTCGATCAGCACACGCGGCGCCCCCAGTTGGGCCACTTCCATCCGGCTGTCGAGCGCGAAGGTGAAATGCTCAACGGCCCGCAACAACATGTCCTGCGTTTTGTCGACAAGCGAGGGCCCGGTCTCGCTGCAGATCCAGTCCGCCTCGGTCACCACGGTGGATTGCACGATGTGGCGCGCGGCCATCGACTGCAACACCGGGCGCAGCGAATAATCCAGCGCCAGCGCATGTGCAAGGCTGCCTGCTGTGGCCACCGGCAGCACCGCCTTGCCCGCCAGACCGAATTGCGGGAGAATGTCGAGCGCCAGTTTGACCACCCCGGCAAAAGACGCCTTGTAGATCGGCGTGGCCACCACCACGCCATGGGCTTCCTCCACCAATCGCAACAGCCTTTCAACCCCGGCGTCGGCAAGGTCAAACCTTGCCAGCGCCGCGCAATCGACATCGGCCAGCCGAACCAGATCGGCGTCAATATCCGATCCAGCCATCTGCGCGGCGATCCAAGCCACCAACAGGCTGGTTTTTGAGGCCCCTCCTCCTCCAGCGAGTATCACGACCTTCTTGCCCATTCTCAATCCTGTGTGATTTCAGGGGGAAGTATGTCCGCGCCCTTCGCCGCCTCGAGAGACTGCAAAAAGCGCGGAACAGGTTCACATTTTCCAGCCGAAGGTGACGCCCATCCAGCGCGGACGGGCAAAGGTGGCCTGCGCCGAACCCAGAGAAAGGCTGTTATCCAGATCATAGACCCGGAAACGCTTGTTGGTGACATTGTTGACAAAGGCCGTGATCGACCAGTGGCCCAAGGTATAGCCGATGCGGGCATTGCCCATCACATGCGACTTTTCCAGATCGATAGGCGCGTTGAAGGTCGAGAAATAGAAATCGCCGTCATAGCGCCAATCCGTGCTCAGGTTCACGTCGCCCTTGCCCAGCGCAAAAGAATAGCTGGCATTCCATCCCGCGCTCCAGGTGGGCGCCTGCGGCATGACGCGATCCGTCACCCGGCCCGATGGCAGAGCGACATTGTTGATCTTGGTGTCAAGATAGGTGGCAAAGGCGCCCAGCCGCATGCCAGAAATCGGGCGAACCGCCACCTCCATTTCCGCGCCCGTGATCTGCGCCGGGAGATTGGTGATGACCGCTGTCAGACCCTGAATGATAAAGGCCTGATAGTTGCTGTATTTATAATGAAAAACCGAGGCATTGACATCCAGCTTGCGGTTCAGTGCCGATATCTTGAAACCGCCCTCGTAATTGGTCAAAACTTCCTGCCGATAGGGGATCGTGTTGTTCAGATAATTCCCGTTTGCATCCTGAATAAGGAAATTGGGAATATCGAAACCGCCGCTTTTTGTGCCCCGGTTGATGCCTGCATAAAACAGCATGTCCTTCATCGGGCGGTATTCCAGCCCGACCTTGCCCGACCAATTGCGGTAATATTGCACGGCCAGCGGATTGTTGGCCGGATTGAAACGGTCATCCACGCCGTTGAGCGTGACTACCCCGGTGGTATAGCCGTAATCGCCCACCACAGAGTGGAAATAGTCGTCCTTCTTGCGGTCCCAACTGTAACGTCCGCCCAGGGTCAGGGTCAGCTTGTCGGTGACCTTGTAGTCAAACTGGCCAAAGGGTGCAAAGCTGAGCGTTTTCTGTGGTCCGCCTGCCTGCATGCGGCCGACGAGAAAGCCCGGAATCTGACCGTCGATCGTCGCGCGCGCATCGGCGTCAATCACCAGACCATAAATACCCGCCACCCAGTTCAGGCGATCAGTCTTGCCCGACAGGCGGAATTCCTGCGAGGCCTGCCACTGGGTCTGATCCTGATAATAGTCAAAGACGCTTTGCGGCGTCATGTCGGTGTCTTCGCCGTAATGTTTGGTGACGTGCTGATAGTCGGTGATCGACACGAACTGGATGTTGTCACCCAGCGGCTGCTCGTAACGCGCCGTGACGCTCCAGAACGTGCGGCGGAAACGCGGCACATTGTTGAAAGACTGCACAAAGGGCGAAGGATTGGTGTTGATATAGCCCAGATTGTCCGGCTGCCCCGGATTGGGCACGCCAAGGCCATCGGCATTGGGCTGCGCGGCCAGCCAGGTGTAGGGCGCGCTGGTCTCGCTGCGGTTCTGGAGATATTGCACCTTGACGCGCAGCAGGCCGCTGGCCCCGACATCGCCTTCGATCTGGGCGCGCGCGCCGAAGAAATGGCGGCTGCCCACATTGGGGCCGGAAAGGTTCTGGATATAGCCGCCGTAATCGTCGCTTGTCACGGCCAGGCGGGCGCGGACACGATCGGAGAGCGGGCCGCTGATGAAGGCATCAACCCCCACTTCGCCATAATCGCCAAGGGTGAGCGAGGCGGCGGCCTCCAGCTTTTTGGTCGGCTTGGCGGTGATATATTGCACAAGGCCGCCCGTGGCGTTGCGGCCAAACAGCGTGCCTTGCGGGCCGCGCAGCACCTCGATGCGTTCAAGGTCGAAATTCTGGCCGCTGATGGCCGAGAGCGCCGCGCCGTACACTTCGTCATTGTAAAAGGCGATCGGGGCTTCCTGACTGTCGGCAAAGTCATTTTGCGACACGCCGCGGATGTTGAAGATCACCGAACTGGGGCTGAACTGCTGCACCTGAAAACTGGGCAGGCGGGTGACAAGCCCGGTGGCGTCCTGATGGCCCACCGCCTTCATGTCATCGGCGCCCAGCGCGGCAATGGAGAGCGGCACGTCACGCAGGCTTTGCTGGCGCTTCTGCGCGGTCACCACGATTTCTCCGGCCATGGGCGCTGCGCCCGTATCGGTCGCGGGGGCCGCGGCGGCATTGTCGGCCGCCTGCGCGGATGTGGCAAACAGGATGGCCATGGCGGAACCGAGGATAAGATCCCGTTTGAGGCTTTGGCGGTGGTTAGTCATGGTCTCCCTTTCATCAACACAGAACCCGCCGCATCGCATGCAGCGGAGTTTCACCTGCGAGTCTGTCCCCCCGTTTGTCCGAGAGCAACGATTTGCGCCTAATATTGACCATTGTTTCGTCAATGCAACCAAAAAAATTTACCGCCGCACTTTCGCTCTATCCCTTGCCGGTCGAGCCACAATTTTCCGACATAAATTGCCATATATATCTGTCTAAATTGTATTTTTTCCGATTTTATAGAGTTGCGTACCAGCAACAGTATGCGCCTATTGACGTATTTGATTGCATTATGGCAACCTTATAACACCACAACGAGCGACAGTGATTCGAGAGGAGTCAGAAATGTCCGCCAGCCTATCGAAAGAGGAGAGTTCCATGGGCGCATCGTCCACCTTGGCGCAGGATCTGGTGCAGCGCGCCGCCGACATGATTCCGGTCCTGCGCGAACGAGAAGCCGAGACGCGCCGCAACGGTCAGGTCAGCGATCAGACCATTCAGGAATTTGTGGACGCCGGCTTTTACAAGGTGCTCCAGCCCAAGGCCTATGGCGGCTATGAACTTTCCCCCAAGGTCTATGTCGACATCGCCCGCCAGCTTGCGCTGGGCTGTATGGCCAGCGCCTGGGTCTATGGCGTGGTGGCGGTGCATAACTGGCAAATGGCGCTGTTTGATGACCGCGCGGCCCAGGATGTGTGGGGCGCCGACAATTCGGTGCGGATCAGCTCTTCCTATATGCCCGTGGGCAAGGTGGAGCGCGTCGAGGGCGGCTATCGCCTGAGCGGTCGCTGGGCCTTTTCCAGCGGCTCGCACCATTGCGACTGGGTCATTCTGGGCGCCAATGTGACGCGCGAGGATGGTACGCCGGGGGTTGAGCCCTATAATTTCCTCATTCCCCGCGCCGATTATCAGATCCTGAAGAACTGGGACGTGATGGGCCTGCAAGGCACGGGCAGCAACGACATTCTTGTCGAGGGCGCCTTTGTGCCCGAACATCGCGTGATCCGCGAATTTGACATGTTCCGCATGGAATGCCCCGGCCATGCCGTCAACAAGAGCGCGCTCTATCGCATCCCCTTCGCGCAGGTGTTCAACCGCACCGTTTCAACGACTTCCTTAAGCACCCTGCAACGCGCGCTCGACACCTTTATCGAGGCCACGCGTGAAAAGCGCACCACCTATACCGGCCAGCGCATCGCGGGCGACAGCGCCATTCAGGAAACCATCGCCGAGGTAAAACTGACGCTGGATGATCTGGACATGCGGCTCAACCGTGATCTGGCCGAGATGGTCGATCGGGCCGAGCGCAATGACTGGCCGCTCGAGCGCCGCGCCGAACTGGGGGCTTCCACCACCTCGACTGTCAGCCGCTGCGTGACGGCCATCGACAAGATCATGCTCTACAGCGGCGGCAAGGCCATCTATCGCGGCAATGTGGTCCAGAACGCATTTCTAGACATCCACACCGCCCGCGCGCATGTGGCCAACAATCCGGTCCCCTATTTCCGCAATCTGGGGGCGATGTCCTTCGGCTTTCCCAACGATTGCCTCGATCTTTGAACCGGGCTTGCCGGGCGTGAACAGCAGCGCCCGGCCAATGATCCACCCTGACGGGGCGCCGCCGCAGATGTGGCGCCCCTTTTTTGCGCTCAATAGGCCTGGGTCAGGGCGATGCCGCCGCCCACACTGGCGGCGGGGCCTTCGCGCACTTCCGAGGCCACGAAATCGACAAAGGCGCGGACCTTGGAGAGCATGTAGCTTCCCTTGGGAAAGAGCAGGTGGAGCGGGATCGTTTCGGTCACCAGATCGGGCAGCAGCACCTCCAGCCTGCCCGCATCGATGTCATCGGCCACCAGAAAGCGCGGCATATAGCTGACGCCCAGATCCTGAAGCGAGGCCTCGCGCGCCATGCGCACCGAGTTTGAGGTGAGAGGCCCGCGCCCGATGGCCACCGTCACATCCTTGGACAGCCGCCACTCGCCCAATTGCGAGAGGTGGGTTTCCGAAATGCAGACATGCTCCTTGAGATCGGAGGCCGCCTTGGGCCGCCCCACGCGGTCGAGATAGGCGGGCGAGGCCACCAGCACCATCGGATATTCGCGCAGCATCACCGAATCGAGATTGGCATCATAGGGTTCGCCAATCCAGAACGAGACATCGAATCGGCCCTTGAGCAGGTCGGCCCGGCTGTCCGAGAGGTTGATGAACAGGCGAATATCGGAATAGGCCTGCAGGAACCGCGGGATGATCTTGGTCAGATCAAACAGCGAGGAAACCACCGGCGCATTGACCTTGAGATCGCCGCGCGGCTTTTGCTGCATCCCGTTCATCACACGGTTGGCTTCGTTCACCTCGTCCACGATGCGGGCGCAGCGGGCATACATTTCGCGCCCCACCGGGGTCAGCGTCACGGTACGCGTGTTGCGCTCCAGCAGCTTCATCCCCACGCTGGCCTCAAGCCGCGAGATCTGGCGGCTGACGGCGGCCTTGGAATAGCCCAGCGAGGTTGCCGCAGCCGAGAAACTGCCGGTGCTCACCACTTCGGCAAAAGACATCATGGCGATGACGTTATTGATTTCAAGCTTGTCGTCCATCGTTCCAGATTCCCCTCTTCTGCCTTCGAGTCAAGCTGATGCCGCATATCACGCAGGAAACAAAGCGCTTGTTTCGGCCCCAGACCCCGCCACAGGTAAACAATGGCAAGGCGCTCATCACCAATGTTTACCCTTGACAACAAACCTCGGCTATTTACTATGACTGTTGCAGATAATAATCCCTTCACCCGCGCCGGATCGAAGGGGGAGAAAACCACGGGCAACCTTGCGGCTTGCCCTTCCCAGCCAATAGGACATGACATGACTCTGGATATTCAGCGCGCCGGAACCATCGACCAGCAAAGCCTGTTCCATCCCTTTACCGCCATCACCGATCTGATGGCCGATGGCCCCACGATCATGGCCACGGGCAAGGGCGTGCGCATCACCGACATCCATGGTCAGGAATATCTGGACGGCATGGCGGGCCTGTGGTGCGTCAATCTGGGCTATGGCCGCGAGGAAATTTCGGCGGCGATGGATGCGCAAAGCCGCCGCCTTTCCTTCTTCCATGCGTTCAACGGCATGTCGATCGACGTCGCCGTCGAATGCGCCGAGGAACTGCTCAAGCGCGCACCCGTCCCGATGTCGCGCGTGTTCTTCGGCGCTTCGGGTAGCGATGGCAATGAAACCCAGGCCAAGCTGATCTGGTATTACAACCAATTGCGCGGCAAGCCGGAAAAGAAGAAGCTGATCTGCCGCTGGAATTCCTATCACGGCTCGGCGGTGCTGACGGCCAGCATGACCGGCCTGCCCGGCATGCATTCGCCCTTCCTGCTGCCGATGGGGCCGATTGTGCACACCAGCGCGCCCTATTACTATCGCAAGGCCCCCGAAGGCATGAGCGAGCGTGAATTTTCCCGCCATTTGGCCAAGGAACTGGAAGAGTTGATCGAGCGCGAGGGCGCGGACACGATCGGCGCCTTCTTTGCCGAAGCGGTGATGGGCGCGGGCGGCCTGATCCCGCCGCCCGAAGGCTATTTCGAGGAAATCGTGCCGATCCTGCGCCGCCACGACATTCTGCTGGTCATGGATGAAGTGGTGTCCGGCTATGGCCGCCTCGGCACCTATTGGGGCGCGCAGATGTACAACGTCGAGCCCGACCTCATCACCTCGGCCAAGGGCGTGACGAGCGGCTATTTCCCCATGTCGGCCTGCTTCATTTCGCCCAAGGTATGGGATGTGATCGAGAGCAATGCGGCGGCTGCCGGGCTGTTCGGCCATGGCTTTACCTATTCGGCGCACCCAGTCGGCGCGGCCGCTGCTCTCGCTTCGCTCCGCCTGATCGACGAGGAAAACATCCTCGCCAACGTGCAGCAGCAGAGCGACTATCTGTTTGCCCAAATGCGCGCCGCCATCGGTGATCACCGCGCCGTGGGCGACATTCGCGGCAAGGGGCTGATGGTGGGCATCGAACTGGTCAAGGACCGCGCCACCAAGGAAACCCTGCCCATGGCCGACCGCACCGGGCGGCAGGTGCTGAAAGCCGCCGCCGCGCGCGGTCTGATCACTCGCGCTTTGGGCGATACGCTGGTGTTTGCCCCGCCGCTGGTCATCAACCGGGCCGAAGTGGACGAACTGGTGGACAAGTTCGCCGCTGCCGTGAACGACGTATTGCCTGCCTGATCACGGCCAATTCACACTGGCGCTGATTTTTCTCCATCCAGACTGGGCCTTGCCATGGATCATGTTTCCACCATCGAAGGACAGGCCCGTCTGGGCCATCATGCCGAAAGGCTCAGCACGGCGGGGCTGATCAGCGCCATTGTCATAGGTTTTGTGGGCGCGCTCTTTGTCTATGCCACGCCGGGCATTCTGGGCCTGATTGCGGCGCAATCGGGCGTGGATGACGAACATCTGGGCTATATCGCCTCGTGGAATCTGAACGCCATGGCCGTCGCCATCGCGATCAGCACGCTGTTGCTGACGCGGCTGTCATGGCGTCTGGCCATGGTGCTGGCGCTGCTGCTGATCGCGGGGGGGGATATGGCAACGGGCCTTTCCCATTCCTATGTCGCCATGGCCGGGGCGCGCGCGATCACCGGGCTGGGCGAAGGCATGGCCATCGGCTTTTCCTTTGCCGCGCTTGGCCGGGCGCGCAATCCTGACCGTGCCTTTGCGTGGTATCTGGTGGTCAGCGGCATTGCCGCGGCGGTCCTGCTCTTTGCCCTGCCCGCGCTTCAGGCGCGCTATGCCCCTTCCGCCATTTTCATGGCCAGTGTGGCGCTGACCGCCGTGACCGCGCTGGGCATTGTCGCCTTTCCCGATGGGCAAAGCGACGAAGCCCATTTCGATCTTTCCGGCCGGGTGGACTGGCGCAAGACCTTGTTCGGCCTGACCGCCGTGCTCTTTGTGTTTTTCGCAATCAGCGCGGTCTGGTCCTATGCCGAGCGAATTGGCCATGCCTCCGGCCTTGGCGCCCAGACTGTGGCCAATGGCCTGTCGCTGGGCATGGTGGGCGGCATTCTGGGGGCCTTGGCGGCGGCGGCTTTGCCGCAAGGCTGGGGCCGCGTGGGGCCGATCCTGATCGGCGGCGTGATCGCGATTGCCGGGTTTGAGCTGCTCAATGGCCATGTCGGGGCCTCCGCGTTTGAACTGGGCAATTTCCTGATCTGGGGCGGGTGGAATTTTGCCCAGCCTCTGCTTTCGGGCCTTTGCGCCGATGCCGACAGCCGGGGCCGCGTGGTTTGCGCGATGGGCGCGGTGCAGACCTTTGGCATGGGGCTTGGCCCTGCGGTTGCCGCCCCCACGGTGGCGGGCGGTTCGTTTGGCGTGGCGATCACGCTGGCCTCGGTCACGATGCTGATGGGCATCGGCTGCGTGGCGGCGGAGCAGATGCTTGGCCGAGGGTCAAAGGCATGAACGACACGCCTTTTGATCGCGGTCTTGCCATTCGACGCGATGTGCTGGGCGCCGATTATGTCGATGCGGCCATGGCCTCGGCGGATGATTTCATGCGCCCGATGCAGGAGCTGTCCACCGCCTATTGCTGGGGCGAGGTGTGGTCGCGCCCCGGATTGGCGCGGCGCGACCGCAGCCTGATCAACATTGCCATGATCGCCTGCCTCAACCGGCCGCAGGAGTTTCGCCTGCATATTCGCGCCGCGCTCAACAATGGCCTCACGCGAGAGGAAATCCGCGAGGTTCTGTTACAGGTGGCGGTCTATGCCGGGGTGCCTGCCGGGATCGCCTCTTTTCATATGGCCAAAGAGGTGTTTGCGGAAATGGACGCTGCGCCCGAATGATGCGAAAAGGCCGGGGTGGATGCCCCGGCCTTTTTTCGATCATGCGCTGTGCAGGCTGATCGGCAGTGATTTCACGCCATGGACATGGTTGCTGCGCAGCCGGTCCATTGGCCCCTCCACCTCGATCCGCGCCACGCGCAAGGCCATTTCCTCCAAGAGGATGCGGATCTGCAATTGGGCCACATGATTGCCCAGACAATAATGCGGGCCGCCTTTGCCAAAGGCCATATGCGGATTTTGCGCCCGGTCGATGATGAAGCGGTCGGGCTGGTCGAAATAGGCTTCGTCCCGGTTGCCCGAGATGAAATACATCGCCACCTTGTCACCGGCGCGGATGTTGGCCCCCATCAAATGGGCATCGCGCATCGCCACCCGGCGCACAAAAAACACCGGGCTGGCCCAGCGCACGATTTCGCCGGTGGCCAGACGCGGATTGAGCGCATCGGCGCGAAAACGCGCCCATTCGCCCGGATTGTCGGCCAGCGCCTTGAGCCCGTGCGAGATGGAATGGCGCGTCGTCTCATTACCCGCCACCACCAGCATCAGGAAGTAATTGCAGAATTCATTGTCGGTCAGCGGGCGTCCGTCCACCGTGGCATTGGCCAGAACGGAAACCACATCATTTTGCGGCGATATCCTGCGCGCCTCTGCCAGATCGCGCCCCATGGCAAAGGCATCGAGCGAGGCCGGATGGCCAAAGGGCAGCATGCGCCGCTCATCTTCCGGGAAATCGGCATAGGCCGGATCGAGGAAATCGGGATCATCCGAACCGATCAGCAGATCGCTCCAGCGGATCATGTCCTCCTGCCGCCCTGCCGGAACGCCCAGCAATGAGCATAGGGTCGAGATCGGCAATTGTTTCGACAAGAGCGAAACCGCATCAAACGGCCCGGCATCGACCAGCCCTTCGAGCAGGCTGACAGCCTTGGCGCGGATCGCGGTTTCCAGATGGCTGATCCCCTTTGGCGAAAAGCCCGAAAAGGTGATCTTGCGCATCGGCCCATGCTGGGGCGCATCCATTTCCAGCAAGGTTCGGCGGGCGTCATTCTGCGCGCTGTCAAAATCGTCCAGACTGATGACGCCATGGCGCGAGGAGTAGGTTTCGGTATCGGCCGAAACCGCGATGATCGCCTCATGGCTGGCCACGGCCCAAAAGCCCTTGTGGCCGTCATGGCGCTCGTTCCACGCCACGGGCGCCTCGCGCCGCATTCGGGCAAATTCCTCATAAGGCACCGCCTTGTGCCAGATCCCGGCGTCGGACAGGTCGAGGCGGGTGGTCGGGATGGTCTCTTGCGCCATCATGCAGCATCTCCCTGGTGGTCGCGCGCGGCAAGGCGGGCGCGAATGAAACCGATGATCCAATGCGCCGCCAGCGCGGCATCCAGCGCGCCGGGCAGGCTGTCGATGGCCTCCTGCGCCGCGGCGGGGCCAATATCGTGATAATGGTGACGATAGATTTCGGCGGCCTGCGCCCGTGTCATTTCCGGATGGGCCTGAATGGTCAGGACATTGGCGCCGATGTTGGTGATCGCCAGCGGGCAATGATCATTGGCGGCCAGCACTGTCGTGCCGGGCGCAGGCTCCACCACCTGATCGCGGTGCAGGGCGATCATGCGCAGCCCCTCGGCGCTTTGGACGGCCATTTCGGGCGGCAGCCATTCGGGCATGGTCTGAATCGCATAGGCATGGATGCCCACGCCCCAGCTTTCATGCAGCCCGACCCGCCCGCCCAGTGCGGCATGCAAATGCTGATGCCCATAACAGATGCCCACCACCGGGCGCAGGCCAACCGCCTGTTGCACAAAGCGGGTCAGCCCCTGTTGCCATGGCCTGTCCTCATAGACACTGGCCGGGCTGCCGGTCAGCAGCCACGCATCGCACAGGCGCGGGTCCTGCGGCAATTCGCCGTCAATGGCGGCATAGACGCGAAAGGCGCAGTCATCATCGGCCTGCGCCAAAAGCGGGGGGAACCAATCGGCAAAACCGCCATGTTCGGGCAGCCAGCGCTCAAGATTGCGCCCGCATTCCAGAATTCCTATCGAGATCATGCGCTTATCCCAATTCAAAAAAGCGGCGGCGTTCATCGATCAGCGTCTTGCCCGCGAATTGGGCGAGCTGCGCCCGGCGCGTGGCGCAATAGGTTTCGACAAAACGTGCACTCAGCCATTCGCGGGCAAAGGCGGAGCCTTCGAGCGCGGCAATCGCGGCCTCCATCCCATCGGGCAGGGGTACGGCATCGGCGGGCGGCGCGGCATAGCCATTGCCGATGGTCTGCTCGCCCGGTTCGATCCGGCCCGCAATCCCGGCCAGCCCCGCCGCAATGGAGGCCGCCGCCACCAGTTGCGGGTTGGCATCGGCGCAGGGAAGCCGGTTTTCCACCCGGATTGACCCCGGCCCATGGCCCACCACGCGCAGGCATGTGGTGCGGTTTTCGATGCCCCATGTGAAGGCGGGCGGGGCAAAAGTGCCGGGGGCAAAGCGGCGCCAACTGTTCACCGTGGGCGCGAACAAAAGCATCACTTCGGGCAGGAAGCGCTGCAACCCGCCGATGAAATGACGAAACGTGTCCGACATGCGATCCGGCCGCTGCGCATCCCAGAACAGCGGCGCCCCTTCGCCATCGAGCAGCGAGAGATGAAGATGCGAGGACTGGCTGTCGACATCGAGCGACCAGCGCGGCATGAAACAGGCCGTCTGCCCGCGCCGCATGGCCAGAACCTTGAGAAAATTCTTGAGCAGCACGGCCTGATCGGCGGTGGCGTCGGCCCGCCCCGGCCCGACGCAGGCCTCCATGAAACCGCCGCCGATTTCCTCATGCATCTTGCCCAGGCGGATGCCGAGAGTCTGGGCCATATCGGCCACCTCGCCATAGAATTCGGACTGAAACGCCTGATAGATGAGCAGGTCATGGCTGGCATGGGCGGTGGCCGTGGTCAGATCCTCGAACCCCTTGGCGGCAAGGCTGGCCGGGGTTTCATCGAAGAGCGTGAATTCCAGTTCGAACCCGATGCGGGGCTGCATGCCCATCCGGGCACCCCGCGCCAACACCTTGGCCAGCAGGCCGCGCGGACAGAACTCGGCCGCATCCCCGGTGAACTGGGCCAGATAAAGCCCGCTGTCGCAGGGCCGCTCAAAGGGCATGGTGACGCGACTGGCGCGATCCACGGCCAATTGACTGTCATGGAAATCAGCGCTGTCATCGGTGACGCCGGGCATGTCGAGAAAGACATCGGTGGGATCGAGCGCGAGCTGCGCAGGCGACATGCCCACCCCGTTTTCCAGAATGCCGGGCAGATCATCGGCCGCCAGCTTTTGCCCGCGCAGCAGACCGTTGGTGTCCACCACCGCCACGGTCACAAAACGATCACCGGATGCAACTGTCATGGATTTCCCCTTTTCGGTGATCGACGGCCGCTATGCGCGATGCCGCGCGGGGCCGGTCACCATTTTTCTGAATGAGGAAAATCTATCATTCGCTCTGCCGATTTATTGATATTTTCATGCAGAAATTTGATATTCTTCGCCATGAGCTCTTCGTTCCACCCGCCTGCCCCCATTCAGGCGCCCGCGCTGATTCAGGCCCCCGCGCTGATTCAGGCCAAAGTGCTGGAAGGCATCATTCATGCCGCCGGACTGACAAGGCTGGAGGCATCGCGCCTGCTGGCCGTGGAGGGGCTGCGCCTTGACAGCCTGTCGGGCCAGAACGGCGCGGACGGCATGCCCCCGACCATCCCGCTCGCCACCTACATGCGCCTTTTTGACAGGCTGGCGCAAAACACCGGCAGGCCGACGCTCGGGCTGGATCTGGCCGATCGGATGGGGCCGGGGCTGGTCGGGCCGATCGGCTATGTGCTGCTCTGCTCGCCCACACTGGGCGCGGGGCTGGAGGCCTTTTCACAAAGCGTTTTCAGCATTCAGGGCGTGACCAGCTTCGCCTTCTCACGCCTTCGTGCGCCCATGCTGACCTATACGATCAGCGACGAGGACATGCGCCCACGCCGCCACGATGTGGAATTCTCGCTGGCCTATGTCCATCATCTTGCCCGACAGGCGCTCGATGGCGCCTTTGCCCCCCGCGAGGTCTATTTTGAACATGCGCGGGTCGGCGATCTGGCCCATTACGAGCGTTTCTTCGGATGCCCGGTCTATTTTGAACAAAGGGCCAATGCGCTGGTGCTGGACGAGGCGGATCTGGCCCGCCCCACGGCGCGCGCCGACCCGACGCTGGCAACGATGCTGCGGCATTATATCGCGCTGATGGACCGGCGCGATGCGGCGCCATCATCGCTGAGTGAAACGGTGGACCAGATACTTTCGGGCATCATCGGCACGCGGGCTGTGACCATTGGCGATGTGGCCGCGCGGCTGGACACCAGCGTCGATACGCTGCGGCGCCAATTGCGCAGCGAAGGCGTGAGTTTTCGTGGCATTCTGCGCCGAAAGCGGGCGGCCATGGCCTGCCGCCTGCTTCAGGAATCGGGCCTGTCGGTGCTGGAAGTGGCCAGTCGGCTTGGTTATGGCGAAACGGCCAGTTTCACCCGCGCCTTTATGGCCGAAACGGGCGAGCCCCCTCTTGCATGGCGGCGCAGGAACCGATGGCAAGGCTGATCGGCCGCCCATCGGGATCATGCAGGCGCAGACCCGTCAAACCCTCGCCGTTGCGAATTTCCTCCACGGCCATCCCTTCGCGGCGCCACAGGGCCATTCTGGTCGCCACATCCGGCGGCTCGGCATCCCATTCCAGAGTGATTTCGCCCAATTCGCGCCCTGTTTGGCCGAACGGCGCGCTATAAAGCGCAAGATCGTGATCGCTCTGACCAAAGGAGAGAAAGATGGCGCCCCGATAGGGACCATCGGGGCTGCGCGCGGTGATTTTCATGCCTAGCCTATCGCAATACCAACGCGCCGACGCCTCGGCATCCCGGACGAACAGCAGGATATGGGCAATGGCGGCGATGCGGATCGGCCCGTGCGGATCATTGGGTTTCATGGGGCAAATCCCATTGGGCCGGAACGCCGGGCAGCCATGCCATATCGGTGATCTCGCTGAACTCGCGGCGCTGTTTGGCCCAATGCCGGCCGCCATCGGCGCTGATGAAAAGATGGCCGAATTTCGTGCCTGCCATCATCATGTCCGGGTCGGCCCGATGGGCGCCAAAGGCCCAGAGGCAGGAATTGGGATCACCCGCCAATTCGGCGCTCTGCCATGTTTCGCCCGCATCGCGTGATTGCAGAATCAGCGTGGTCGTGCCCGGCGTGCCGTCGCCTATGCCGATCAAGACGTCCCGATCGCTGCCCGGCTTGCGCATCAGCACGCGGGCATAGCGCAGGCCCCAGGTTTCGCGGGCATGAAACCGCGTCCATGTCCGCCCATCATCGACCGAGCGGTAAAGCGCATTGACCACCAGCGCGAGAACCACCGGCACCTGCGCGTCCAGAATGAGGATCGAGTGAATATCGGTGTTGCCCGCATTTTCGGGCCATTGCGGGTGGATCGCCTGCCAATGATCGCCGCCATCGCGGCTGCGGAACAGCCCTCCCGCCTCCACGCCGACCCAGACATCGAGCGGATCGCGCGGATTGACCGCCAGCGCCAGCATGCGCGGACGACTGACCCCGGCGCAGCGTTCGGGCATCAAAAGGTCGGTCTGCTCCCACGTCTTGCCGCCGTCGGTGCTGCGGAAAAACGCCGCGCGGGTGGGCGATCCGGTTCCGGCATACATGTAATCCGGGTTGCTTTCCGAAACGGCCAGTTTCCACACCGCAAAGCCATTGAGCGCACAATCGACCTGATGCCAATGCGCCCCGCAATCCTCGCTGCGGAACAGGCCACGCTCGCTGCCCGCCCAGATCGCCCCGTTCTGGCGAGGGTCCACCAGCAGGCAGCGCACGCAGTCGTCATATTCCAGATCCTGGCCCACATTGATGCGATACCAGTTCGTGCCGCCATCATGGCTGCGCATGATCGCCTGTCCGTCGGTCGATACCAAAAGCGTCTTTTGCATGGATATAGTCCCCGACCGGCGCTTTCTCCTCCGCCGGAATGGGATTTCAATGCAACAATTAATCGAATTATAAATTGATTGTTGTCAAAATGAGGTTCCCGTCTCAATGCGGCGAGCTGAACAGCCCCGCCGGACTGTTCATCACCAGACGCACCAGATCGCTTTGCCGGTGCGTGCGGGTCTTGGCCATCACCTGTTTCAACTGGGTCCGCGCTGTATGGATCGAAACGCCGCGGCTTTGGGCAAAAGCCCTCAGATCCTCGCCCATGCACAGATGCGCCAGTAGTTCAGCCTCCACCCGCGTCACGCCGAACAGGGAAAGCAGTTCGCCAGGCGTCGGAGAAACCCGGCTGTCGGCATCACAACCGACGATGACATGGCTGGGCCGGCCCAACGGCTGCGGGATCGTATCAAAACCATTCTGCATCAGCGGCATGGCCCGGATCAGCCAGTCCCCCTCCAGCGTCGTCCAGCGCATCTCGCCGGGCCTGTCGGATAACAGCAGCCCCCGCGCGCCCGCCACCAGCCGGGCGCGATGGCCCGGACCGCAACGTTCCGGCATGGCCAGAGCGGCATCCCTCATCCACCTCTGGCCAAGAGCATTGGCCGTGATGATCCAGCCGGATGGATTGCAGAACAACACACCCAAACGCATCTGGTCGATCAGGAGACGCATGCTTTCGCGCTCCTGTTCGCGCTGGGCATTTTCCACCGACAGTTTCAGCACCTCGCGGACATGGGGCATCATGGCAGTCAGCGTCGCACGGCAATCCGCCGCCAACGCCATTCCGCCATGGGAGGCATGGACGGCCAGTCCGGCCTCTCCCAATTCGCCCATGGCCATGCGGGCGCCGATGAAATGGCCCAGCCCGCTCCGGCGCAGCCTCCTCTGCCATTGCGCAACTTCATCGCTCAATATGTCGGGAATATGGCTGTCCTCGAGCATCACCACGCCGCTGTGTACCGGATTGAGCGCGGCGATGGTGCGCGGGTTGATATCGTCCATCGCGCCCAGATCCGAAAAATCGACCGGCGTTTGCGAACATCCCACCATCCAGCGATGGCGCAGACGGTCCGCTCGGCGATGAAACCAATGGATGGTGACGCTGCCCGCGCCGGTGCGGTCGCGCAGGGCATCCAAAACGATCGTCAATCGTCTGGAATCATGCGCCGCGCCATAGAGATGGCCCAGGATACCGGCATCATCCATCACCTGTTTCCCCTGACAGATCCGCTGCTTTCGGGTGCCTTGAGTCGCGCAGGAAGGGCAGCCGCAGCATTACGTATTGATGCAACAATTATGTAAATATCTCCATTATTTTTGCAAATATTTGTCACACAATACCGTAAATGGGTGATGCCTCCCGGATCGACCCGCATCACCATGCCGCCAGAGCAACAGACTCTCTGGGAGCATAAGCAATGGGGAAAACAAGCATATTGGCCTTGGCGATCTGCGCCTGCGCCACCACGCCCGCACAGGCGCAGAATGCCGCGCCGCCCGCGGACAAGGGGGGCGGGCTGGACACGATCATGGTGGTGGCCCGCAAAAGGCAGGAAAATGTCCAGAGCGTGCCGATTTCCATCACCGCGTTGACCGGCGCCGGTCTGGCCGAGCGCAGCGTCAACCGGGTGACGGATCTCGTCGCATCGGTGCCCAATATGTCGCAGGATGGCGGCGGCGCGGTGCTCGGCGCGATCGGCATTCGCGGCGTGGTGTCGCAAACGCGCAACATCGGTTTCGACAGCGGGCTTGGCGTCTATGTCGATGGCGTGCTGACCGTGCGGCCCAGCGGCGCGGATCAGGAATTGCCCGATATCGCCACGCTGGAGGTTTTGCGCGGGCCGCAGGGCACCCTGTTTGGCCGCAACACCACGGCGGGCGCCATCAACATCACCACCCGCAAGCCCAGCCTTGATCGCACCATTGCCGAGGGCAAGGTGGCGGTGGGCAATCTGGGCCTTGCCGAAGCCAGCCTGTTTGCCACCACGCCCATCGTCACGGACAAGCTGGGCATCAAGCTGGCCGGTTCGATTGCGAGCCGGGATGGCTATATCACCAATCTTTACGACCATTCCAAGGTCAACAATCTCAACCGCAAATCGCTGCGCGGCGGGCTGCTCTGGCAACCTTCCCCCTCGCTCGACATCGCACTGACGGGAAGCTGGCTGAAACAGGCTGACCGCATGATCCTGGGCCAACCGGCCGGCAACACGGCGGGCGGCCTTGCGGGCCTGCCGGGCTATTACACCGATCCCTATACCGTGTCGCAGGACCACCCCAGCCTGCAAAGCCGCGACATCTGGAGCGCCAATCTCAACATCGACTGGCATCTGGGCGCCTATACGATCACCTCGATCAGCGCTTATGGCGACAACCGCTCGCGGCTGATCGTCGACAATGACTCGCGCCCGATCCCGCTGTCCTATTCCGATTTTCAGGATGGCGCCAAACAGTTCACGCAGGAACTACGCCTCGCCTCGCCCACCAGCGGCCGCGCGGATTACCTGCTGGGCCTCTATTACCTGCATCAGGACGCCGATTCCAACCGCTCGACAGTGGCGCTTGGGCCTCCGGGGCCGGGCGCGTTTTTCGGCACGATTTCGAGCATTTCCACCCTCAAGACCGACGCCTTCGCCGCTTTTGCCAGCGGCAACTGGCGCCCTTTGCCGGGCCTGACCATCAGCGGCGGGCTGCGCTATAATCTGGAAACCAAAGATCTGGTGTTCAACCAGACCAACTCGTCCTTTGTTCCCTTGCCCAATCTTTCGGCCCAATTGCACCGCCGCGACACCAATGTTTCGGGCAATGCCAGCATCAGCTATCAACTGGTGGCCGATACCCGGATCTACGCCAGCATCGCGCGCGGGTTCAAAAGCGGCGGGTTCAACCCCGACATCGTGGGCGACACCAACATCAGCTTTGGCCCGGAAAACGCATGGTCCTATGAGGCGGGCATCAAGTCCGACCTGTTGGGCCACAAATTGCGCATCAATGCGGCGGCCTTCTACACCGATTACAAGGACCTTCAGGTTTCCGCACTGGTGGGCGCCGCCTTCCAGATCCGCAATGCGGCGGCGGCCAAAATCAAGGGCTTTGAGGTGGAAGTGACCGCCAAGCCCGTGCGCGCGGTCGAACTGAACCTTGGCGCGGGCTATACCGATGCCACCTATGCCGATTTCCCCGGCTGTGCGCCCGCCACCAATTGCGCGGGCAACCGCCTGCCCTTTGTCCCGCGCTTCTCGCTCAATGCCGGCGCGCAGGTCGGTCAGGACATCGGCGCGGGCCGGCTGACCGGGCGGATTGACGTTAACTGGCACAGCAGCACCTATTTTGAAGCCACCAATACCGCGGACGGCAATCTTCCGGGCTATCTGCTGGCCAATGGCCGCCTTGCCTACAGCTTTGCGCAGGATCACCTCTCGGTCGCGCTGTTTGCCCGCAACATGTTCGACAAGCGCTATCGGGATTACTCCTTCTATCTCGCGCCCTTTTCCGAGCGACTGGACCGCTGGGCGCCGCCGCGCACCTTTGGGATCGAACTGGGCGCCAAATTCTAACGCACAGGGCGCGGCTTGCGGGAATTCTCCGGCATGCCGCGCCCGCTGTTTCAGGGATATTTCCATGCCTTCACGTCTGATCGCCCGCGCCATGGCGGCCCTGCTGGCCACCGCCATGGCCACCCCCGCCTTGGCCCAGTTTCAGGATGCCATCACGCCGCCCGCCCCTGCCCCGGCCGAAACCATCTATATCAACGGCCATATCGCCACGCCCGATGGCTGGCAGACCGCCCTTGCCATCGGCCAAGGCACCATTCTGGCCATCGGCAATGCGGCGCAGATGAAGGCCCACACCGCCGCCGCCACGCGCGTGGTGGATCTGGGCGGCAAAACGGTTTTGCCCGGACTGATCGACATGCATGTCCATGCGGTGGACGCAGGATTACACGCGCGCGAATGCGCCTTTCCCCAAGGGTCCGCCGCCCCGGTGGTGGTCGCCGCCGTCAAGGTCTGCGTCGGGGCGGCCAGGCCCGGCGCATGGGTTGTGGGCGGGCAATGGGACGCCTCCTCGCTGGGCAAGGTAGCGCCGCATCGCCGGATTCTGGACGCCGTCGCGCCCAAAGTGCCGGTCGTGCTGCATGACATCAGCCTGCACAGCGTCTGGGTCAATTCGGCGGCCTTGGCGGCGGCAGGCATTGATCGCAACACGCCCAATCCGGCAGGCGGCGTGATCGAGCGCGACAGCAAGGGCGAACCTACCGGCGTCCTGCGCGAAAATGCCGCCATCATGCTGCTCAACAAGGTGCCATCGCCCAGCGACGAGGACCGTGTGGCGGCCCTGCGCCATGCCACGCAGGCGATGCTGGCCCAAGGCATCACCGCCTATGAAGAAGCGCTGATGGCCACGGCCAATGCCCGCGCCTATGCCGCCCTGTCCGATGCGGGCGGTCTGGCCCAGCATGTGCGCACCTGCATGTGGGACAGCGATCAGGGCCTGATCGCCCAGCGCCATCTTTATGCCAGACCGGGGCTGGATGTTTCCTGCGTCAAGATGATCCTCGATGGCGTTCCCACCGAATCCCACACCGCCGCCATGCACGATCCCTATGCCGATGCCGCCGCCTTTGGCGACGCAAGCCGCGCCAAGGGATCGCTCATGATTGCGCCAGAAGCGATAGCGCAGCGCCTGACACGCTATGATGCGGCGGGGTTGACGGTAAAGCTGCATGCGGCGGGCGATGCCTCGGTCCATGCCGCGCTGGATGCAATAGCCGCCGCGCGCAAGGCCAACGGCGCCTATGGCCCGCATCATGAAATCGCCCACGGCAATTTCGTCCTGCCCGCCGATATCGGCCGCGCGCGCGATCTGGGCGCCACGTTTGAATTCTCGCCCTATATCTGGTTCCCCAGCCCGCCGGTTCAGGATCTTTACCACACGGTCGGCGCCGAGCGCATGGCCCGCTTTACCCCCGTGCGCGAGGCGCTGGATGCGGGGGCGCGGGTGGTGATCGGGTCCGACTGGCCGGTGGTGCCTTCGATGTCGCCATGGGTGGCGATCGAAACGCTGGTCACGCGTGAGGCGCCGGGAGGTGGTGCCACCTCCCTTGCGCCCTCGCAAAAGGTCAGCGTGGCCGAGGCCCTGAAGATGATGACGGTATCGGCGGCGATGCAACTGGGCGTGGGCGACAAGGTGGGGATGCTGGAGCCGGGTCGTCAGGCGGACCTCATTGTCATCGACCGCGACATTTTCGCCATCCCCCCGCGTGAAATCCATGCCACCAAGGTTCTGCGCACGGTGATCGCGGGCAAGGAGGTCTATTCGGCAAAGCCATAAGACAAAACGGGCGCCGGGGTGTGATCCCGGCGCCCGTCCTGCTGCAAAGCGTGAGGCCGGATCAAAGGCCCATCATCGCATATTTGATTTCCATATATTCCATCAGCCCATGGGCCGAACCCTCGCGGCCAAAGCCGGACTGTTTCACCCCGCCAAAGGGCGCCACCTCGCTGGACAGGCGGCCATCATTGATCGCCACCATGCCATATTCCAGCGCCTCCATCATCCGCCATGCCCGGCCCATATCGCCGGTGAAGAGATAGGCTGCCAGACCGTAAGGCGTATCATTGGCGAGCGCGATGGCTTCCTCCTCACTGGCGAAGCGGATGACGGGGGCGACGGGGCCGAAAATCTCGCCGCTGGCCAGATCCATATCGGGCGTGACGCCCGTTACCACACGTGGCGCGGCAAAAGCGGATTCGGCGGGCGCGCCTTGCGCCTGCGCCGCCACCGTGGCGCCCCGCGCCACCGCATCATCCACCAGTTGCGACACACGCTGCGCCTCTTTCGGCGAAATCAGCGGACCGATCTGCGTATCGGCCAGCAGCCCATTGCCCACCCTGAGCGCGGACACCGCCGCCGCCAGCTTTTCGACAAAGGCATCATGCACCCCGTCATGGACAAGGATGCGGTTGGCGCAAACGCAGGTCTGCCCGGCATTGCGGAATTTGGCATCCATCACGCCGCGCACCGCGCGATCCAGATCGGCATCGTCCATCACGATCAACGGCGCATTGCCGCCCAGCTCAAGGCTGAGACGCAGCACCTGATCGGCGGCCTGCGCCATCAGGATCTTGCCCACGCGGGTCGATCCGGTAAAGCTGAGCTTGCGCACTTTGGGATGGGTGCAGAACAATTGCCCCACCGCCGCCGAATGGTGCGAGGGCGTCACGGCAAACAGGCCCTCGGGCACGCCTGCGCGGATCGCCAGCTGTTCGAGCACCAGCGCCGAGAGCGGCGTGGCCTCGGCCGGTTTGACCACGATGGAGCAGCCCGCCGCCAGGGCGGGCGCAACCTTGCGGGTGATCATCGCCACCGGAAAGTTCCAGGGCGTGATCGCCGTGCAGGTGCCCACCGGCTGACGCAGGGTCAAAACGCGGCGGTCCCGCGCAAAACTCGGGATGACCTCGCCATAGGCGCGCTTGCCTTCCTCGGCATACCATTGGACATAGGCCGCGCCATAGCGCACCTCGGCCAAGGCCTCGGCCAGCGGCTTGCCCGCCTCCACCGTCACCACTTCGGCCAGCACATCCTCATTGGCCAAGATGAGATTATACCATTTCAGCAGGATCGTTGCGCGCTCCTGCGCCGTCATCGCGGCCCATGCCGGGCGCAGCCGATCGGCCCGGTCGATCGCCCCGGACACATCCGCCACGCTCCACGACCGGATCGAGGCGATGAGTTCGCCGGTGGCCGGGTTGGTAACCTGAATGCCATCAGAATCGCGCAGGGACTGCTCAATATAATTAATCGCCTGTATCATGTTTCTGTCTTTATAGGGGGAAGCCTTCACAGCATCCGGGGAAGAACATCATTGGCTTTATCGGCATCCAGAAACCGATGTTTGAAAACACCGGCCACATGAAGCGCCACCAGCCCAAGCAATGTGTAGGCCAGCACTTTGTGCAGCAGTTGAAACACCGCAAAAGCATGGTCATTCTTGGGCAGAAGTTCAGGCACTTCGAAACCGAAGAAGGGAACGCCATCACTCTGCGTAAAGCTTGCCGACATGCCATAGCCCATCAGCGGCACAACGAAGGCCAGCCCCAGCATGGCGATATGCACGCCATGCGAGAGACGTGCCTCCCACGGCTTCAGCCCGACAGGAGGAAGCGGCAGACGGCTTTGCCGACGGATCGCCAATTGCACCACCACCACCAGCCAGACCAGCACGCCAAATTCCTTGTGCATCGGATAGAGCGTGGTGAACTTGACCGTGGCCGTATCGGGCAGCGAGGTCATCGTGAAGCCGACCGCGATCAGCCCAAGGATCAGCAAGGCGCGCAGCCAGTGCAGCACACGCATGGCGAGGGGATAGCGGGTTACTGGCTCCATGGTTGCGATGCCTTTCTTTGGGTTCATCGGGTCAAAGATAGATGCCGCGCGAATATCCGCCGTCCAGCGCGATGGATTCGCCATTGATCGAGCGAGCGCCCGGCCCGGCCAGAAATACCACCAGATCGCCGATTTCGCCCGGATCAATGACCCGCCGCGTCGGAACCTGCGCGACAAAATCGGCCTCGACCTGCGCGGCCGTTACGCCCCGTTCATGGGCCATTTCATCAAACAGTTCGACCAGATGCGGGCTGGCCACAATGCCGGGGTGGATCGTGTTGACCCTGATCCCGTCGGGGCCAAGCTGATCGCCCAGCACCTTGGTGAAATGGCTGATCGCAGCATTGCGCAAACCGCTCAACGTGTCCGACGAGCGCCCGGTCAGGCCGCCGATATTGACGATCGCGCCCCCGCCCCTTTGCCGCATGCCCGGCGCAAAGGCCTGAATATAGCGCAGATAGCCGCCGACCTTGGTGTCCAGATCACCCATCAAGGCATCGACATCCACCGTTTCGATGGCCCCGCCGATGGGCGTGCTGCTGGCCGCGACATTGACCAGCAGGTCGATCCCACCCACCTGCCGGGCCAGTTCGCGCACGCTCTGGGCATCGGTGGCGTCCGAAGTGATGGCATGCGCCCCCAGTTGCCGCGCCGCCGTTTCCAGCGGATCGGCGCGGCGCGCGGTGATGAACACCTGCCATCCATCGGCCACCAGCCTTTGGACAATGCCCGGCGCAATCCCGCCGCTGCCCCCGGTGACAAGCGCGACCCGGCTCACGGCAATTCCACCGCGATCAGCATCGGCCCATCGCAGGCCAGACCCTGATCCAGCGCCTCGCCCAATTGCTCCGCCTCGGTCACGCGCAGCGCAGGAACGCCATAGGCCTTGGCCAGCGCCACCCAGTCGGTGGCCGGATCGTCCAGCACCGTCATGCCCGCGATCGCGGGATGGGCCAGATCGGCCTGCGCGCGGCGCAGTTCGGTCTGCAGGATGCCATAGCGGTGGTTGGCCGCAATGATGATCGTGATGGGCAGCTTTTCATGCGCCATGGTCCACAGCGACTGGACCGTATATTGCGCCGATCCGTCCGATTGCAGACTGACCACCCGCCGCCCCGGCGCAGCCAGAGCCGCCCCCAGCGCGCAGGGCAGGCCCTGACCGATGGCGCCGCCGGTGTTGGTCATCACCCGGTGGCGGGGGCCGCGATGCGCCTCGCGCAGCCACGGGCCGCCAAGGGTCGAACCTTCGAGCGAAATGATCGCATCATGCGGCAGGCGCGGCAGCAGCGCCTCGACCACCGCATCGGCATTGAGGCCGACGGGCGCGGGCGGAACCGGGGGCAGCGCGGGCAATTCACCCTCCGGTTCATCGAGCAGCACGGCCAGCGCCTCCAACGCGGCGGCCCCGTCCTCGCCCGCCTCGGTCAACAGCGAGAGCCGTTCATTGGGGACCAGTTGGCTGGGAAAGCCTTCATAGCCAAAATAGCTGATCGGCATACGTGCGCCCACCAGAACGACGGTGGCCTCGCCCAATTGGCGAATAACATCATCGGGGAAATAGGCCTGCCGCTCGACACGGGGCAGGCCGCCGCCCAGCGTGACAATGGCGGGATAAGGCTCCATCAGGATGCGGGCGCCGGTGCGGCGCGCCACCTTTTCCGCCGCGCGAATGCCCGCCTCGCCCAGCGCATTGCCGCCCAGCAAGAGCACCTTGGCCCCCTCGCCGCGCAGGTTTTGCGCAACCCCGGCGATCCGGTCGGCCGGGGCCGCCACGGGCGCCGTATCGCCCAGATCCTGGGGCTGATCCGAAACGGCGGGCGCATCCATCACATCGGTGGGCAAAACCAGCGTGGTGATCGCGCCGGGCGCCACGCGCGCCGCGCGCAGCCCCCGCGCGGCATCCTTGCCCAATTGCGCGGCATCGCTGGTATAGATCACCTGCACCGACACGGGCGAGGCGAGCGAGCGTATGTCGGAGGTCAGCGGCGCGTCATAGGCCAGATGCCACGTGGCATGATCGCCGATCAGATTGACGATGCGCGAATGAGCACGCCGGGCATTGTGCAGATTGGCGATGCCATTGGCAAAACCCGGCCCCAGATGCAGCAGGGTCAGCGCCACTTCGCCCGAAACGCGCGAATAGCCATCGGCGGCCCCCGTGGCCACACCCTCGAACAGGCAAAGCACGGTCTTGAGTTCGGGCACATCGGCCATGGCGCGCACCATGGTCAGTTCAGTCGTGCCCGGATTGGCAAAGCAGATACGCGCGCCGCCCAGACGAAGTGTCCGCAACAGGGCAACCGCGCCATTTTCCTCAATCTTGCTCACCTGACCCATGCTCCCCAATATTTGGCTTATTCGCCCGTTGCCCGCGCGGATGCCACGCCGGCCAGAAATCCGGCCACCAGACCGTTGAACTGATCCACCCTGTCGTCATGCACGTAATGGCTTGCGCCCTCGACGCTGACATGGCTGATGCGCGGATTGCGCCGCTCCATGTCCCGCACCGTGGCGAGCGGGCAGAAATCCGATTTCGCCCCCCGGATCACGCATGTCGGCACGCGCAGGCTTTCCACCACCGGCCAGAGATCGACCACCCGTGCCGGATCGGGATCAAGCCGCGTGGCGCTGATCCCGGCGGCATCATAGCGCCAGCCCACTTGCCCATCAGGCGTCTCGCGCAGGCTCTCCCACAGGCGCTGCTCCAGCGCGGCAAGGCTGACGCTGGGGCGGGTGCGGCGCCAATAGGCCCGCGCCTCGCGCCAATCGGCAAAGCTGAGCGGAAGGGCGGCCATTTCGGCCTTGATCCGCTCGGCCCCCGCCCCGCTGATTGAGGAGCCGGGCGCGATATCCTCGATAATCAGGGCATTGAGCCGCTGCGGATGCTTGGCCGCATAGACATAGGACGTGGTTCCCCCCATCGAATGACCCAGCAGCACAAAACGCCCCAGCCCCAATCCATCGACCAGCGCCTCCAGATCGGCCAGATAGGCGTCGGTGTAATAATTGGCCTGCGCATCCCAATCGCTTTCGCCGCGCCCGCGTTGATCCAGCGCGATCACGCGCCAGCCCGCGCCCAGCGATGCGGCCAGCGCCCGCCATGTGCCGGAAAAACCGCGCAGCCCATGCAGGGCGACAAGGGCGGGCGCATCAGCCCGCCCCCATTCCCGCACGCGCAGACGCAGGCCATTGGCCTCGATGAACGAAACCCGCTCATCCTCAAGGCCGACCGGCTCCTCAGGCGGCCTGTTGTCGGCCATCAGGTCTTGCGCATCAGCCATGGCTTACACCAACCCGTCTTCGCCCTTGACCTCGCTGGCCTTCAGTCCGCCCAGACGGGCGTTGAGGCGGCCGCGCGTGGCAAAGGCCCAGATCAGGATCACTTCATCGCGGTTCGGCCCGTCGTTAAAGCTCACGCTGATCGTGTCATAATGCGAACGGACATAAAGGGCATCCTTATGCGCCAGCGGAATGTCCACGATGGTTCCGGGCACGCCGCGCTTGCCGGTCGAGGGCACCCAGCTCTTGCCGCCGCCCACCGCATCGCGCACCGGATTGGCCGCCGGATTGGTCAGCAGCGCATTGCCGTGTTCATACTCGCAATCGGTGCCCACCAGAATGGCCTTGCCATAACTCTCGATCGCCTTGCCGCCGCTCAATGCATTGAGACGGCGACCGATTTCCACACCCAGCGCGGGCGAGGCATCGATCCAGCCGGTCAGGTCCTGAACATACTGTCCGGCATAGGGGCAGTGAATGGCCGCGGCGATGACATACTTGTAGATCGGTTCGCCATCGGCCGGGGCGCCGGTTTCACCGGCCAGTGTTTCATCCACAAAGCCATACCACTTGCGAATGTGAAAGGGACCGAAATTGGGGGTGTGCGTATTCATCAATTCTCTCCGGATTCAGGATATCATCCGCACTCAGAGCGGATCGAGTTGGGTGGGGTCGGCCTGACCGCCATTGTCATGCAATTGGGCGATGGCCTTGCCGTCGGCATGGTCGGTCAACTGGTGAAACACTTCGAGCATGTGGCCGTCGGGGTCATAGAAATAGATGCCCACCGAAACGCCATGGTCGAGGATCTCGGCAATCCGCACCTCATTGGCCAGCAAATGGCCATAGGCGCGGCGCAGGTCATCCATCGTGCGGCTGACCAGTTGCAGGCCGATATGCTCAAATTCCCTGCCCGTGGTGGCGCCTTCCTGCGCGGGAAACAGCGCGATGTCGTGGTCGCTGTCGCCAAAGGTCAGGAATATGCCGCCCTTGTACGGACCGTCCTGAACGCGGGCGGAAACTTCGGTGCCCAGAACCTTGTTATACCACAGGGCCGAGGCGTCCGGGTCTTTCACGTAAAGGACGATATGGGCGATCCGCTTCACATTAATGGGTTTCATGGGGCAACTCCATATCCGACGGCACGCCGGGCACCCAGGTCATACCGGTAATTTCGCTGAACTCGCGCCGCTGTTTTACCCAGTTGCGCCCGCTGTCCTCGCTGATGAAGAGATGCCCGAATTTGGTGCCCGCCATCATCAGGTCGGGCAAAGCCGGATTGGCGCCAAAGGCCCAGAGGCAGGAATTGGGCTGATAATCGAGCTTGCCCGGCGCCCATGTGGCCCCCGCATCCGCGGACACCAGCACCGCCGCCGTATTGCCCGGCGTGCCGTCGCCAATGCCGATCGCCAGTTCGCGGTCGCTGCCCGGTTTGCGCAGCAGCACGCGGGCATAGCGCAGGCCCCATGTTTCACGGGCGTGCATCCGGGTCCATGTCTGCCCGCCGTCGGTCGAGCGGTAAAGCGCATTGACCACCAGAACCAGAACAATGTCCTGCTGATCGGCCGGAGCGGGCAGGATCACGATGTCGTGAATGTCGGAATTGCCCGCGTGATGGGGCCATTCCTCATCCAGCCGTGCCCATGTGTCGCCGCCGTCAAGGGTGCGGAACAGGCCGCCCTCTTCCACGCCGACCCAGACATCGAGCGGATCGCGCGGATTGACCGCCAGCGCCAGCATCCGCGGGCGACTGACCCCGGCGCAGCGTTCGGGCATCAAGAGATCAGTCTGCTGCCACGTCTTGCCACCGTCGGTGCTGCGGAAAAAGGCGGCGCGGGTGGGCGATCCGGTTCCGGCATACATGTAATCCGGGTTGCTTTCCGAAACGGCCAGTTTCCAAACCGCAAAACCGTTGAGCGCACAATCGACCTGATGCCAATGCGCCCCGCAATCCTCGCTGCGGAACAGGCCACGCTCGCTGCCCGCCCAGATCGCCCCGTTCTGGCGAGGGTCCACCAGCAGGCAGCGCACGCAGTCGTCATATTCCAGATCCTGGCCCACGTTGATGCGGTACCAGTTCGTGCCGCCGTCATGGCTGCGCATGATCGCCTGTCCGTCGGTCGATACCAAAAGCGTCTTTTGCATTTTCGCTCTTCCACTATCTGTTGGCTGTCGGCGCAAAAATCTCAGCTGAGATTGACCCACACGCTCTTTGTCTCGCTGTAGAGTTCCATCGCGGCGCGGCCATGTTCGCGGCCCCAGCCCGATTGCTTGAACCCGCCGAAGGGGCTGGCCGGATCGACCATGTTGAAGCAATTGATCCAGACCGTTCCGGCCTTGACGGCCTCGGCCATGCGGTGCGCAGTCTTGATGTCATTGGTCCAGATGCCCGCCGACAGGCCGAATTCGCTGTCATTGGCCTGACGGACCAGTTCTTCGGGATCGGTCCAGGTCAGCGCGGAAAGCACGGGGCCGAAGATTTCCTCGCGCACCACGCGCATGTCCGGCCCGGCCGAGGCCAGAATGGTGGGCTCAAAAAAGAAGCCCTTGCCCTGCTCCGCCGGACGGCGCCCGCCCGCCAGAACCTGCGCGCCTTCCTCCCGGCCAATGTTGACATAGCCGTTCACCACATCCCACTGCTCCTGCGAGATCAGCGGGCCAAAGGTGGTGGCATCGTCCAGACCGTTGCCGATCTTTTGCGCGGCGGCATGGGCGGCAATGCGCTCCAGCAATTCATCAGCCACGCTGGCATGGGCATAAAGGCGCGAACCGGCGGTGCAGGTCTGGCCCTGATTGAAGAAGATGCCCGCTGCGATGCTGGCCGCGGCCGCATCCAGATCGGCGTCCGCCATCACGATCTGGGGCGACTTTCCGCCCAGTTCGAGGCTGACTTTCTTGAGATTGCCCGCGCTGCCGCGCACGATGGCCTTGCCAACGGCCGTCGATCCGGTGAAGGCCACCTTGTCCACGCCGGGATGTTCGACCAGCGCCGCACCCGCTTCGCCAAAACCGGGCACGACATTGATGACGCCCGCCGGAAAGCCCGCCTCCAGCGCCAGTTCGCCAAGGCGCAGCGCGGTGAGCGGGGTCTGCTCGGCAGGCTTGAGGATGACGCAGCAGCCTGCCGCGACAGCCGGAGCGATCTTCCATGCCGCCATCGACATCGGATAGTTCCAGGGCACGATCAGCCCCGCCACGCCCACCGGCTCGCGCGTCGTGTAATTGAGAATGCGCGCGCCGCTGCGGGGCGAGACGGGCAGCGTTTCGCCGCCGAACTTGGTGGGCCAGCCCGCGAAATAGCGGAACGTCTTGATCGAGCCCTCGATCTCGACCGCCTTGGTGAACAGCCACGGCTTGCCATTGTCGAGACATTCCAGCACGGCCAGCTCATCGGCATGCTGCTCGATCAGATCGGCGAGACGATAGAGCAGCAGCGAGCGGTCATTGGCATTCATCCGGCGCCATGCCGGATTTTCGAACGCGCGCCGGGCCGCCGCCACGGCGCGGTCAATATCAGCCGCCCCGCCGCGCGCCACTTGGGCGATTTCCTCGCCGGTGGCCGGGTTGATCGTGGCAAAGCTTTCGCCCGAGAGCGCGGGAACCCGCTGGCCGTCGATCAGCAGGCCCTGCACCTTGCCCGCCATGTCCCGGGTCAGACGCTGCGCCACGTCATAGGCATTTTCCACCAAGGCCATCGAATTTCTCCCCAATTCCCGTCCGCGCAGCGCCGCTTTCCAGCGCCCGAACGGCAAAAATTCCTGTGGTGCGTCGCAAAAGCATGCGCCGCCAAGGCTCGGCCTTTTCCGAGTCGAGTTAGGGATAGCGTCACATCAAAAAGGAAACAATCAAAAAGTTTTTCCATTTTCTGTTGCTATAACGAGACAATCTCGGCATGATTGCCTTCAACAGGAAATCAATGGGGAGGAATCTTCATGACACAGGCTCCTTGGACAGGCCCGGATGCCTTGCTGGCGCAATCGCTGGCCCATGCGCGCGCAACCGGCGACGCACTGGGCCATGTCGAGGGCAGGATTGCCGCCGTGCTGACGCTGGATCAGGCCTATCATGTGCAGCAGGCCGCCTTTGCCCTGCGCGACGTGCCGCTGGCGGGCTACAAGCTGGCCGCGACCAGTTCGCGTGCGCAGGAAGCGATGGGGCTGGACGGCCCGCTGGTGGGCCTTATCGCGGCGTCCGACCTTGCCGCGCCCGTGATCGCGCCCCCCACCGACCGGCCCGTTTATGCCGAGGCCGAATTGCTGGTCCGCATCGGCGCTGATCTGCCCGTCATGACCGACCCGCCCTCGCCGTCAACCATGGCCGAGGCGATTGATCGGGTCTGGCTGGGTCTGGAAATCTGTTCGAGCCGTTTTGCCGATGATGATCTCTCCCCAGCGGGCATCGTGGCCGACAATGGCCTGCTCCACGCCATCGTGACGGGCGACATGCTGGCCGAAGGCTGGCACGAAGGGCTGGCGGAAGGCACCGTGGTGCTTCAGCCGGAAGGAGCAGAGCCGGTCTATGGCGCCGCGAGCGCCGTGATGGGCCATCCCTTGCTGGCGCTGGGCTGGTTGGCGGCATGGCTGGGGCGACGAGGCGAAAGCCTGCGGCAAAACCAGATCATCGCTTGCGGCAGCATGACCGGGATCACACAAATTACAACGGACAAAGGCGTGACCGCGCATTTCGGCACGCCGGACAGGACAATAACAGGCACGGTTACGACCACCTTTGCCAAGGATAAGACGAGGAGCAAAGCATGACATTGGAATTGGGCGTGGCCGGAAAGGTGGCCATCATCACAGGCGGCGGCGTGGGCATCGGCAAGGAAACGGCGCGTAAACTTGCGGCCGCTGGCGCCAAGGTCGTGATCGCCGCGCGCACCAAGGCCACACTGGAGGCGGCCGCCGCGCAATTGCGCGAGGAAACCGGCGGCGAGGTTCTGGCCATTCCCGCCGACACGACCAGCATGGCGGCGGTGCAGGCTCTGATCGATGCCACGGTCGCGCATTTCGGCGGGGTGCATATTCTGGTCAATTGCGCGGCGGCGCCCGGCGGTCTGGTCCGCAACGCCATCGAGGAGGCCGATGAGGACGCGCTGCTGCTCGACCTCAACACCAAACTGATGGGCTATTTCCGCACCGCCAAGGCTTGTGCCCCCCATATGCGCAAGGCCGGATGGGGCCGTATCGTCAATGTCGGCGGCCTGACGGCGCGCTGCACCGAGGCGTTGAGCGGGATGCGCAACGCGGCGCTGGTGCATTTTACCAAGACGCTGTCGGATGAATTGGGCCGTGACGGCATCACCGTCAACATCATCCATCCCGGCGTTACCCGCACCGAGCATATCGAGCAGTGGTTCAACGCAATGGCCGCCGAGGAAGGCACGACCTTCGAAGCGATTGTCGAGCGCGAGGCGGGTGCCCCCGCCGCGCTCAGGCGCATGCTCGAAGTGCATGAAGTGGCCGATCCCATCGTGTTCCTGGCCAGCGAACTGGGCAGCGGGATCACCGGGGAATCGATTGCCGTCGACGGCGGCCTGTCGCGCGCGGTTTTCCTGTAATCCACCGCATGGTACATAAAGGAGCCAGACCCGGATGCCGGGATCTGGCTCCTTTTTATTGGCCCGGTTTTACTTGTTCGCAGACATATTCCTCAATGCGATAGTCTTTCGGCTCGCGCTTGTAGAGGAAGGTGAAAGTGTAGGGACGGGTCAGGTATTGCGGATCGGTAATCGTCACAAAGTCGGCCAAAATGCCGTCTGGCCGCAAATGCAATCTCTCGCGCACCAGCATGTCGGCCGAATGCGGGATGTCGGCATATTGCACGTCCTCGCGCACACCGGCCGTTTCCACCTCCAGCGCCTCACCCACCCAATGGCCGGTCGACCGCCCGAAATAGCCCGGATTGATCTCTTTGATCGGGGGCAGCGGCTCATCAAGATAGATGCGCCGGATCTGTGACATAAACTCACCCAGCACCGTCACCTGCTTGAGCGCGGGATTTTGCAGGATCTGCAAGGCGTAATGCGCGCCCATTATGCCGGGAACCCCCTCGGGCAGGCATTGCGAACTGGGGGTTGGCAAAGGCGTGCCCGCAGCATCGGCATCGGCGCGGCGCTTTTGCATGGCCCGCCACTGCGTCAGATATGGCTCGCGCAAAGGCGGCTCCACCACTTGCAGTTCGGGCGGGTCGGGCAGCCCTGAAAACGTGTCGGGATAGGCCGGATAGCGGTTCCAGACCCCTGAAAAATCAGGCTCCGCCCAAACCGGGGTGCTGGTCAGCGCTGCAAGAGCGCTGACCATGACAAACAAAGCGCGCCTCACTTGCGCGCCGTCAGGGTAAGACCGATGGTGCGGGGGCGGAAACTGCCCGCGCGATACCAGGTCGAAATCGGGGAATCGTGATAAAGCGCCAGGATGGGCTGGCTGTCCGTCACGTTGTTGGCATAGAGGCTGAGATCAAGATCCGCCCAGTCCGCCTTGATCCGACCGCCGACGCGCAGGTCAAGCTGCGATGTGGCGGGCGGGCGCGGCAAGGCCGGATCGACCAGCGGCGAATTGACGTCGACCGGCCTGCCGTTGTGGCTGTTGTACGAGAAGTCGGCACGGGCATAGCCTTCGATGCCGCCGATGGGCTGAGTGAATTCACCATTGAGCTGGAGCGACCACGGCGCCACGGCAAAGGGCTCTCCCGCCTTGCGGATGGTACTGCCGTTCGGCCCCGGAATGGCCGAGGTATAGCGCGCATTGGTATAGGCCACCGAGGCGCCCAGCGTGAGCGATCGCATGGGCCGCAAGGTCACGGCCAGATCGAACCCGTCAACCTTGGCCGAGCCGAGATTGAGCGCGGCATAGATCGAACAGGTCGGCAGCGCCAAGAGCGTCTGCACATTGTTCCAGTCAATATGATAGATCGAGGCATCCATGGCCAGCTTGCCGCCAAACAGACGGTTTTTGCTGCCCGCCTCATAGCTCCAGATCGAGTCCGGCTTGACATTGAGCGAGGCGAGCGGATCAAAGCCGATGGCCGCGGCATCGCTGGTGCAAGTCAGGCCCACGGGCGGCGAAACGCCGGGTCCACGCACGCCCTTGGCGGCGCTGACATAGAACATGTTGCGCGGATCGGCCTGAAACGTCACGCCCAGGCGTGGCGTAAAGGTACGGCTGGTGATGCCCAGACTGTCGGTGCGCCCAGGCGTTGTGTAGAGCGGCCCGGCGGTGAAACCTTCAAACTGATATTTGGCAATCGTGTAGCGCCCGCCAAGCGTCAGCTTCAGCCGGGGCACCACTTCATAATCGGCCTGCGCATAGGCGGCAAATTGCTGATCGCGGTGGGTGTTGCGCTGAAACACGCTGAACTGGCCCTGATAGAGATCGACCCCATAGGCATCCATCAATGAGGTGTAGGGCGGATTGCCGTTCTGGGCCTGAGCGTAATTCACGACATCCAGCAATTGCGGATCACTGCCCGCATATTGGTCCTGCACAAAGGAGCGCTGATAAAACAGGCCGACGATCCAGTTGAATCGGTCGTTGGCATTGTTGTTCTGCAGGCGCAGTTCCTGCGTAAAGGATTTCTGGATCGTATGGCTTTGCGTGCCCGGCGCATAGTACTGGAACTGGCTTGGGATGGTGCCGACCACGCCGCCAAACAGCGTCAGGCTCAGCGTGGCGTCATCACTCTGCGTTCGCGTGGTGCGGTGGAAATAGGACGTGTCGGAAACCAGCGTGGCACTGCCCAGATCCAGCTCGACCTTGAGTGCGGGCAGATAGAAATCGTCGCGGTGCCGCTCGGGCCTTGTATTCAGGCTCAACCGCTGATCGGCATGGGCCAGATCCGAGGCCGCCACTTCAAAGCGCGAACCATCGGCAATGTTCTGATACTGATAGAAGATCGACGGGGTGATCGTCAGCCGGTCCGTGGCCCGCGCACCCACCGCCAGACGCAGCGACACCGTGTCCGAACTGTTGATGTCCTTTTGCGTGACCTGTTTGGTGGTCCGATCCAGACGGTCGATATAGCCGCCGTCATGTCGGGTCCATGCGCTCACGCGAAAGCCGATCTTGTCGGTGACGATGGGCGCGCCCAGCGCAACGCCGCCTTCATAGCTGGCCGCGCCATTATGCGTGGTGCCCACTTCGGCGCGGTCATACATCGAGATCTTGTCATAGCTGGGCTTGGGCATGATGAAGCGCACCGCCCCGCCCACCGAACCGCTGCCGAACAACGTGCCCTGCGGCCCGCGCAGCACCTCGACGCGGTCAAGATCGAACACCTGCGGGTAAGGATTGCTGAGCGACGGGCTGACGCCTACGCGGGTCTGGACCGGCGTATCATCGATGTAAACACCGGTGGTAGGGATGCCGGAGGCGGAATCGATGCCGCGGATCGCGATCGAGGTCTGCCCGGTGCCGTAAAGGACCGCGGACTGGCCAAAGGTGATGCCGGGCGTCACCTGCGCAATATCGGCGATCGAGCGCACGCCCTGCGTATCCAGTTCCACGCTGCTCTTGGCCACCACGCTCGCCGGCACGCGGCTGAGCGATTGCGCCTTGCGCGTGGCGGTAACGACAATCTCACCCGGAGGCGGCGCATCGGCGTTGCGTGCGGATGCCGCCCCACCCCCATCCTGCGCCAGCGCAGGTGACGCCATCAGTAGGGCTGACATGGCCAGCCCCGCCGACAGACCGTTGCGCATGTGTAAAACACGGTGCGCGCGCTGCGTCGAAGTCATTGTTATTTCTCCCTGTAACATCTGTCCCGCCGCTATTTTCCAGCGCCTCCGGCGCACGGCTGAGCAGAAGCAGGCTGCAGCCAATACAGTTGTAAAGACGAAGGTTTTACAGTTGCGAAACCGTTACATTCCCGGCATCCAGAGCCAAGAGAGCCTGCCCCATGCGCGCGCCGACCGGCCTTGCCGCCATATTTCCTTTCCGCAACAGAAATGCTACAAAGGCCAATATTGTTTACTTAATGAGGTTTCAGTGTCCGGCGAATCGTCCCCTGCCTCCCCCACGCACCGCGATCACGCCGAACTATTCACCGCCGAAGTCGGGCGGATGCGCAAAGCGATTGCTGCGGGCCGTTCGGTTTTGCAACTGCGCCTGTTCGATTACCTTGCCGAACGATCAGGCGATGTCCGCGCACCCAAGGAGATCGAGGTCGCGCTGGCCGTATTCGGCACCGATGGCGTTCAGGATTCGGGCGCGGATTCCGGTGTCCGTGTCTATGTTCACCGCCTGCGCAAGCGGCTTGATGACCATTATCGCGGTGAAACCGGACCGCGCCTGATTATTCCCAAGGGCGAATACCGCATCGCGCTGGCCATGCCCGACAGCCAAGAGTCGATACCGCCATCGCCGGAACCCCCGCCCCTGCCTCCTGAGCCACGTCAGGCCCGGCGCTGGTGGCCCATGGCGGCCGCAGCGGCCGGGCTGGGCGTGGCGGCCTTGGCGGCCTGGGCGGTCTGGCCCACGACGTCGCAACAGGATGCGAGGCGCAATGCCAGCGTGCTGTCACGCGGGCTGGATGCCGGAACGCAGCCCCTCATTCTGGTGGGTGATGCCTATGGGCTGGCCGAAACGGGAGACCGCAAGGCAGTGCAGCGCATGATATTGGACCCGGCGATCAAATCCCGCGAAGATCTGGGCCAGCATATCCGCACGCATCCCGAGGAATTTTATCGCCTCTACGACTTCGACCTGCGTTTTACCCCTGTCTCCAGCGCGCAGGCGGCATGGACCATCCTGCAGGCATTGCCCAATGCAAGCGAAAATCCGCGTCGCCGCCCCGCCGTACTGGCCGCTTCAAAGCTCAAACCGGCAATGCTGGCGGCAGGCAATGTCGTGTATGTCGGCCGCATTGCCAATCTCGGGCCGCTGTCGGCAACCGTCGGCGCGCAAACGCAGTTTCGTCTGACGGCCACGGACACCATCACCGATCCCGCCAGCGGTCAGGTATTTCGGGGATCGCCCCCGCTCGCCGATGAGCATGCCGTTCGCACCGATTACGGCTATCTGGCCAATCTGCCCGGACCTGCGGGACGCGGGCTGTTGATCAGCGCGGGCATGGGCGATTTTGCCACCGACCAGATGGGCAGCATTGCCACCAATCCGGAAAGTCTGGAACAGATTTCCGCCCGCATCGGGCGCAAACGTCATTTTGAAGCGCTGTATGAGTTCCACTCGCGCGATGGCATGCTGATGGACAGCCGCCTTGTCACCGCGCGCGGATTGCGCTGAGAGCGCCCGCCCGCCGTTTCAGAGCGGCGCATCCCACCGGCTCACCGGCACGATTTCCAGATTGCCGATCCGGCCGTTGGCCGCCTTGACCAGCCGCAGTTCGATCACCTGATCGCGATAATGGGCACGATAGCGCCACGATGGCTCGCCGCATTGATCGGCTTTCGCAAAAAGCGCCAGATCCTTTCGCGCCCCCAACCCTTGCAGCAGACCTGAATATTGCGCCACCATCTCTTTAAGATCAAGGGCCGCATAGTCGGCAAAGTCATGGGCCGCCACACGATTGGCCGCCACCGCATCGAGCAGGGCCGCCCCCTGCGCCGTCATGGCCGGGTCAGTGTCGGGGATGGGCGCGGCATCTTGCCTTGCCAGCGCAGGCTCGGCCAATCCGGCCAAGTCACGCGCGAGGCCTTCCGCATCGGCCCCCTCGCCATTGGCCAACACCACCACGGTCAATTCCGGCTTGAGATAGCGGATCGCAAAGGTCTGGAACCCCTGCCACGATCCGCCGTGCCACCATGCCTTGTCGTCCATGTACCAACCCAGACCGTAATGGCAGAGCGTCCCATTTTCCAGCCGGGCGGGCCGCCCCATCGCCGCCCATGACGATGGGGCCAACAGGCTCTGTCGGTTCATGGCGGCGGCCCATGCCGCATAATCCAGCGCCGAGAGGTAGAGCGAACCATCCGCCGTGGAATTGGCGGCCGCCGAAATCCATTCGGCATTGCGCAAATGGCCATCGCGCCGTTCATAACCGGCCGATCGATTGGCAATGATCGCCATTTCATCAATACCGCGCGCGCGCGTCATGCCCAGCGGGGCAAAGACCCTGTCCACCAGAAAGCGCGCATAGGGTTGCCCTGTCACCCGCGCCATAACCTGACCCAGCACCACATAATCGACATAGCTGAAGCGCCAGCGGGTGCCTGCGGGAAAGTTCAGTTTTTCATGCGCGATGATGTCGAGCATCTGGGCATCGGAATATTCCACGCGGAAATCGCCATTGGGCGTCGCGGGTAAACCCGACGTATGGTTCAGCATCCGGCGCAAGTTGACCGGTTGCCAGCTTTTAGGCAATTCGGGCAGATAGCGCCGCACCGAAGCATCCAGATCCAGCTTGCCCTCCTGAGCCAGCAGCAAGACCCCGGCGGCCGTGAACTGCATGCCCAGGGCGCCCGTCTTGAACAGCGTGTCGGCATGGACCGGAACCTGATGCTCGATATTGGCAAAGCCAAAGCCTTCGATACGCAAGGGTTTTCCATCGCGCACAATAGCCACGGCCACACCCGGCACATCGCCGCGCACCATCTCCTGACGCACGCGGTCCTCAATGGCATCGGCACGGACAATCGAGGGAGCAAGCCCCATCGACAAGAGCATCGCGGCCAGCGCCGTCTTCAAAGGCAAAATCGTCATGGGACCATCACACCACGGCCAAGGGCGACTTTGTATTGCTCAAGCGGCCCGAATTGTACCAGTTGCGGCCTGTTCGACCCAAGCCATCAGGGCGTCGAGGCAACATTGTCCATGCGGAATTCCGGGGCTGGTGCGGAATTATCCCAAATGCCCTGAACTTTTGCCGGACGGTCCAGCAGCCAGGTCGAGCCGAGATGGGCGCTGCCCAATGTGCGCACCTGAAACAGCGCCTCAAAACCGCCGCCGCAACCCATGCGCCCATGCGCCACAGCGCGCAATCTTGCGGCATCCGTGCTCAGTTCGGCCATTTCACTCAAGCCTGGATCATGGAGAGAAGCGATGAAAAGCACCGTGTTGCCCGCAGGACCAGGCAGACAGGCCAGATAGCCGTAATCGCGACGGGCGATGCGCTCGTCATGAAGCTCCATTCCGTCCGACTGATAACGCTTGCCGTCGACGGTATCGACCAGAGCGTCCGTCCCCGTATCAAGGCGGAAGCGCGATGCCTGGATCAGCGGATCGCGCAGCAGGTTTCCGATGCCGCCCATTTGCCCGACATAGATGATGTCCGAAACTTTCAGCACATCGGGCGTGAGTTGCGAAGCGGCATATAACCGGATGGTTCGGTTGCGGAATGCCTCGTCACGCACGAGAGCGGCCCGGATGGTAGCGGCGGCACTCATGGTGGCGGCCGATACATAATGCTGATCCGTGTCCCTCACTGTTTCGGCTTTCTGGGGATTGAGCATCTGGACGATGATAAGATCCTCGCGCGTGGGCACATTGTGATCCCATATTTCGCGCAAAGGGCGGTCGGGCGGGGCGGAGGGAGGCGTTTCGGTAAAGAAGTAATAGTCGCCCATCACCACCGCGATAGGCCGGTTGCTCCCTGCCATCGCCGACCATGGCGAGGCGGTGGCCAAGGTTTGGCCCCGCTCATGCTGCCACCAGACAAAACCGGCCGCCGCGCCTATCACGAACAGCAGCACCAGCAACCATGCCGCCATTCCTGCACGCAGGCGCGGGCGTACATCGATCAAGTCATCGCGCGCAGGCAGAACCCCTGCTTCGGCGGCATCGTCCACCAGTTCCAGCCGATAGGTTCCGGCAGGCAGGCGCAGAGAAGGCCCCTGATGATCGGCAAATTCGGCATCGATCAGCTTGCGCAGGCGGTGGACATAGACCCGCACATTCGCGTCGGGGCGATAGGCGGGACTGCGAGCATCGACGAATACGGCGCCCGCGATCTGGGATTCCGACGGTGCGGTTGGTTCATCGGCCTGTTCCACCAGATAGTCGAAGAGCGCGAGCAGCCTTTCCGACCTGTTCCGCTCCAGCGCCGCACGCATTCGGGCCACGGCTTCATCCATGGCCTGCACATGCGCCTCAGGCGCGGAAAATTGGGCAGGCGGAGCGCTCGACATGGGGGAATCATCCGTCTATCAAAATGCAACAATTCATATGAATTTATACCATTTGTTTCGAATCTGAAATATCGGAAGCGTATCTTGCCCAATGCGACGCCAAGCGGGCAAACCCATAATATCACAAGAAATTGCAGAAGCTGTAACGGTTTCGCAACAGTAATCCCGTCGCTCCGCGCGCCCATTTTCGCCAGCGTTGCGGACTAAGGACGCACATGGACGTGATGCCGAGGCGCCGTGCTGCCGTGATGCCTGTCCGGCACCCGGCCCGGCGCGGCATCGATCCGCCGCTTCCGTCCAGTACGAGAGGAGCCTTTTTGCAATGATTTCGATGAACCTGAAGATGTTCATGGCCGGCGGTCTGCTTGGGCTGGGCATCGCCTCGCCGGCGATGGCGCATCATTCCTTTGCCATGTTCGACCAGACAAAAATCGACACCAAAACCCATGCCACCGTTACCGAATTCCGCTTCACCAACCCGCATTCCTTTGTGGTGGTCAGCGTCAATGCCGGCGGCGTGAACACCAGCTATGCGCTCGAATGCAGCAGCGTGAACATGATGAACAAGGCGGGTTGGAAGTTCAACACGCTCAAGCCGGGCGATGCGGTGGATGTCACCTTCTATCCCCTGCGCAACGGTAAGCCGGGCGGGATGCTCAAGACGGTGAAGCTGGCCGACGGGCGCACGCTGAGCGGCTGGTGAATTCGGTCCGGCTGCCTGCGCCCGGCGGGCGCGGGCGAATGCGATCATGATGCGATGTGGTCGCAACACGACGGCCGCACAGGGAGAATATGATGCGTTTCAATACATTTGTTCAGGCTGCGGCCCTGACGACGATCATGATGACGGCCCAGGCGGCCCCGGCCCAAGCCAAGGCCGCCAAAGCCAAGGCGCCCTCCGCCGCAACCGCCGCCAAAAGCAAAGCCGTTGCGCCACGCGACATCAGCGGCGTCTGGGAACTCTATCCCGACCCGTTCGCGGGCGATGAAAACACCTTTCGTGAATTGCCGGTGCCCGGCGACGGCCCAACCCTGCGCGAACCCTATGCCACCCAATGGAAAGCGCTGCGTGACAAGCGTGATGCCGCCCTGAAGGCCGGCACGCCGCTGGTCGATCCCAGCACGCAATGCATGCCCGAAGGCATGCCGATGATCATGGGGGCGATTTTCCCGATCGAAATCCTCCAGACTCCGGGGCGAGTCACGGTTCTGGCCGAATTCCTGACCCAGACGCGGCGTATCTATCTGAACCGCGCACAGCCCAAATTGGACGACATCACTCCCTCGTTTTACGGCATGACGACCGGCCGCTGGGAAGGCAATACGCTGGTGCTGACCACGCGGGGGGTCAAGGAGGATGTGCGCTTTTTTGAAATCCCGCACAGCGCCGACATGACCATCACCGAGCGCATCCGCCGCACGGGGCCTGAACTGATGGAGGACCAGATCACCATCGAGGACCCCAAGATGCTGCTCAAACCCTATCGCTTCACCTATGGTTACAAGCGCAACCCGCAATATGAAATCATGGAATATTTCTGCGAGCGCGAAGACCCCCTGCTCAAGGTCAAGCCCGATGGCACGGTGGAGATGAAGACCTCCGATGAAATAAAGTGAAATCGGCAATTTTGCCGTCCTCCATACCCGGCCTTCCGCATTGGCGGGCCGGGTTTGTGATGTGCATGAAGGGAATATGGCCATGACCAGCAGGCGCCACTTCCTCGCCCAATCGCTGACGGCTCTGGCGTTACCGACCGGGATCGCCAGGGGGTCCGATCCTCGCATTGTCCGCGCCGTCCCTCGCGACCAGACCGTCTTGCGATTGGGCGGCCTTGGCGATGGCTATAAAATGACGCTGCGGCCCGATGGCACGCAACTGGTTGTGGTCAACGACGGTCCCGGCTGGGCCGATCCGCCCACGGCTTTTTACAACACCCGCCTGTGGACGATTGAGGGCGGCCCAAAAACTGCGCGCTTTGCCGTGATGCCGCACTATCCCGACCTGAACCGCACCGCCCGCCCGCCGGAGGCGCCCCGCTATTACGGACACGGCGTCATCCAATTGGGCGAACGCATTTACCAATTCGTCGCCACGCATGACAATGCGGCCGAGCGGCCCCAGCGCTGGAGCGGGGCCAAACTCATCTGGTCGGCCGACAATGGCCGCACATGGCGCAATCGCGACGGTACGACCCCTGTGGTCTGGGAAGATTGGTCCCAGCAATCGCGCGAGAGCTTCACCTTTTTCAACGAGGCCAATGGCGCCTTCTCTTTGCTCAGCATAGTGCAACCGATGCGCGGCCAGCCTGCAACGCCCGACGGTTGGCTCTACATCTATGGCCTGAACGGCAGCACCGATGGGCTGATGAACCAGCTTGTGCTGTTTCGTGTCAGACCCGAGGCGATCACGCAGCGTTCGGCCTATCGCTTCTTTGCCGGCCATGATGCGCAAGGCCGTGCCATCTGGTCGGCCGATATTGCCCGGCGGCATCCGGTGCACAGTTTTCCAAGGGGCTGGGTCAATTATACCAATCTGTTCCCCGGCGATCTTGTGGTCGAAAGCTGGCTCCCCAGTGTGGTCTATAACGCGCCGCTGGGGTGCTATATGATGGCAAGCGCCGGGATCGGCGTGGCGAGCGACGGAACGGAATTTGGCCGGCCCAGCTATTTCGGCCTGTGGGTTGCACCCAACCCATGGGGACCGTGGCGCCAGATTCACGAGGATACCGCGTGGTGTCCCGGCGGGGACCGCAAGGCCCGCGCCTATGCCCCGCAGATCGCGCCAGGATGGATCGCGGATGACGGACGCTCCTTCTGGCTCGTCTGGTCGGATCTCAAGGGCATACGCGCATTCGGGCGGGACGAGAAACTGCTGGATGCGGCCTTGGCCGGGGTGGAGGGCCTTGCGGAAAAGGCCGTGGTCGAGACGCAGTTCCTGCGCCGTTATATGCCTGGGTTTTCTTGCAATGCCCAGCGGGTGGACCTTGTCCTGCGATGAAGGCGCCCGGTGGTCCGGGCCATTGGGCGCCCCCGATTGCGGATCAGGTCTTGGGCCGGGGCGAATTGGGATACCAATAGGTCACGTGGCAGGCTTCGCAGCGATCATCCAGCGTTCCGCCCAGGCGCATCAGCGCCTCGGTATCCTTGCGGTCGATCGCGGCGATGATGTCGACCGCCACATCGCGCGTGGCGGTGGCGAACTGATCGAACTGGGCCGGATTGGCCTTGATCGCGGCATCGATCTGGGCCGGTTCCTGCTCGCCCAGCCCCGCCTTGGTTCCGGCAGGCGCCGCATGGCGGCCATCAACCATCACCGCGTTCATCGCCTCGGCCAGCGTAACGGCATGGCGGCGAACAGCCTGCCATTCCTCGGCATTGCGCGGCTGATGGTGATCGACGCCTTTGGCCGACGAAACCGTGCCCACCGCGTCCCACACGCCGTCTGCGGCCGGATCGACGGTCGAATCCATCAACTCTTTGACCGAAACGACGGGCAGGAAAGGCGTGGCCGCCGTCGATCCCCTCGGCTGGGCCTGCCCCGCATCCTTGCGCTCGCCGCACGCCGATACCGCCAGCACAATCAAGGCAGCAGGCAAGGCCATCACCCCAAACCGAATCAATCTGTTTTCACCCTTCATCACCGTTTTCTCCCTGATGGCGTCTTGAAGGCCTCGTCCTAGGGCAAATGAGCCAACGAGCCGCGCATGAAACGGTTGGGTTACGGTCCCTGAAACGGGTTCGATCAGACGCGGTAAGGCACGGATCGGCCGAGAAAATCACAGGAAAGGAAGGCAGCCGCCATGGACGTCGTTTCAAAACATCTCGCGCGCTTCTTTTGGCGCTGGGGCATCGCTCTGTGTTTGGCCGGAACCATGGCGGCAAGGGCGGAGACGATCCCCTTCACGCTGCCCATGCCCATCGCCATCCGGGTGCCGGACAGCGGCGCGCTGCCCCTGTCCTCGGCGCTGCGCAGGGGCACGGAATATGCTGATCTGAAACACGCCGGTTATGTCGAGGAGGAATATTACCTGTCCGGCGTGGCACCGGCCATTTCGGCGCAGGGCCAGATTGTGGCCCAAACGCCCTATGTCACACGGTTTCTGATCCGCAAACCATCCGATCCAAAGCATTTCAACGGCACCGTCATCATCGAGCCCTTCAGTTGGTTCGGCGAGCGCGCCGCCGGGTGGATCTTGACGAAAGACTATCTGCTGCGGCGCGGGTTTGCCTTTGTCGGCTATACGCTCAACATCAACACGCCCGTCCAGGATCCCAAATTTCCGCCTCCGCCCCCCGGCGTCACCGACGAGAGCCGGAGCCAATATGGCACCATCGTCAATTTCGATTTCATGCGCCGGTTCGACTATGCCCGCTATGCCCCACTGGGCAGCTATTACGATCCGCAAAAATTTACGCGCGGCGGCCTGCCCGATCCGTTCCTGCCTCAGGCGCAGGGGATCGGGGCGGAATTGGCGATGTTGCTGAAATCCAATCGTGCCGATGGCCCGGCGGCCGGGCTGGATGTCCGGCGCATCTATGTCAACAACTGGGCGGTTCAGGCGCAGGTCTGGTTTGATTACCTCGATCAGGGGCGGCATCAGCAATGGCGGATGCCCGATGGGCGCCCGCTGATCGATGCCTATATGACGGGCAAATTCTCCTATGGCGAAGTGGCCGGACCGGCCCTGCGTCTGCCCTCGCGCCTGCCGCCCGATGTGCCATTTGTCACGATCTACAGCCAATCCGAAACTGTTCATGATGCGATGGAGCATATCGCCCTGCCCCCCGACAGCGACAGGCCGATGCTGCGCTATTATGAGGTAATGGGCACCTCGCATCTGCGCGCCGCCGATCTGGGCACGGGCGAGATCGAACCGTGGCCCAACCAGCGCGGCAAGCCCGACGATCCGCGCTGTCAGTTCATTTATGACGAACCGGCCGAAATGCCTTTTTCGGCCTTGCTGGACGCGATGGACCAATGGGTGCGAAACAACCGGCCCATGCCGCGTGCCGCGCGCGTGACGCGCAAACCCGACGGCATTTGGCGCGACACGCGAACCGGCAACCCGGCAGGCGGCATCCGCCCGCCATGGATCACAGTGCCCGCTGCGGAATATTGGACTGATTTTGAAACCGGATGCGGCGTGGTTTATGATTCGAAACGGCCCTATTCCGCCGCCCGGCTCAGAAAACTTTACGGCACCTATACCAACTATGCCCGCCGCTATGCGGCAGCGACCAGGGATGCAGTGCGATCCGGCGTCATCCTGCCCGAGGATGCCGCGCATCTGACGCCCGTGGCAAGGCCGGAGGATTTTGAGAGGGATCGCCCGCGTCCATTGCGCTGATCCGCCCGCACCGCCCCCCGCATCCTTTCGCCGTTTCACCTCGCCGTGTTCCCGTATTGCAACGGTTTCAAACCTCCCCCGCGCCCCAAGGCCCGCTACGCCAACAGGCCGCATCCATCACGATACAAGAATGCCAAATGGGGAGACCTGAGCAATGAATGTCCAATCCTTTGGTGACTGGCTCTACGCCACGCCAATCTCCAGCACGTTTCGCGAGACGAGCTGGATCATTCCCACGGTGCAAAGCATCCACATTCTGGCCATCGCGGTCGTTGTCGGTTCGGCGCTGGTGTCTGAACTGCGCCTTGCCTCGGTCTTGGCCAACGATGAACCGGCGGGCAAGGTGGTGCGGCGCTATCTGCCCTGGCTGTGGCGGGCGTTGGTCGTGCTGCTGCTCAGCGGGGTGATGCTGATCGTTGCCGAACCGGCCCGTACTCTGGGCAATACGGTGTTTTGGGCCAAAATGGCGCTGGTGCTTTTTGCCTTTGCGGCAACGGTCATGCTGCGCCGCCCGCTGTTGCGCGACGATGCGCCGCCTGCGGCAAAAGCTGTCTCATGGCTGCTGCTGGCCGTGTGGATCGCGGTGATCTTTTGCGGCCGCTTCATCGCCTATACCTGACGGCCGCGCGCCGCCCACGTCCTGCACAACAAAATCGGGGGGAGCCTTCATCATGACCCTGCAAAACACACTTCAGCAGATTTACGATCTGCCGCTTTCGAATGCCATTCGTGAAAACGTCAATGCCTTTCCGCTGCTGGAATCGCTGCATGTGCTGGCCATCACGCTGGTCTTTGGCACCATTCTGATCGTCGATCTGCGGCTGGTCGGCTATGCCTCGCATCGGCGCAGCACAAACCGGCTGATTACCGAATTGCTGCCCTTTACATGGATTGCCTTTGGGCTGGCGATCATCTCGGGCGGCTTGCTGTTTGCCTCGAATGCGATGGCCTATGCGGCCAACACCGAATTTCGCCTCAAGTTGCTGATGATTGCCGCTGCCGGGATCAACATGGCGATTTTCCATGCCGCAACCCAGCGCACGATCGACCAGTGGGACGAAGATGCCACCCCGCCCTTTGCGGCGCGTGCGGCCGGCGTGCTTTCGCTGCTGCTGTGGACGGCGGTGATCTTTCTGGGCCGCTGGATCGGCTTCACGCTCGACGTTCTGTTCTGACCCCATCGACAATTGGAGACATCGCCCCATGGCCGACAAGACCCCCTCCATCCTGCTTGCTGCCGCCATGATGGTCGGCGCCCAGCCTGCCGCCGCGCATCATTCCTTTGCGATGTTTGACCAGACCAAGCAGGTCGAAATGGCCGGTATGCTGGTCGATAAATTCACATGGACCAACCCGCATGCCTTTGTGGTGGTCCAATCCGGCCAGACGACCTATGCGCTGGAATGCAGCAGCCCCAATCTGATGACCCATGCGGGCTGGAACTATCAAACCCTGAAAGCGGGCGACAAGGTCGACATCGTCTTTTACCCGCTGCGCAACGGCAAGCCGGGCGGGATGCTCAAAACGGTCAAGCTGGCCAATGGCAAGGTGCTGAGCGGCTGGTAGATCAGCCATCCTTGCGCAGGAAACGACCGGGGGAAACCCCGGTCCATTCCTTGAAAGCGCGGGAAAAAGCAGCCGTGTCCGCATAGCCCAATTGTTCGGCAGCCACGGTCAGCGATATGCCGGTTTTGGACAATAGCGTCTGCGCCCGTTCCTGCCGGGCCTGCTGCAGAAGGTCGCGGAAAGAGGTGTTCTCCTCGGCCAACCGCCGCCGCAGCGAGCGTTCCGACAGTTTCATCTCGGCGGCCACCGATGCGCAATCGACATGCGTGCGCCCCAGCCAGCGGCCGATAATGTCGCGCGTCAGCGTCACAAAACTCTCCGCCGGTGTCGCCTCAGGCCCCATCAGCGAGAGAAGATGCCATTCCAGAATGTTGCGCAATTTGCGGTCTTCGGAAGGGATCGCGCTTGGCAAAGGCCTGTCGAGATCCTCATTGCGCAGAACCAGCGCATTGGCCACCTGATTGCCGATGACGGGCGATCGGAAAAACTGGTGCAGGGCCTCGGTTCGTCCGGCAATGGAATGTTCGAAATGAACCACCACCGGGGCCCAGCGCGCCGAACTCAACTGTCGGATCAGCGCGACATAGCTGGAAATGGCAAATTCGGCATCCTGCACCCTCGGCCAGATCGACGGATCCTCGATGCGATAGCTGTAGATCGTGGTCTCGCCCTCGCGCCGACTGTCAAACAGAGTCCGGCTTTGCAAACGTGATTGAAACAGCGCCAGATAATCCAACGCACCGCGCAGCGTCCCGGCCGCGCGCAGCAGAGCATAAAATGGGCCCAGGTCCGCCAGGCTGAATTTGGCCCCCATCGTCAGCCCCAGCATAGGGCGGGAAAACTTGTGAGCGGCCCCCTCCAGCAGCGAGACATAGCGATGGAGCGGCACAAAATCATAAGGTGTTTCAAGCTGTTCGCGAAACATCCCATAATCGCGCAGCAAGGGGTCCACACGCTTGCCCACATCTTCGAGCGCGGAAAACAACGCGCCCAGAAACAGCATGCGGATCGTGGCCTGTTGGCCTCTTGGCACAGGCGCGACGGGTTCGGATGGAGAAGCATCGGGCATAATGAAAAGAAGGGATGTGGCCGAATCTGCAAAACGTCAATCCCCACCTGCAATTTACCGCGCACGCCTGTTTGGGCCAGTTGCTGTCCGTGATTACACCAACCGGAATAGGGGGAGTGCCTGTGTCTGAACCTATGGTCTGTGAAATGGAGGCCGCCCCTGCCAAGCTGCCCCGGATCGACTTCCTCTATCTTTCCGAAGCCGACATGATCCGCGCGGGCGTGACCGACATGGCCACCTGCGTCGACACGATGGAAGAGATGTTCGCGCTGCTGCACCATGGCGATTACCGCATGGCGGGCGGCAACAACAACCAGCATGGCGCCATCATCGTTTTCCCCGAAAACTCGCCCTTTGCCACCATGCCAAAGCCCACGACCGACCGTCGGTTCATGGCCATGCCGGCCTATCTGGGCGGGCGTTTCCAGACCGCGGGCATGAAATGGTATGGGTCAAACATCGACAATCGCGACAAGGGCCTGCCGCGCTCGATCCTGACCTTTGTGCTCAACGATGCCGATACGGGGGCGCCGCTGGCCTATATGTCGGCCAATCTGCTCTCGGCCTATCGCACGGGGGCGATCCCCGGCGTGGGCGCGCGCCATCTGGCCCGCAAGGATTCGCGCATGGTCGGCATCGTCGGCCCCGGCGTGATGGCGCGGACCTCGCTCGAAGCCTTCATGGCCACATGCCCGGCCCTGGATACCGTAAAAATCAAGGGGCGCGGACAGGCCAATCTTGATGCCTTCTGCGCATGGGTGGCCCAGACCTTCCCGCAACTCCATGTCCGCGTGGTCGAAAGCGACGAGGAAGCCGTGCGTGACAGCGACATCGCCACGTTCTGCGCCTCGGTGCCCACCGGCGATCCCTCGCTTTATCCCACGGTTCGGCGCGAATGGGTGCGGCCCGGCACGTTCCTCTCCATGCCCGCGCCCTGCAACATCGATGCGGCCATGCAAGGCGCCGAGATCCGCAAGGTGCTCGATTTCACAGGCCTTTATGAAGCCTATCGCGAGGAAATACCCAAGCCGGTCCATCGCTTCATCCCCGCCATCGGCGTGCGCTGGTTCGATCTGGTCGATGAAGGCCGCCTTGCCGCCACCTCGCTCGAAGATCTGAGCGCCATTGTGGCAGGCGCCGCGCCCGGCCGGACCAGCGATGACGACATCATCATGCTTTCGATCGGCGGCATGGCCGTCGAGGACGTGGCATGGGGCACACAGGTCTATCGCCGCGCTCTGGCCCAGGGGATCGGTACGCGGCTGAACCTGTGGGAACAGCCCGCGCTCAAGTAATTTTCCCAAACCTTTCATCATGCGAGATTGTCATGCTCGAAGTCATCAAAGTCAAAACCGGCAACAAATTTGAGGATCATGGCAGCTATTCGCGGCTCGTCGCGGTGGGTAATCTGATCTTTGTGTCCAATACGGCCGGGCGCAATCCCCAAACCAAGGCAATCCCGACAGACTTGGCCGAGCAGACCAATCAGGTGCTCGACAATATCGGCGCGGCGCTGGCGGCCGTCGATGCCTGTCTCGAAGATGTCGTGGCCGCGCGCGTCTTTGTGCAATTTGCCGAGGACGTTCTGCCGGTGATGGACGCCTATGGCCAAAGGATGCGGGGCATCAACCCCACCCTGACCATGACCAGCCCTCCGCTCGGCTCGCCTGAATACAAGGTGGAGATCGAGGTCACCGCATGGCGCGGAGCGTCGCGCGCGCCCTTGCGCGAAATGCAGATCACGCTTTGACCGGGGCGCGCAACATGGCGCCGCAGATCGCGCCGGTCTCGACCTCGCTGGATCATCCGGCGCAAACCGGGGTGGTGGTGATCGGCGGCGGCATCGTCGGTCTTTCCACCGCGCTCAGCCTTGCCGAACGCGGGGTGCCGGTGGTGGTGCTGGAAAAGGGGCGGCTCGCCGGTGAACAATCTTCGCGCAATCTGGGCTGGGTGCGCAAGGTGATGCGCTCGGTGCCCGATCTGCCGATGGCCATCGCGGCCGAGCGGATGTGGCAGGACATGCCCCGGCGCGTCGGCGAGGATTGCGGCTTTCGTCAGGCCGGGATCACCTATGTCGCCCGCACGCAGGAAGAACTGGCCGGGCATGAGGCGTGGCTGGAAAGCGTCCGCGACGCGGGGCTGGACAGCCGGATGCTGACCGGCGCCGAGGTGGCGCGGCTCATTCCCGGCAGCACAGGCACATGGGCGGGCGGGATCACCACGCCCTCCGATGCCCGCGCCGAACCGACACTGGCCTCCAGCGCGATTGCCAGAGCCGCGATGGCCAAGGGCGCGGTTATCGTCGAAAACTGCGCGGTGCGCACGCTGGTCACCACCGGCGGCGCGGTCAGCGGCGTGATGACCGAACGGGGCGAGATCCGTTGCCAGCATGTCGTGTTGGCGGGGGGTGTATGGTCGCGTCGTTTTCTGGCCAATCATGGTCAGCGCCTGCTGACCTTGCCGCTTGTCGCCTCGGTGCTGCGCACCGAACCCATGGACGGGCCGACCGAAAGCGCCGTGGGCGGAGCCGATTTTTCGTTTCGCAAAAGGCTCGACGGCGGCTTTACGATCACCCAGCGCGGCGCGCTCTTCGCGCCGCTGACGCTGGACCATCTGCTGATCGGGACGAAATATCTGCCCACGCTCGTCGCGCAATGGAAGAATTTGCGCGTCTCGCTGGGGCGTGAATTTCTCGACGATCTGGCCCTGCCCCGACGGTGGAACGCGGCGCGGGTCTCGCCTTTCGAAAGGCTGCGCACCATGGATCCGCCGGTCAATCAGGGCCTCAATGACGAGGCGATGCGCAATCTGATCGCGGCATGGCCGGTGTTTGCCAAGGCGCGCGTGGCGCAGGCATGGGGCGGCATGATCGACGTGACGCCCGATTCCATGCCCGTCATAGGCCCGGTGGATCGCCTGCCCAATCTGACGCTGGCCACCGGCTTTTCCGGGCATGGCTTTGGCACAGGGCCTGCGGCCGGACAATTGGCCGCCGATTTGGCCATGGGCGAGCGGCCCATTATCGACCCGCATCCCTATCGCCTCGACCGTTTCTGAACCCAAGGCCCGATGCCGCACCGCATCGGGCCTTTTCTTTGTCAGAACCCCGCCGCCGCGCGGTCCAGCCGCAAACAGACCGCTTTGGGCTCGGTAAAGGCCTGCATCGCCTCGCTGCCAAATTCCCGGCCCACGCCCGACAATTTGTTGCCGCCAAACGGCATGGCCAAATCCAGCACATTATGCGTGTTGATCCAGACCGTGCCCGCATCAATCCGGTCGGCCAGCAGATGGGCCGCGTCGATATCCCGTGTCCAGATGCTGGCGGCAAGGCCGAAGCTCGTGTCATTGGCCATGCGCACGATGTCGGCCCGGTCCTCCACCTTGACCGCGCAGACCACCGGGCCAAAGATTTCCTCGCGCATCACCGTCATATCGGCGCCGACGCCCGCCAGCACGGTGGGGCGATAAAACCAGCCCTCGCCATCGGGCATCGCCGCTCCCGTCAGCGCGACGGCGCCTTCGGCAAGACCGGCGGACACCAGGGCGCCCACCCGGTCGCGTTGACGGGCCGAAATCAGCGGTCCCATCTGGGTGGCGGCGTCAAAGGGTGAACCCAGCCGCAGATCTTGTGCAATACGGCAAACGCCTTCCAGCACGCGGTCATAAATGGGCGCCTCGATCAGGAGACGCGAACCGGCGGTGCAAATCTGGCCGGAATTGGCAAAGATCGCGCCCGCCGCCCCAACAATAGCGCGGTCCAAATCGGCATCGGCCAGCACGATGGTCGGTGACTTGCCGCCCAGTTCCAGCGTCACCCGCTTCATTGAGCGCGCCGCGCCCTGCAGGATCGACTGCCCCGTGGCATTTGATCCGGTGAAGGCAATCTTGCGCACGAGGGGATGCTCGACCAGCGCGGCGCCCACCGCCCCTTCGCCCGTCACAATATTGACCGCGCCCGCCGGAAAGCCCGCCTCCGCGATCAATTCGCCCAGCCGAAGCGCTGTGAGCGAGGTTTCCTCCGATGGCTTGAGCACGACCGTGCAGCCAAAGGCGATGGCCGGGGCGATCTTCTGAATGGCCTGACCGATGGGGAAATTCCACGGCGTGATCCCCGCGACCACGCCCACCGGGCGCCGCTGGGTAAAGGCGCGATAGACCGCAGGTTCGGCCACCAGCGGCGAATGGGTCACGGTTTCGCCCATCACCTTGGACGCCCAGCCGCCGAAATAGCGCAGGCCGTCGATGGTGAACTGCAGATCGATCGCGCTGGTCACCGCCAGCAATTTGCCGCTGTCGAGCGATTCAAGCGCAGCCAGATCGTCCCGCTCGCGCTCGACCAGCAGGGCCAGCCTTTCGAGCAGGCGTCCGCGATCAAGCGGGCGCATCATCTGCCACGCATCGCTTTGAAAACAACGGTGAGCAGCCTGTACCGCGCGGTCGACATCATCCGCATCGCAGACCGGAAACTGCATGATGTTGCGCCCGGTTGCCGGATCAACAGCCGCAAGGGTCCGGTCGGATCGCAGCGGTTCGACCAGGGCGCCGTCGATCAGCAACCGGCCCGAAGGCAAGGTGGGCGCGGGAGGTACAGTCATAGGATGGCTCCGTTTCAACAGGCGCAGACGCCTAGCCCTCGACGTGGGACGAACCCACGCGCGCATAGGCCGCAGGGCGCATTCGGCGCAGATAGATGCCATGCCCCAACCCCAAGGCCGCAATGGCGATAAAGAGCAAAGGCAGGCGGTTGATGACCGGCAAGGTGGTGCCCGTCAGTGTGGGATAATTGGCCAGCGACAGCCATGTCGCCGCCGCAATAATCAAACCGGCGGCCAGCGGAGCAACCGTCCTGCCCCATGAATATTCGCCGCGCCGGGCAAAAAAGAGCGGAATGGTAAGGGACGTGGTCGTCAGCAGGATTTCCAGCCCCACCGCTCCCATCGAAGACAGGCTGGTGGCAAGACTGAGCAAGGGGTCAAGCCCGGCCAGCGCGAAAAAACCGATGATGAGGATCAACAGAACCGCCAGCAGCAGACAGGCCAGATAGGGCGAGCCGTGCCGCCGATGCACCCGGCCCAGCGGCGCGGGGATCAGCCCATCGCGGGAAAGCGCGAAGAAATAGCGCGAGATATTGTTGAAGAAGCCAAGCGCGGCGGCAAACAGGCTGGAGATCGTCAACAGGTTAAGTGCATCGCGCCCGAATTGGCCAAGTTGACCGAACGCCACATTCGCCACAAGATGCCCCGGATCGGCCCCGGCGACAGCTTTGATCTTGTCGGGCGAAACCGCCAGCACCAGACACCATGAGGAAAGCACATAAAAGCTGCCAAGCACCAGCACGGCGCCATAGGTGGCGCGCGGAATGGTGACGGCGCGGTTGACGGCTTCTTCCTGATAGATGGCCGTTGCCTCAAAGCCGATGCAGCCGTTGATGGCATAGATCACCGCAATGCCAAGGCCCGGTGCGAAAACAGCGCGGGGCGAAAAACTGGTGAAATCGAGACCTGCCCATCCGCGATCCCACAGGATCAGGATGTCGATCACCGCGATCAGCCCCACCTCCAGCAAGAGCGCCACGATCAGCACCTTGGCCGCCATCGTGATCTTGTGATAGCCCAGCCATGCGATGACCGCGATACTGACCACGGCCCAGACCACCCAGCTTGTGACAATTCCGGTCAGGGCGGCAAACAGGTCGGCGGCAAAATAGCTCATCGCGCCCAGCACAGAAGCCGCCGCACAGATATACGCCACCACCGCCGTATAGGCCGCCGCGATGCCCGCCTCCTTGTTCAGGCTGGCCGCGATATAGGCGTAAAACGCCCCTGCGTTGCGCACATGCGGAATAATCCGCACATAGCCCACCGCAAACAGCAGCATCACGATGCTCATGCCAAGCTGGGTGCCTGGCACCCCTGCACCATTGCCGAAAGCAAAGGCCAGAGGCACAATTCCGGCCAGAACGCCCATCGGCGCGGCGCAGGCCAGAATCATGAAAATGATGTCGCCAGTGCCCAGAATGCCAGAAAACAGACCACCCTCGTCGGTGGCCTCATGGTCGGAATTGATCATAAAAGCTCGTCGCATAACAAGAGCCGGGGAAACCCATCCACCGGAGAATGCAGCAATGGCAGGTTTGCCGCCACACGGTATTGCACTTGTGTCGCCATAGTTTGTATTTTCGGCCAGCACCTTCGCCAAGGGCGCTCGGTCACTTGTCATTGCACGCCGCTTGGGCGACCCCTCGGACGCTACCGGATAAAGAAAGGGTACAAGCAATGAAGCGATGGATGAGGGCTGCCTGGCTGATGGCGCTTGCCTTGCCTGCGCAAACACAGAACCCGGCACAGGCGCAGGAACGGACCGATCCGGCCGTGGCCGATGCGGTGATGGCAACCGTGCGCAGTTATGTCGACAATCTGAACAAGGGCAACACGGCCGGGGTCGTCGCGGCATGCGCCAAAGAATCGGCCATTGTCGACGAATTTGCCCCGTATGAATGGCATGGGGCCGATACCTGCGCCCGCTGGGTTTCGGCACTGACGGCGCATAACAAGGCCATCGGGCTGACCAAGGGTGTGAACACGCTACGCAAACCGCGGCGGATCGATGTGGCCGGGGATCGCGCCTATGTCGTGGTTCCGGCCGATTTCCGCTATACTTTGAATGGCCAGCAAGGCGCGGAAATCGACGCGACCTTTACCGTTGCGCTGCACAAGGAAGCTGCGGGCTGGCGAATTACCGGCTGGGCATGGTCGCGGCCAGAGCTGGATTTCGACTACTGATCACGCGCCGGACTTCGCCGTTGCAATGGATGGCCACGCGCAAATACCGGGTGGCCGAAATTATCATGGCGAAGTCCATTCGCGCCATTCTTGATTCCAACCATTATGTCATTCTCTTGACAATAGAAGACGCGGAGAGACTGGGCAATAATTGGACGCTCTTCGCGACATCCGGGTAATTTTGGCAATCATATTTTGAATGGGCCAAACCCGCTTCGCTTATTTGGGGGAGAATTTAACGTGGCTGCTTCAAAGCCGCTCCGATCGGCATGCCTGACATTGCACCGATACATCGGTCTGGTGCTTGGGCTGTTTCTTATCGTGATTGCGGCGACGGGCAGCGCCATTGCCTTTTACCAGGATCTGGAGCGCAAGCTCAACGCCCCTATGCGGATTGTGATACCTCGGCCGCAGGGGTGGACATTGAACGAAGTCTTGCGCATCCGCGCCCGACTGGAAGCACAGGATCCGCGCAGCAGCGTGTTCTCGCTGCAGTTGCCGCAACGGCCGGATGAAGCGCTGTTTGCCCGCGTCATGCCCGCGATTGATCCACGCAGCGGCAGAGAATTTGCGCTGGATTACGATGAATTATTTGCCAATCCCTATACCGGCGAAAGGTTGGGCCAGCGCCGGATCGGTGCCGCCGCCCTCAATTGGCAAAGCCTGCCAAGCTTTCTCTATTACCTCCATTATGCGATGTTTTTACCCTTTGGCGCGGGCATCCTGCTGATCGGCGTGCTTGGGCTGGTCTGGTTGGCCGAAAGTCTGACCGGCTTTTGGCTAACCCTGCCGCCACGGCCCGGACGGGGCAGGAAAAATACGCCTGCCCGCCCCTTTCGCCAGCGTTGGGCCAGCGCGTGGAAAATCGAGCGCAAGGGTAACACCAATCGCCTTCTGCTTGATCTGCATCGGGCGCCCGGCCTGTGGCTCTGGCCCCTGCTGGCCATTTTTGCCGTCACCGGGTTCGCGCTCAATCTGGGCGGCCCCTATGCCCACGCGGTCCAGCGTATCGCCCCCTATGAACATTTTCAGGAAGCGCCGCCGCGTGCCCCCCTGTCGCAACCCTTGGTCAATCCGCCGATCAACTGGTTCAAGGCCGCCGAACTGGGTCAGCACTATTTTGCCCAAGAGGCCCGGCGCGAAGGCTTCATGCTCGGAAAGCCCGCCGCCATCGAATATCGGCGCGATCTGGGCCTCTATTTTTTCCTGATGCACACCTCGCGCGATCTGCTCGACGCGCAGGGCCGCCCCACGGAAACCGACTCCCCCGCAACGGCGGCCACCATCGCGATTGACGCGCGCGATGGCCGCTTTCTGGGGCTGCAACTTCCCACCGGACAGCGGGCCGGCAACACGCTGACCAACTGGCTGATTGCCCTGCATGTCACGGCTGTCGGCGGGCGCGTGTGGCAAGTGGCGGTGGCCTGCTTTGGACTGGTCGTGGTGCTGGGCTGTGTCACCGGACTGTGGCTGTGGTGGCGCCGCAGAGGCCTGCGATGAGCCAAGAATTTTAAAAACCAGAAAAGAAGAGGGGAACCCTGTGATGGGAAGTGCCGAATTCCGTGTCCGCCATTTGCCGCTGACCTGCCTCATGGCGCTTGCCATGACCTGTACTCCTGCGGTGGCCGGCGATGGCCCCACCAAGCCGGACAATTCCAACGAGATCATCGTGACCGCGCAAAAGCGCGAGGAGCGTCTCAAGGACGTGCCGGTCCCCGTATCGGCCATCGGCGGCAACGCCCTGCTGGCGGTCAACCAGACCCGTGCGCAGGATTTCTTTTCCAGCATGCCGGGGGTCAATCTTCAATTCGTCAACAACCGCGCGCAATTGGCCATTCGCGGCATAACCACCGGCCCCGCCACGGGCAATCCGGCGGTCGGTTTCACCATTGACGATGTCCCGTATGGATCATCCACGGGGCAGGGCGGCCTGTTTGGCGCAGCGCCCGACATTGACCCTTCGGAACTGGCCCGGATCGAGGTTCTGCGCGGCCCGCAAGGTACGCTCTATGGCGCCAGCAGCATTGGCGGTCTGGTGAAATATGTGACCGTCGCCCCTGATACCCGCGGCTTTTCCGGCAGCGTGGGCGGCGGCCTCAATATGGTCAACTATGGCGGCCAGTCGCTTGGCTATAATGCCCGCGCCGCGCTCAACATTCCTCTGAGCGAGGATACTGCCATAAGGGCCAGCGTGTTCACTCGCCGCGATGCAGGCTATATCGACAATATCCGCACCGGCCGCGACAATGTGAATTCCTCCAACGTAACCGGCGGTCGCCTCTCAGCCCTGTGGAAGCCTTCCTCGTCTTTCTCCTTGCGGCTGAGCGCCCTTTATCAGGTGCGCGACCTGCATGGCTCACCCTCAGTGGACAGCCGAACCGGCGCGCCCTTTCAGCAGACCGACCAGATCGGTGCCGGGCCCAGCCATTCCGAAGTGCAGATGTACAATGCCACCATCAAGGCCCGCCTCGGCAGGGTGGACCTGACATCTGTGACCGCGTTTTCACGCAACAGCAATTCGGACCGCATCGATTTTACCGCCTCGCCGCTGACCGCAGCGGTATTTCCGCTTGTCTATCCCGCCGCGTCCGATTTCGGCCATGTGATGATGACCGGCTACAGCGTGGACAAGGTATCGCATGAAACGCGTCTGTCGGGCACGCTGGCGCAGTCTTTCGACTGGATTGCGGGCGGTTTCTATACGCGGGAAAAGGCGAATTACACGATTGATTCCGCCGCCACCAATCCGCTCAACGGCGCGATCTACGGCTATCCGGTGATTTGGCGCGATTCGGCGACCTATGAGGAATTTGCAGGCTTTGCCAATATCACTGCGCGGTTGAGCGAAAGGTTCGATGTGCAATTGGGCGGGCGGTGGAGCCGCAACACCCAATCCATGATCCACCGCGAATGGACCATGCTTGAGCCCGACCCCGCCCCTGCGGCCCATCGGGAAACCAACCCGCAGGCCAGCGGCAATGCCTTCACCTTTCAGGTTTCACCCCGGTTCAAGCCTACGCCCGATCACATGATTTATGGCCGCGTGGCCTCGGGCTATCGCCCCGGCGGCCCCAATGCGGGGTGCAACACCGATCCGGCCGAACCGGTGCCATGTCAGTTCAAGCCTGATCGCACGATCAATTACGAATTAGGCGCCAAGGGCGATCTGCTGAACCGCGCCTTGTCTTATGACATCTCGCTTTTTGCCATCGACTGGCGCGATATTCAGGTGACGCAGGTTTCGGCCCTTGGCACCTTTACCTATAATTCCAACGGCGGAAAAGCGCGCAGCCGTGGTTTCGAAATTTCCCTTGAGGCGCGACCGACAGACCGGCTGACGGCCAAAATGTGGTGGTCCTATGTCGACGCCACGCTGCGTCAGGGTTTCGCCTCGGCGGTCCTCTATGCCGCGCCGGGCGACCGTTTGCCCTATTCCAGCGAACATTCGGGCCGTTTCTCGCTCGATTATGAGGCTCCGCTGCGCGACGGGACGAAAGCGCGGTTGGGAATTTCGGCCACCTATGTAGGCGAGCGCAAGGGAGAATTCGTGCCCAGCCAGGCCGAAGCGCCCCTGCGCCAATCCTATCCCGGCTATGTCCAGTTCGACATCAACGGCGCCCTCAACTTTGGCCCGTGGAATGTGAATGCCTTTGTCCAAAACCTGACCGACAAACGCGGCCTGATCGGCGGCGGCTATTACAACCAGACCAATTTCAATCGCTATTGGTTCAACCTGATCGCGCCGCGCACGGTGGGTCTGAGCCTTGACTACAGTTTCTGAGGAGGCGGGGATGAGCACTTTTCCAAAGAGCGCGCTATGCGCATTGGCGCTGTCCATCGCGGCGGCGCCCGCAGGCGCCGCTGATGGGCCGGAGGTGGGCGTCCCTGCCCGCCTGCCGGGCGCCGGGCCTTTCCTGTTCCAGACTGCCGAACAAAGCCGCATCAAGGTCGATATCATCGCGGGGGGCCTTGTCCATGGCTACAGTCTGGCCTTTCTTCCCAATGGTGATGCGTTGGTGGTGGAGCGGGGCGCAAGATTGCGCATGCTGCGCAACGCCACCGGGCCGCGACCGACACTGGCGCCAAACCCGATCGCGGGCATCCCCGAATACAGCCATACGCCCCATCTAGATCTGTCCGACGTATTGGGCATTCAGGATGTGGCCCTCGATCCTGATTTTGCCGTCAACCATCTGATCTATCTTACCATTAATCGTCCGGTCGGACTGGATGCGGCCGGCGGCCGGATCACAGCCGCCACCGTTTTGGCACGAGGGCGGCTGGACGGGATGCGGCTGGTGAACCTTTCCGATCTGGTGGTGGGCGAGGCAAAGGTAGCCGTGGGTGGATCGCGCATTCTGCCCGGACGCCATGGCGATCTCTTCGTCTCGGTCGGCGCGCTGAGCGAGGGCGACATTCAGTCAGCCCAGCGCACCGATACCATCTATGGCAAAGTGCTGCGCGTCATGCGCGATGGGCGGATCCCGTCCGACAATCCCTTTGTCGGCGTCAAAGGGGCAAGGAGCGAAATCTGGACCTTTGGCCATCGCGATCCGCTGGGCCTCGCCTTCGCGCCCCAGACCGGGCAAGTCATCGCCTCGGAACATGGGCCGCAGGGCGGCGACGAATTGAACATACTGTTGGCGGGGCGCAATTATGGTTGGCCCAATGCCACGTACGGCACGCAATATGGCGGCTCGCCGCTACCCGTCGCCCCTGTGCCGCCCGGCACGCAGGGGCCAACGCTTATCTGGTCGCCCTCCATCGCGCCCGCCGGCATTGCCTTTTATACGGGCGCGAAATTGCGGGGCTGGCGCAACAATCTGTTCATCGCCAGCGCCCGGCGCGGCCAGATCAACGGAACGGGCGCGCTCATTCGTGTAGTTTTCAACGAAAGACTTGAGGAAGTTCGTCAGGAAGTCCTGTTAGGCAGCCTGCATCAGCGCTTGAAGGACGTGCGCCAAGGCCCCGATGGGCTGCTCTATGCCTTAACCGACGAACCCCATTCCGTGGTTCTGCGTATCGCCCCTGCCGCGCGGTAAAAAATACGCCGCAGGGAGGATGCCTTCCTGCGGCGCGATCCATGGTTTAGAGATTGATTTCCCGGATAAAAAGGGCCGGGTCGACCAGCCAGCGCGCCATGGCGTCCTGCGCCACATCGCCCACACAGGTCTGTTCCCGGCCCTGCGCCAGAGCATCAACAACCGCAGCCGCCAGACGGGCAGGCGCCACTTTGGGCGGGGGCAGAGATTGATGATCCGCATCATCAGTCGGGCCGGTAAATACCGTGAGCACCCGCACACCGATGGCGCGCATTTCATGGCGCAGGCTTTGCACCAGCGAGAGGCGAGCCGCCTCCGCCGCCGCGAAGCCGGCAAACCCGGCGTCCCCCGCCAGCGCCTGAACCGAGAGCAGATCGACGAAGGCCCCCTGAGGCCGCCCGGCCAGCAACGGCACGACGGCCCCGGCCAGACGCGACAGGCCCATGGCGGATACTTCCAGCGCAAACTGCTGCTCGGCCAAGGCTGCATCCCGGCTGACGCCCCCGCCGCGAACATGACGCGCGGTGTTGACCACAATATCGAGCGGACGCTCAATCATACCCAGCGCCGCAGCCACCGAGGCCGGATCGGTCAGATCAAGCGGGACAACCTGCACGGCCTCATGGCCCAAGACGGCATCCTCGCCATCGCTCACGCAAACCGGCCTGGTCATCCCCGCAACCACCAGCCCCGCCCCGGCCTGCGTCAAGGCGCGGACCATCGCGCGCCCCACGGCATGACCGGCGTCACTGACCAAAACCGTCCGGCCCGCAACCGGAACGACAAATTCGCGCCATTGCCGGTCGCTCTGCGGATCATTCATCTCGGGTGTTCCTTCGGCCGGCAGAGCGAAAAGGGCGGCATTGCCCCCGCGATCAAGCATCAAGCGCATCACCGCCCGCATGCCCGGCTTTAAGGCACCATGAAAATGGGCCATGGCCACCGGCCCGGCGTCCAATTGCACCGTGCCCATGCGCCAGGGCAAATGGGCGCGGAAATAGGGATCGGTCGAGGCGTGGATCGCGGTCTGTGTGACAACGCATACGCCCGCAGGCTGATCCGTCCACGCCAGCTCACCCCAACATTGCGGACATGCATCACGCGGCGGCCAAGCCACCGCAGCACAGGCGGTGCAGGCCTGAAGCATAAAGCGCCCCTGCGCCGCACGGGCCGAAAGGGCATGCATCGCCCGGCTGCGCGCGCCGGGCGATGCATGGGGGATCTGCGCCAAAGACTCGCGGTTTTGGTGTGGCGGACGCGTCATCACAAGGCCTTCAAAAGCGCAGCGGCGGTACAGACACCGCGATCATAATTCACCAGACCAAACCCTGAAATGGCCGCAATCCGGGCATCGGGCACTTGTGCGCCCAGCGGGCAATGCAGAATTTGCCGCAATCCTTCGGTGACATTCTGAAAGCCGCCGGCCGCACCGGCCTGACCGGCAGACAATTGGCCGCCATTGGTGTTGAGCGGCAGATCGCCGCCAATCGTGAAATCGGTTCGACGGATGAAATCGACAACGTCCTGTTCAGGGCAAAAGCCAAGATCAACCAACTGCATGGCCACGATCACCGGATAATCATCGTAGGCCTGAAGGCAATCAACCGCATCAGGACCGATCCCCGCCATGCTCCAAAGATCGTCAATATCCATGGCCCAGCCGCCGCGCCGTTGAACAGGGTCCTGATGATAGGCGTTGTGGCGCTCGATCGTGCCCAGAATGCCCGCTCCGGCCAAGCCGCGCGCCTCGGCGATTTCGGGCGTGGTGACGATAAAGGCTTCCGCCCCGGCGCAGGGCATCACACAGTCAAACAGATGCACCGGGTCGGCAATGGCTCGTGCGGCAAGATAGGTCTGCATCGTCAACGGATCGCGCATCAGGGCCAGCGGGTTTGACGCGGCATTGGCACGCTGGGCCAGACACAGCTTGCCGAAATCCGCGCGTTCGACCCCGGTCTCGCGCATCCACGCGTCCGTGATCAGGGCGAATGTGGCATTGGGCCCGCCAAATCCATAGGGATAGACCGCATCTTGCGAGAAACGCGAGAAAGCGGATAGACCTTTGCGAAAGCTGTCAATCTGATTGGCATCTGCGGCAAGGCAGACCACAATTTCGGCATCCCCGCATTGCACCGCCCGGGCGGCACGGCGCAGCGCCATAACCCCGCTGGCGCCGCCGGTGGGAATATGGTCCAGCCAGCGCGGCGACAGGCCCATATGCTGGGTCATGCCCACGGCCGTATCCGGCCCGGCGGAAAAACTGGAAAAGCAAAAGCCGTCAATATCGGCGGGACCAAACCCTGTCGCGCGCGCCAGCAGTCGCAGCGCCTCCCCCGCCCACCAATGCGCAGGCTGGGGCGAAAAGCGCTGGTAAGGCACCGTCACCGGGGAGCAGACAACCACTCCGTCATAGGGGGCGCGTCGCAGCCTCATCCCTGACGCTTCTTCAACGCGCGCGTGTCATGGAAACCACCGCGTGCCATCATCGCGTCAACCTGGCCCTTCAGCGCGGCGCGCAGGATCTTTTCAGTGGGCGTGCGGGGCAATTGTTCAACAAAGCCGATCCAGCCCGGCACCTTGTAATAGGCCATGTTGTCCAGCCCCCAACGGGCGATCTCACCGGCCAGTTGTGCGGCATTCTCGGCAGGATCATTGGCCACGATCAGGGCCGCGACCTCATCGCCGCGTATGACATCGGGCGTGGCGGCCACCGCCACTTCCCGAATGCCGGGATGGCGCGCCAGAATGGTCTCCACCTCAACCGCTGCGATATTCTCGCCCGATCGGCGAATGACATTCTTCTTGCGATCCACGAAATGCAGATCCCCATCGGCATCGCGCATCACAATATCGCCGGTGTGAAACCAGCCGTCGGCCCAGGCCTCGGCGGTGGCCTGCGGATTTTTGAGATATTCGCGGAAGAAGCCAAAACGCGGGTCGCCTCCCGCATGGCGCACGAGCAATTCGCCCGGGACGTCGTCGGGGCAATCCACCCCCGCCTCATCCACAATGCGGACGGCAACATCGGGCGTCGGGCGGCCAAAGCAATTGGTGCCGACCTTGCGCGGCTCGCGATGCGCGCTGATAACGCCGCCGCTGCCGGTTTCGGTCATGGCCCAGGCCTCGATCAGGGGGAAACCGAAGCGTTGTTCAAAAGCGGCGTGCAATTCGCGCGGCGAACCGGCACCAAACCCGAAACGAACCGAATGGCGACGGTCCAGTTCGCTTTCCGGCGCCTTCATCAGCATGGCGGGCATCACCCCCAGATAGTGGAGACAGGTCGCCTTGCTTTGCCGCACCGAATCCCACCATGTCGATGGGTGAAACCGGTCCAGCACCGTCAGACAGCCGCCCAGCGTAATCATCGCCATCAAGGACACCGCCAGCGCATTCATGTGAAACAGAGGCAGCGGGGTCAGCATGCGCTCCTGCCCCGGGCACAGCGCGATGAGGCCGCCAACATCGCCATACCAATCCCCCGAATGCAGGAAATAGGTGTTGGTCAGAACGCATCCTTTGGGCTGGCCTGTGGTGCCCGACGTATAGAGCAGCGCCGCCTCGCTTTCCCAGTCGGGCTGACCGGAAGCCTGCGCGTGGGGCGACAGCGGCAGAAGCGGTTCATCAGGGGTCGAACAAACCATGGCGCTGCCCGCAGCCGAGGCGGCGGCGGCGAGCGCCGCAACGCGGGCCGGGGTCGCAAAAGCCGCGCTCATTTCGGAATGGGCGATCAGATATTCCAGTTCGGCCATACGCAGATCCGGATTGATCGGCACAATCGAGCCGCCAAGGCTGTTGGCGGCCAGAAATATCTCGATGAATTCCGGCCGGTTTTCCAGCAACAATCCCAGCCTTGACCCCCGGCCGACGCCGGCCTGTCTAAGAACGTGGCGGCGCGCGGTCACGCGGGCCAGCATCTGTGCATAGGTGATCTCGCCATGGGCAAGGCCATAGACCTGCGCGGTTTCGGGCAGGATATGAAGAAAGGGATGGTCCGGCCAATGCTCTGCGGCGGCGGCAAACCGCGAAAAGACAGTTTCAGCAGTCATGGCCATCCCCTCCAGAAGCATTCTTTCGCATATGTTTATATGTAAAATAAAATCTGTCAAGCACGGGGCCTACCGGGAAATTCAGCCCTGACCGCGCTGCAGATTGCCGATCATGGCCCCCAAAACCCGCTGACAAACAACCAGATCCTGCGCATCAATACCTGCCGTAAGCAAAGCCCTGTAACCCTCGATCAACGGCCAGACCGCGAGCATTTTATCGCGCCCAGCCGCAGTCAGGATAACTTCACGCCGCCGTTGGTCCCCGGCCGGCGTCCGCCTTTCAAGCAAACCGGCATTCACCATGGCCTCGATGGTGCGACTGGTCGTGGATTGCTCTGCAAAGCTGCGCAAGGCAATCTCGTTGATGGTCAGCCCATCCTCGATATACAGCACCGTCAGCGCGCGCACCATAAGCAGCGAGAGGCCGAGAGGCTCCAGCATCCGAGCCTGAGCGGCCTGACCCAGGCTGGCTAGATGGTTGATGCTATAGCTGGGATAACCTTCGAGATCCTCCCGCAAAGTCGGCAGGCCACACCGGCCCGTCATGGCACCACCTTATCCATGCGGCGCAACAGATGCAGCGCATTTTCCATTTCCTGCTCCGAAAGCGCCCCCAACCAGCCGCGCACGGCATCATCATGCATCGCTTGCGCCGCCAGAAAGGCCTCCCTTCCCCGCGACGTCAGACGGATAATGAAAGAGCGCCTATCCGTGGCCGAAGCCTCGCGAGCGATGAGCCCGTCATCCAGCAACCGCCGCGTCAGCCCGGTGACATTGCCGCCCGTCACCTTCAACCCATGGGTCAAATCGCCCAGGGTTCGCCCGTCCGGCGCATTCACCAATTGGGCCAAAACGTCATATTTCGCCAAAGTGATGCCGCAATCACGCTGCATCTGACGGTTCAGCCGTTGATGGATTTTGCCGTAGAGCGACAGCAACGCCACCCAGACATGCACTTCAACAGGGCGCTCAGCGCCAAGAATATCGGGCAATTTGTTCATCGCGCGAATTCCTATCGCATCCACCGGGCCAAGTCCAACCGATGCCGGATGGTGCTTTGACCTCCGGACCATGGCTAACATTTGACGCTGCGCCATTCGCTGGCCATCATGGCGGCATGGACAGTTTGAATTTTTCGCGCCGCGCAGCGCTCACCGGGGCGGCAGCGGCTGCGCTCGCCCGCCCGATCCACGCTTTTGCCGCAAAGGCCGGGAATGCATCGCGCAGTCCGGGCGCGGCGCTGCTCGACAGGCTGGCGTGGGATCTGCTGGAACGCGCCCCCACCAGCGCAACCTCGCTGGGGGTGGACACGGGGGCGCATGCGCGCCTGCGCGGCGCGCTCGATGATCGCTCGCCGGCGGGCGTGGCGGCCACGCGGGCCTTTCTGGATGACGCTCTGGCGCGGCTGGACCGGGTGGAGCGCGGCGGTCTGGATGCGGCAACGCTGACCAGCCTGACCGTCACGCAAAGCGCCTTTCGCACCGCGCGCGAAGGCATGGCGCTGCCCTATGGCGATGCCACGATCGGCGGATGGCGCAACACGCCCTATTGCGTGATCCAGAACGTGGGCGGCTGGATCGACATCCCGCAATTGCTGGACGGGGATCAGCCGGTGCGCGATGCGGCCGATGCCGAATATTATCTGCAACGGCTGGTCGCCATGCCCGCCTTGCTGGATGGGGAAACCGCGCGCATCGCCCATGCGCGCGGCATCGGGCTGGTGCCGCCTGACTTTCTGCTGGACAAGACGATTGCCGGGATGACCCGCGCCATTACCGAGGCGGCGCGCCATGATGGCCCGCTGGTCGGGCCGCTGATGCGCAAGGCGGTCGGGGTTCCCGGTCTGGACGCTGCGGCGCTGGGCACGCGGGCCGAGCGGATCATCAGCCAGGGCGTGATCCCGGCCCTGCAACGCCAATTGGCCGAAATCCGTGCGCAACGCGCCATCGCCACCGGCGCGGCGGGCATGGGCGGCCGTCCGCATGGCGAGGAGTGGTATGCCTGGGGCCTGCGCGCCGGGACAACCACGCGCCGCACGCCCGAGGAGATCCATGCCATCGGCCGCGCCCGGCTGGTCGAACTGGGCGCGCAGATGGACACGATCCTGCGCAGCCTCGGCCTGACGCAGGGGTCAGTGGCCGAGCGCATGAATGCGTTGCAGCAGCGGCCCGACATAACCTTTGGCACCGATGATGCCGCGCGGGAAAAGATCGTCGCCTATATGAATGCCAAACTGGCGGCGATGCGGGAAAAACTGCCCTCCGCCTTTCGCAGGCTGGTGCGCGGCAATCTGGAAATCCGCCGCATGCCGTTGGCCGAAGAGCCGGGGGCCCCTGCGGCCTATGGCGGGCCGGGGTCGATCGACGGGCGCATCCCCGGCAAGATCTGGGTCAATCTGGGCGATCCGGCGATCCACAACCGCGTCAGCATTCCCGATCTGGTGTTTCATGAAGGTATCCCCGGCCATGTCTGGCAGGGCGAATTTGCGCAGGCGCTGCCCCTGATCCGCTCGATATTGGCCTTTAACGCCTATTCCGAAGGCTGGGCGCTCTACAGCGAGCAACTGGCCGACGAACTGGGCATGTATGCCGACGATCCGGCGGGGCGGCTGGGCTATCTGATGGGCCTGTCGTGGCGGGCGGCGCGGCTGGTGGTCGACACCGGCATCCATGCAAAGGGCTGGAGCCGCGATCAGGCGCTGAACGAGTTCATGGCCGCCACCGGCCTTTCCCGCAGCAACGCGGTGAGCGAGGTGGAGCGCTATTGCGCCTGGCCGGGGCAGGCCTGCGGTTATATGCTGGGCCAGATCGAGATCAACGCCCAGCGCGAGCGCGCCCGCGCCGCACTGGGCCAACGCTATGACCTGCGCGATTTCAACCAGACGGTGGTGGACGGCGGCAATGTGCCGCTGGACGTTCTGGCCCAGAACGTCTCACGCTATATCGACGCCGGATAGGCCGATGATCGCCTTTTCAGCAGGACCTATTGCGACACCGAAACCTCGGCGGTGACCGAAAGGCCGGGGCGCAGAACGCCGGCGTCCTTCTGCCCCGGTTCGATGCGGATGCGCACGGGCACACGCTGGACGATCTTGGTGAAATTGCCGGTGCCCGGTTCGAACGGCAAAAGGGCAAAGGTCGATGCCGAACCCGGCGCGATGCTCTCCACCACGCCCGCCACCGTGCCGCCGCCCAGCGCGTCGACATGCACCTGCGCGCGCTGGCCGGGATGCATGCGGCGGGTCTGGGTTTCCTTGAAATTGGCGGTGACATAGAGCGCCTGCATCGGCACCAGCGTGAGGGCGCGTGTGCCGGGCTGGGCATAGTCGCCCACGCGCAATTGGCGACTGGCCACCACGCCGTCCATCGGGGCGGTAATGGCAGTATGGCGCAGGTCCTGTTCGGCAAGGTCCAGCGCGGCCTTGGCGCGGGCCTCGCCTGCCTCGGCGCGGGCAAGAGCGGCGAGGAGATCGCCGCGCCGGGCATTCACCACCGCGCCCTGCCGACGCGCCACATCCAGATCCGCCTGCGCGCGGGCCAGCGCCTGCCCGCCCGCAACGGCCCCGGTGCGATAGGCTTCGGCATCGCGCGCGGCAACAGCCCCGGTGGCCAGCAGCGCCTGATAGCGCGCGGCGTCGGCACTGGCATGGCCCGCGTTCGCCTCGGCCGAGCGGATCGAGGTGGCCGCCGCAACAGTCTGCGCGCGGGCCAGCGCTTCCTCGCGGCCCTGACGCACTAGCGCCGCGCGGGCGGCCGCCACCGCCCCGCGCGCATCGGCAAGCTCGGCCTCGGCACGGGCGCGATGGGCGACATATTCCTCCGGGTCGATCCGCATCAGCGCCTGGCCCGCCCGCACGCTCTGGTTTTCGGCCACCAGCACCGCGCTGACAAAGCCCTTGATGCGCGGGGCGACATGGGTGGCGTCGGCTCCGACATAGGCATCATCGGTCGATTGCGTTGCCGGTTCGGACAGGATCCATGCCGCGCCCAGCCCGCCCACCGCCAGCGCCGCTGCGGCGGCCAGAACCGCGCGCGACATTCTGCGCGGGGGCGCCTGAATTTCCTGAAGGCCTGCCTCCTGCAAGGCGGGATCGGCGGTGCGCTGGAGCATGGGAAAAGCCTCTTGTTGAAATGATGTTCATCATATATATGACACTCATCATTTCAACAAGAGGCAAAATCGTGGCATGCTTCCCCCCGCTCTCTCGCGCCTGTCACAGGACTGGTCCGCCGACCCCACCGCGATGCCCACGGCGCGCAAATTCCTGATTTTCGGCCTGATGGCCTTTGGTCAGTTCCTCGCGCTCTTCGATATCCAGATCGTCTCGGCGTCCCAGCGCGAGGTGGCCGCCGGGCTTGCCGCCGGGGCCGATGAGGTAAGCTGGGTCCAGACTGCCTATCTGATGGCCGAACTGGTGATGATCCCGCTTTCGGGCTTTCTGGCGCGGGCGCTTTCGACGCGCTGGCTGTTTGTCGCCTCATGCCTGATGTTCACGCTTTCCAGCCTGCTGTGCGGCCTGTCGTGGTCAATCGGCTCGATGGTGGGTTTTCGCGCGCTTCAGGGTTTTACCGGGGGGGCGATGGTGCCGCTGGTGTTTGCAGTCGGCTTCACCCTGTTTTCGGGCAAACAGCGCGCGCTGATCCCGGCCATTCTGGGCACGGTCAGCGTGCTGGCCCCGGCGCTGGGGCCATCGGCGGGGGGCTATATCACCGATGTGCTGAACTGGCGCTGGCTGTTCTTTGTCAACGTGATGCCCGGCCTGTTCATCGCCGCCGCCTGCGGCCTGCTGCTGCGCATTGACGGCGCCGACCCTTCTTTGCTCAAGCGCATCGACTGGGCGCATCTGGCGGCGATGGCGGTGTTTCTGGCCGGGCTGGAATATGTGCTGGAGGAAGGCCCCCGGCATGACTGGCTGGGCGATGAGACGATTGCGCTGGCGGCATGGGCCTCGGCGGTTGGCTTTGCGCTGTTTCTCGAACGCTCGTTTTTCTCGGCCTCGCCGGTCGTTTCCCTGCGCTCGTTCCGGCGGCCCACCTTTGCCTTTGCCTCGGTGTTCAATCTGGTGATCGGCTTTGGCATGTATGCCTCGATCTCGCTGATCCCGCTCTATCTGGCGCTGGTGCGCGGCTACAGCGCGCTTCAGATCGGCCAGACGATCTTTGTGGTGGGCGTGGCGCAACTGGCCTCGACGGTGGTGGCCGCCGCACTGTCACAGCGGGTGGACATGCGGGCCATGATCACCGTGGGCCTCCTGCTCTTCGCGGCCAGCCTGTGGCTGACCTCGGAAATGACCGGCCAGTGGGGCTTTTGGGAATTGCTGGCGCCCCAGATGCTGCGCGGCTTTGCGCTGATGCTGTGCATCGTGCCCTCGGTGACGATGGCGCTGGGCGCGGTGCCGCCGCAGGAACTGGGCGCGGCTTCGGGTCTGTTCAACCTGATGCGCAATCTGGGGGGCGCGATCGGCATCGCCGTGGTCAACAGCTGGCTTCAGGACGACAGCCGCATCGCCGCCGCGCGCCTGTCCGAAGCGATGGGCCACTACGGCGCCCCGGTGCAGGAGGCAACCGCCACCCTTGCCGCGCATATGGCCGCGATCACGCCCGATGCCGCCCAGGCGCAATGGATGGCGCAGGGCGCTTTGGCCCGCGTGATCTCGCGTGAGGCTCTGGCGCTGGGCTTTGACGATGTGTTCCGCATCATGGCCTTCATGTTTGTCGCCGCGCTGGTGCTGGTGCCGTTTTGCCGCCCCGCCGCCGCCCCGCCTCCCCCCGATGCCGCCGCTCATTGAAGGAGCCTTGTGATGCGTATTTTCCCTTTTCCGCTTGCCGCTCTGGCGCTGGTGCCGGCAGCGCCCGCGCAGACCGCCCCGTCACCACAGGTGCAGGCCGTGCAGCCATGGTGGCAGGCCTTCAACGATCCGCTGCTTGATGCCGCCGAGGCGCAGGCGCTGGCGGGCAATCTCTCGCTGGAGGCCGCCGCCGCGCGGGTGGAGCAGGCGCGCGCTATGTCGCGCCGGGCGGGCGCGGCGCTGTTGCCTTCGGCCAGCCTTTCGGCAGGGGCCGAGACCGACCGGCAGTCGCTGCATTCGCCCATCGGCGCGGCATCGCAAAAGATCGGCCTGCCGCGCGACTATGAACTTTATCAGGCGGGCGTCGGGGCCCAGTGGGAGATCGACCTGTTTGGCGGGCTTTCGGCCGCCCGGCGCGCGGCGGCGAGCGGCGCCATGGCCACGCTGGCCGAGGAACAGGCGGCGCGTCTGGCCGTGACGGCGCAGGTGGCGGACGCCTATCTGCACCTGCGCGGGCTGCAACAGCGCTTGGCGCTGGCGCAGGATCAGGCCGCCTTGCGCGGATCGCTGGCCGCGCTGGTGCGCCAACGCGCCGATCAGGGGCTGGCCAGCCAATTCGACGCCAACCGGGCCGAGGCCGCCCATGCCGCAGCCCAAGCCGCCCTGCCCCCGCTGCGTCAGGCCATCGCGGTCGATCTTGACCGGCTGGGCGTGCTGATCGGCGACCGGGCATGGCCGAACCGGCTGCGCGCGCCCGCGTCGCTGCCGCTGGGCTTTACTCCGGCGCTGGATGCCGATCCCGCCGCGCTGATGCGCCGCCGCCCCGATCTGGTCGCCGCCGAGGCGCGGGCCGCCGGGGCACAAGCCCGCATCGGCGTGGCCAAGGCGGAATATTACCCGCATCTGTCGCTGGGCGCTTTGGCCGGCGTGGTCACGGTGGGCGGCCTGTCGCTGGCATCGGGCGATGCGGTCACGGCCAGCGGCGGCGCGGCGCTGCGCTGGCGGCTGTTTGATTTTGGGCGGATCGATGCGGAACTGGCCGCGGCGCGCGGGGCCCGGCGCGAGGCTCTGGCCCAATGGCGCGAGGCCGCGCTGGTGGCCGGCGCAGAGGTCGGGGATGCCATTGCCGCGCTGGACGAGGGCGCCCGCGAGGAGGCCGCGCTGGCGCAGCAGGTGGCCCTGTTGACCCGCGCCCGCGATCAGGCGCGCGATGCCTATACCCAAGGCGCGGTCTCGCTGATCGACGTGCTGGACGCCGACCGCAACCTGCTGGAGGCCAGCGACCGGTTGACCCAATCGCGCGAAGCTCTTGCGCGCTCCAGCGTGGCGGCTGTACGGGCAATGGGCGGTGGATTTGAAACTGGTCGGAAGGTGATGCAGGATGGCTGACAAAAGCGCCCATAAGGCCCGTGTGCGCGAACGCATCCTCGACGAGGCCGCCGCCGCGCTGCGGGCCGGCGGCACCGAGGGGCTGAGCGTGGCCAATCTGATGAAACGGGCGGGGCTGACCCATGGCGGCTTTTACGCCCATTTCGAAAACCGCGACGATCTGGTGACCCATGCCATCGACCGCATGTTTCAGGACAGCGCAGGCATGATTCAGCGCTTTCTGGGCGAGAGCGACGATCTGGACGGGCTGATCGACTTTTACCTTTCGGAACAGACGATGCGGCGCCATGATCGCGGCTGCCCGCTGCCTTGGCTGGCGGGCGAGGCTCCGCGCATGCCCGAGGCGGCGCGGGCGCGCTTTCAGGCGGGTATCGCGGCGATGGAGCAGGCTCTGGCCGGGGCGCTGATCCGCCGAGGGCGCGATTCCGGGGAGGCAGGCCTGTTGGCCACATCCCTTGTGGCCGAAATGGTGGGGGCCATGGCGCTGGCGCGCGCCTATGGAGACGGCCCCAAGGCCCTTGCCACGCTGGCGGCCGCACGTCAGGCCATTGCGCGCCTGCTGGTACGCTGATCGCGCCAAGCGCATTATCCGGCAAATCTTTCCGATGGGATGGAGTGAATTCCATGACTGATACAACCGTTCACCTGATCGCCCGCCTTGTGCCCCAACCGGGCAAGGAGGAGGCCTTGGCGCAAACCATGCTGGCGCTGATCCCCAAGGTGCTGACCGAACCGGGCTGTCTGGCCTATGGCGCGCATGAGAGCCTTGATGCGCCCGGCGTGATCATCATGGTCGAGGCATGGGCCGATCAGGCCACGCTCGATACCCATGCCGCGCTGCTCGAATCGAGCGGGGCGGCCGCCCGATTGGGCGACCTGTTGGCAGAACCTGTGGCGATGGAACGGTTGCGGGCGCTCTGAACCCGCGCCCTAACCCGTTCTGGCCAGACGCCGCAGGGCCTGCGGGGGCTGGCCATATTGGCGCATGAAGGCCTCGCGCATCCGGCGCAGATCGACAAAGCCGGTCTGCTGCGCCACGGCCTCCAGACTGTGGCGCGTATCCTCCAGCAGGATTCTGGCCGCCTCCAGCCGCAATTGCTCGACCGCCTTGGCCGGGGATTGCCCGGTTTCGGCGCGAAAGGCTCGGCTGAACTGGCGCGGCGAGAGGGCGGCCACCTCGGCCAGCTCCTCCACGCCCAGAGGATTGGTCAGATGCGTGCGCGCATGGATCAGCGCTTTCTGGATGCGGTCGCTGCTGGCCGCCAGACTGAGCAGTTCGGAATGCTGCGACTGGCCGCCTGCGCGCCGGTGATGCATCACCAGCCGCCGCGCCACGGCGCCTGCCACATCCGCGCCCAGATCCTTTTCCACCAGCGCCACGGCCACATCCAGCCCCGCCGTCAGCCCCGCCGAAGTCCACACCGGCCCTTCATTGATAAAGATGCGGTCCTCCTCCACCCGGACGCCGGGATAGGCCTCGCGCATCATACGGGCATAGGACCAATGCGTGGTGGCGCGCCGCCCGTCGAGCAGCCCCATCTGGGCCAGCAGGAAGGCCCCTGTACAAAGGCCCGCCACTCGCCGCGCGGCCTGTGCCGCCTCGCGCAGCGTATCAAGCGTTGCGGCATCCTGCTGCGGTGGCGGCGTGGTGCCCGCCATCACCAGCAGCGTATCGATCGGCCCGGCCTGCATCAGCGGCACCGTGGGCAGCGGCAGGCCGGTCGAGGATGTCATCATTCCGCCCTGCACGGAATAGATGCCCAGCGAATAGAAATCCTGATCCGCCACAAGGTTGGCCAGTTCAAAGGCCGCTTGCGTGCCCAGCGCGAGAAATTGGAATCCGGGGGAAAGCACCATGGCGATGTGGGGCATGGGATGAGCCTTTGCACTATGTCCTGAAAACGTAGTTTATACGTCATTTCGGTCAATGTCCATCGGGTCCATACAGGGCGGGTCAGAAACAAACCCCACCAAGGAGATCCCCCAATGTCCCAGACCAACCCCATCGCCCAGGGCACCGCTCTGATCACCGGCGCCTCCACCGGCATCGGCGCCATCTATGCCGACCGCCTCGCCCGGCGCGGCCATGACCTCATCCTCGTGGCCCGCAACCGCGACAAGCTGCAAACGCTGGCCGCGCAGATTTCCGATGCCACGGGCCGCGCGGTCGAGGTGGTCGCCGCCGATCTGGGCGAGGCCGCCGATCTGGCCCGCGTGGAAGAGATCCTGCGCCGCGACGCCAGCATCACCGCGCTGGTCAACAATGCGGGCATCGGCACCCATGCCTCGCTGCTCGACAGCGATGTGGAGCGCATGGAGGCGATGATCCGCCTCAACGTGCTGGCGCTGACCCGGCTGACCTATGCCGCCGCGCCGGGCTTTGCGGCGCGCGGGCGCGGCACGATCATCAACATCGCCTCCATCGTGGCGGTGGCGCCCGAATTGCTCAACGGCGTCTATGGCGGGTCGAAGGCCTTTGTGCAGGCTTTCACCACCTCGCTCCACCATGAACTGGCCGACAAGGGCGTGCGCGTTCAGGCGGTTTTGCCCGGCGCGACGGCGACCGATTTCTGGGAAATCGGCGGTCTGCCGGTGGAAAACCTGCCCGGCGAGATCGTGATGCGCGCCGATGACATGGTCGATGCCGCGCTGGCCGGTCTCGACCGGGGCGAACTCCACACCATCCCCGCGCTTCAGGACATCGCGCTCTGGGAGGCGTTCGAGGCCGCCCGCGCCGCGCTCGGTCCCCAGCTTTCCGCAAGCCGCCCGGCCCCGCGCTTCGGTCTGGCGCAAAACTGATCCCCTCTGATGAAAGGATGATTTCCATGTCTCTTATCCCCCATCTCTCCGACGAAAGCGTCACGCCCAAGGTTGCCGACATTTTCGGCAAGGCCCGCGCCGGTCTGGGCAAGGTGCCCAATCTGTTTCGCGTGATGGCGCAGGCGCCCGCCGTGCTTGATGTCTATTGGGGCGCCAAGGCGGCGCTGGGCGGCGGCGCCCTGCCTCCCTCGGTGCAGGAACAGATCGCGGTGGCCGTCGCGGCGGCCAATGGCTGCGATTACTGCCTTGCCGCCCATACCGGCGGGGCGCGGGCCAGAGGCGTCAGCGCCCAGGATGCCGCCGCCGCCCAATCGGGCAGGGCCAGCGACGCCCATGTCGAGGCGATCCTGACGCTGGCGCTGGCGGTCAATGCCGATCATGGCCGGGCGGGTCCGGCTGTCCTTGAGCAGGCCCGTGCGGCCGGGCTGTCCGATGCCGAAATTCTCGAAACCGTGGCCCATGTCGCGGTCAACATCCTGACCAACTCGATCAACAACATCGTCGACACCACGCTGGACTTCCCCCGCGTCGCCCGCGTCACCGCCTGAACTGAATTGAAAGGAGCTTTCCCATGAAACTGACCGACAACACGATCTTCATCACCGGCGGCACCAGCGGCATCGGCCGCGCTCTGGCCGAGGCGCTGCACGGGCTAGGCAATCAGGTGATCATTTCGGGCCGCCGCCGCGCCTTGCTGGACGAGGTGACCGCCGTCAATCCGGGCATGGCCGCGATCGACCTCGACGTTTCCGATCCGGCCAGCATCGCAGCCGCCGCGCAGGAGGCGGTGGCCCGCTTTCCCAAGCTCAACGTGCTGTTCAACAATGCCGGTTTCATGCCCTTTGACGATCCGGCAGGCGCAGTCGATGATGCTATGCTCGACCGACTGAGCGCCACCAATTTCCTCGGACCGATCCGTATGAGCGCGGCGCTGGTCGACCATCTCAAGGCGCAGCCGGAGGCGACCATCCTTTATACCACCAGCGTGCTGGCCTATGTGCCGCTGGCGGGCAATGCGGCCTATTCGGCCACCAAGGCGGCGCTGCACTCCTATGCGCTTTCCCAACGCTTTGCCCTGCGCGACACCAGTGTGCGGGTGCAGGAAATCCCGCCGCCCTGGGTGGACACCGATCTGATCTACAAGAGCGGCGACCCGCGCGCCATGCCGCTCGATGCCTTTGTCGAACAGACGCTGGCCGCGCTGGCGGGCGATGATCCCGAAGTGCTGGTCGAGGCGGTGCGCCCCCTTCGGGACAATGTGGGCGCGGGCGAACATGGGCTGGTCCATGCCTTCAACCAGAGCCTGGTCGACAACCCCATCCCCGTCGGGGCCTAGAGCGAAATCCGTTCCGACGGCATCGGGTCGCTCGCTCCGGATCCTTGTTTTGCCGCGTTTTCCAAGCCACCGGATGGTTCCGTCTGGTTCGAAAACGCTCCAGGCCATCGTTAGCAAGAGGCGGGAATGGGATGCTGCGGTTTGCATGGCTCTACGCCGCGCCGCAGCATCCCGCCGCCGTCGGGCAGAGCCTAGGCGGCGGCCCTCATTTTCAGATACCAGCCGTTGAGCATCGCGCTGGTCGCGGGTTCCGGGCTTTGATCGCTTTCCACCACAGCCCAGCCGTCATAGCCCCCCGCCGCCAGCGCGGCGCGAAACTCGGCAATGTCAACAAGCCCGTCCTCATCGCCAAGCTCGCAATACCAGCGCGCGATATGGCGGGCGCCGCCTCCGCCCAGCATGAACTTTGCGGGAAAAGGCAGCCTGTATTCGCCCAGATCATCGCGGTGCAGCGCGTTCTTGAGCTGGACATGGATGACGCGGGCGGCAAAGCGCCGATACAGCGCGACCGGATCAAGCCCCATGATCGCGGCATCGGCCGTGTCCACCGACAGGCCTACGGCCGCCGGGTCGCACAGGTCCAGCAGGGCGGCCATGTCATCTTCATCCCGCGCCATGGTGACGCAATCGAAATTGAGCGCCAGCCGCACCCCTTCGCGCATGGCCATGGCGCCCACCGCATTCCAGCAATCCGCCGCAAGCTGCATCGTGGCCGTATCGCAGACATGGTTCGCGCTCCAGTCGGGCAGGGCACGCACCACCAGCCTGTCTCCGCCAAGTTCGGGCAGGATCGCGGCATATTGTCGCAAGGTCTGAAGAATCCGCCCGTGATGCGCCGGTTCGAGCGGGGAAAGCCCGAAGGCGCCCTCCTCGAAAATCGGTTCGGCGGGGTTGAAGATGAAACTGGAAACAGCGGTAATGCCGCAATCGGCCATCACATCCTTCAACCCGCGAATGGAGCCGTAGAATTTCTCGATCCAGTCCTTGCGGCCCAGCGGTTCCCAGCGTCCCGATCCGCAGGGTATTTCGACCGAATCAAACCCGCAGGCGTTCAGCGTCTTGAAGGCCCGCACATGGTCATCGCGCAGGACAAAACGATCATGGCCCGCATTCCATTGGTTCAGCCCATAGCTGTAGCGTAGAGTCATGGCGGTGCTCGGTCAGGAATAGATGGGAGACAAGACGTTGCGGGCGTACCACATCGCCAGAGCGGTCGATTCCGGATAGCTGCCGCCGCCAATGTCGGCCTTGTCATGCTCGACGCCGATCCAGCCCTGATAGGCATGCCTTTTCAGGGCCCGCATCAGCGCGGGGAAATCCACCATGCCGCCCGGCGTGCCCATTTCGTAAAACCAGCGCGGGGTGGTGCGCGCCACCAGTTCGGGATCGGGCAGCGAGCGATAGTCCTCCACCAGATCGACGTGGCGCGTATCCTTGAAATGGAAGCCGTTCACCCGCGAGGCGTATTTCTCATAAAGCGCGACCGGATCGACACCGGCAATCACATGCTGCGCGGTGTCGATATAGAGATGGACGAAATCGCTGTCCGTATGGGCATAGAACAGGTCGATCTCCTCCTGGCTGCGGATGCCGCACCAGAATTCGTGATGACAGCCCAGCTTGAGCCCGTGGCCGGCGGCCATGCGGCCCGCCCTGTTCCACACATCGGCCAGAACCTTGATGCGCTCGGCGGTAACGGGCTGGGTGTCGGTATAGCAATGGGCGGGCATGACGACGAGGTTCTCGACCTCCAGCCCATCGGCCAGACGGACGAAATGTTCGAGCATGCCGACCACGCGCCCGGCATGTTCGGGATTGTGCAATTCCATGCCGGGGCTGGCCTGGGGGGCGCACCAGAAGAGATCGACGATCTTTTCAATCCCGCGATCAGCCAGAAATTCGCGATAGCTGCGCAAGGAGCCGAACATGGCCGAGATCGCCCCCAGATTCCACGCGAACATCCCGATGCCCGTCAGCCCGACCGACGCGATCTGTTTGATGAAGCGGTCCATCTCGCGCATCGAGGCGAATTGGTTGATCGGCCCTTGCGGCGATGGCGTGCGCCAGTGATCGGCATATTGCCATTTGATATTGGACATGGCGGAGACTTTCGGGGATGCGCGGCCGATGGGATGTCCTCCCCTGGGCCGCGGCGGGTTTATCGGGAACAACCGGGGCGCGGCGCGCCCATTGCCATGGGTGCTGTCGGAGCAAAGGCAATGCTCATGAATCTCTCCCCTCTTCTGATCATGCCGAGGCCGAAACTTCGCCCCGTAAGGGCTTGAGCCCGGCTGTCCGGGACACTGTCGATTAATTAGAATTAGATTCTAATTCTGTCAAGCGGCCGACGCCGGGGGCCGATGTCGCCATCCGGCCCCCCGCGCAACGGACCGGCTTGCCATCGCGGCATGAAGCTTCTTAGGAAATGGCATGGACCAAACCCTGCCCGATGATGCCGCCGCGAACCAGTCCGCCTGGACGCCGAACGGCAGACCTGAACCCAGCCAACGACGCAGCGCGCAATCCCTGACCCGCATGGTCAAGGCGGCGCGCGCCGTCATGCTCGCCCGAAAAAGTGAGGATTTCACGCTGCAGGAGGTCAGCGCGCGGGGAAAAGTGTCGACCGGCTCGATCTATCACAGGTTTGAAAGCAAGGATGGTCTGGTCCGGGCGGTGCTGCTGGCCGAATTGGAAAAGCTCGACAGGACGGAGCGCGGGATGGTCGACAGGCTGATGGCGACCTGCCCATCGCTCGACGCCTACGTGCCGGCCTATGTTGCGGGCTTTGCCGAAATCCTGCGCGACAATGCCGTGATGATCGGTTTGGCGATGCGCCGGTCGGGCACGGACGCCAGAATGTCGAGTCTGGGCAACCGGCGCGCGTCGGATTCCGCGCATGTCGCCACCGCCGCCTTGCTGCACTTTGCCCATGAGATCGAGGGCGATGCCGCCGCCAAGGCGGCCACCGTGTTCAGGATGATCTTTGCGACAGTGTCCCGCCGCGTCATCCTCGATAGGGATGACAGTCCGGAATGTGATGACTGGGAGAGTTTTGTCGGGGAACTCTCCTGGATGTCGCTGATCTATCTGAAGTCGGCCCGGCCCGGCGGCGGCGTGGCGCCATAAGACCGGGCCAGTGCCTGTTCACTAGGATTGCCTCTGTGCCAGCCAATCCCGATTGGGGCCCAGCACGCGCCCGAACCGGGCGGCCAAGGCCCGCACCTCTTCCAGATCGCGATGCAGGTTTTCTCCCGCCGGCGGCCCCTTGGGCGCGGCGCCCGACGAGGCGGGATCGCCCATGCCATAGAGGATATATTGATAGCTGGCCGGACCAAACAACTGACAGGTCATCGGGAAATCCCCGCTGATCGGCGGGCGGCCTTGCCAGACGCGCAAATTGTCGCGCAGGGAGAACGGGATCGAACGCGGGTCGCGATTGTCCACCCAGAACGGCTCGCTGCGGTCGCTCAGCACGTAATGCAGCTTGAGAAAGTCGATGGCATCGCGCCAAACCTGATCCAGCTTGCGATTGAACCGCCCTGCCTCGATCGCCATGACCTCGCGGTCAAAAGTCAGATGCTCAGCCAGATGGTTGGCCGACACCTCGATCATCGCAATGCTGGAGGCTTCAAGCGGCTCGACAAAGCCCGATGACACGCCGATGGCCGCGCAATTGGCGACCCAGAACCGCTCGCGATAGCCCGAATTGATCGGGATGCGGCGGGGTTCGGCGGGCAAGGGCCGCCCCGAAATCGCGCGGACATAGCGGTCGAGCCGGTCGCGCGCTTCGTCATCAGAAATGTAACGGCTGGAATAGACATAGCCCACGCCCCGCCTTGTGGTAAGGCCGATATCCCAGATCCAGCCCGCCTCCTGCGCCGTGGCCAGCGTGACCGAGGCAATCGGGCTGTCGGGTTCGGGATAGGGCACCTGAACGGCCAGAGCGGTGTCAACGAACAGCACATCGCGGCAATTGACCAACGGCACCTTGTAAACCCGGTCGATCAGCACGCCATGCTGGCCGCTGCAATCCACGAAGAAATCGCCCTCGATTTCGCCATGGCGGGCGGTACGCAGGGCCAGAATGGCTCCCTCGTCATCCATCCGGCACTCCTCCACATCGTCGGCCAGATAGCGCACGCCCAGCCGCGCCATGCAGTGGTCCTTGAGGAAACCGGCCACCTTGCCCGCGTCGAAATGATAGGCGTAATTGCCGATGCCCTCAAACTCCGGGCTGCTGCGCGTCTTGGGGGCAAGGCCGGCGCGGCACAGGGCGGTCTGGAAACACACCGCCTCGTCGAACCCCATCGACGGCGCGGCAAGCCATGCCGAGGCCAGATCAACCTCGCCAAAACGATAGGGCGGGGTGAAGGGGTGGATATAGCTGTGTTCGCCCGCCGCGCCCTGTTGCCGCCACCCGACGAATTGCGAGCCTTGCTTGAAGGTGGCATCGCAGGCCGCCAGAAAGTCGCCCTCGCCGATGCCCATGACCTGAAGGCTCTGGCGGATCGTCGGCCATGTGCCCTCGCCCACGCCCAGAATGGGCACGCCGGGCGATTCCACCACCGTGATGCGCAAATCCCCACGCGCAGGCAGGCCAAGGCGCGCAGCCAGAAGGCCCGCAGTCAGCCATCCCGCCGTGCCGCCGCCCACGATGATGATCGAGCGGGATTCAGAAGGCATGGGGCGCCCTTGCCCGGTTCTTGCGCGCGATGAGATTGGCGATCTGGCCGACCGAGGCCGCCTGTTGATAGACCCAGCCCAGATAGCCCCGCCGATGCAGATCGGCCAGAGCATCGGCGGGCAGTTCGGCCAGACGCGCCTCGGCAATGGCAAAGAGGCCCGTTGGATTATGGCTCTCCCCGCCGCCCAGATCGATCCGCACATCAACCGGCTCGATCAGGCCCAGCGCATCGAGCGCGGCGGCATATTCACCCCCCTGCTGCGCGCCTTTGACCAGGGCTTCGAGCGCATCGATGATCGCTTGAAGCCTTTCGGAAGGGCGGCCATCGGAGAAAAAGAGGACGTCCCCGCCGCCCTGCGCAAAGCGCGGGCTGTCGAGGTCGATCATCAGACTGTTGCGGTCGGGATTGGCAGGGCTTTGCTGTACGGCAAAGGGTTCGCAGCGGCGCACCAGCGGGACATAGGCCGCATCCCAGCCCTCATCGGCCAGAAACAGATTTTCCTCCGCCGCAAAACCCAGCATCGCCCCCAGTTCAAACCCGCCCGTCAGCGGGGAAACGCGGAAAAACAACGGATAGGAATTGACCAGCGCGGGAATTTCCGTGGGCACCACGCCCACCATCCCCAACCCATCGCCCAGAGACGCGCCATAGCCGGAGGCCAGGCGCAGCAAGCGATGTTCTGCAAAGTCCAGCGGAACGAAATTTGCCATAATTTATTGACCCATCCCAAAAATATAATATCATTGATGAGAATAATTTGAAAAGATTATCATATGAAAAATATGTCGCAATATTTTGATGTAACGCCGAAGATCTTCGTCGAAGAAATTAAGCCGATGGCTCAACCCGCCGTCCTGAAGGGCGTGATATCGTCATGGCCTTCTGTTCAGCTCGGTCCTGACGGCCTGCTTGATCATCTTTGCGCTATCAGCTCCGGCCTTCCCATCCCTCACTTTGTCTGCGATCCGGTCCATCGTGGACGATTTTTCTATGAACCCGGCTATACCAGCTTCAACTATCGCAAGGAACTGACCCCGATCACCGAATTTGCCGCCCGGCTGCGCGCCGAGGCGGCCCTGTCCTCGCCATCGGCCCTGTTTGCCGGATCGCTGACGCTGGCAGGCTATTTCCCCGGTTTTGCCCGGAGCCACGACATCACGCCCTTCATCCCGGCCAGCCAGTTTCTGCAATCCATCTGGATCGGCAACCGGACGATGACCGCGCCCCATTATGACAATGTCGAAAATATCGCCTGCGTGGTGGCGGGGCGGCGCCAATTCACCCTGTTTCCGATCGATCAGTTGCCCAACCTCTATATGGGGCCGCTCGACCTGACGCCCGCGGGCCAACCGATCAGCCTTGTCGACATACGCGCGCCCGATTTCGAGCGCTTTCCCCGCTATCGCGAGGCGCAGGCGCATGGGCTGACCGCCATTCTCGAGCCGGGCGATGCGATCTATATTCCGACCTTGTGGTGGCATGGTGTGGAATCGCTCGATAGTGTCAATGTCATGGTCAACACATGGTGGCGCGATGTGCCGGCCTATTTCGGTTCGCCGATGACCGCCTTGCTCTCCGGCCTGCTCACCCTGCGCGATTTGCCCAAAGATCAGCGCGCGGCGTGGAAAGTGGTGTTCGACAACCTTGTGTTTGAGACCAACGGCCCCGCCTTTGACCATTTGCCCGATACGGCGCGCGGGGCCTTTGGCCCGCTCACTCGCAGCAGCGCGGCGCACTTGCGCGAAATGCTTTTGCAGACCTTGGCGTAAAGGGCCGAAGCCGCCCCAATCAGCGATTGAGGCGGCCCCGGTATGGTTCAACGTTCAGGCCTCACAGCTTGACGCGCACACCCACCTGATAGCGCCCATAGCCCTTGGCGGCATAAAGGAACTGGTTGGTGAAGCGGCCATACTGGTTCTGCGATGCGCCAAGGATGTTGACGGCATCGATGAACACCGTGGCGTGGCGGTTGATGTCATAGCTCGCGCTGGCATCAAGCTGGCCATAGGCCGCAGTATAGGTCGGCTGGTTGGCATAGAGCGGCTGGGACAGCGCGGCCAGGAACGCATCGCGATGGTTCCATGCAACGCGGGTCTGGAACCCGTTCTTTTCGTAGAAGCCCACGATGTTGTACGACTTGCTCAAACCGGGCAAGGCGAACTGTTCAAGGATATTGGTGTTGTCATAATGCGCGCCGCCCGCGGGCAGCGACACGTTGGCCTGAAGCCCGAAGCCGGTATCACCAAACACATATTGTCCCGCAAATTCAAAGCCATGGATGTTGACGGTCGGCCCATTGCTGGGCTTGGTCAATTGCCATGTGATCAACGGGTCGTTGGGCTGGCCGACAAAGGCCTGCTGGCCGGTATCGGCCACCATCTGGGCAAAGATGTTCTGCGGGCTGGCCTGTTGTCCTGCGGCCAGCACTTCAGCCGTCGCCTTTTGCGCCAGCGCGCCCGCCGAGGAATCGGTCAGCCCCGGAATGGTGACATTGCTGGTGGTCTGGGTGATGAAGTTCGACACCTGCTTGACGAAATAGTTCGCCGAGAAGTAGCTGTTGTTCTTGATATAATATTCGAACGACAGGTCGAAGTTCTGCGAAGTGTAGGGCAGCAGGCCCGGATTGCCCGACGAGATCGTGCGGTTGCCGACATGCGGGTTGGCATTGACCACCTGCGTCGAGACAAGCGATGTCAGATCCGAACGCGTGATCGTCGTGCTGTAGGAGGCACGCGCAACAAGGCGCTTGGTGATCTGCAGGCTCATGTCGATCGCGGGCAGGAAGTCATTGTAGCTGCTGCCTGCGGTATAGACCTGCGCACCGGGCAGGAACTGGGTCTGGAACTCGGTGGGGTTGTTCCAGGTTACCGACACCGGAGTCTGCTGAAGGCTGGCCGAACTGACGCTGGTGTGTTCATAGCGCACGCCCGCCTGAGCCCGGAAACGCATGCCGTTGAAATCGGCATCAAACTGCATCTGGGCATAGGCCGAGAAGGTGCGTTCCTTGATCAGATTGTCCGTGGCCGGAACGGTGCCATAGCCATAGCCCGAAGGATAGGCGGGCGCTGGGCCAGTACCGTTGTAATTGGGCAGACCGGCCAGCGCCTGCGACACCGCAAACGGATTGAAGCTGTAGAAATAGGGCACCAGAATGTCTTTGCCACCACCCGACAAACCGTTCAGCAGCGAGGAGGAATTGACCTTGGTGAAAAGCGAGGACGGCAAGGCCCCGTCAAGACGCGGATCATAATAGCCGTTCGAGATATTGCCGCTGTTGTAAACGGTAAAGCCCGTCTTGGTCTGCTTGTAGTTCACGCCAACCTTGATGGCGCGCAACCCGCTGTCGCCATTGTTGCGCCATTCGGTTTCCAGCCGCGCCTCGTCAATGGCGGTACGCTGGCGGTTGAGATTGTGCTGGCCAAACAGCGGCGTGATCAGCGAGGTGTTGAGATTGTTGACGTTATAGGGCGACTGGAAGGTCCAGGTCGTCGTGGGGATGGCCGTCTTGGTCGAATCAAAGATCTTGTTGATCGAATAATTCTGGTCCTGACCCACAATGTAGAACTGGCTTTCGTCGGTCGAATTGTTGACCGAATGATGGGCGTCGGCCGTGATGGTCAGATTGTCGAACGCCTGCCACTTCACGTTGCCGCCCAGCGAGCCGAGCTGGTTGCGCTGCTGGTCGTCGGTGCCGGTATAAGACAGATCGGAACCCGCATCGACCAGATTGGTCATCGTGCCGTTCTGGTCGATGGTTGCGCTGCTCAAGGCGCCACCATAACCAAACCATGCGCCAAAGCTGTTCTTGAGCGCGTGGTCCTTATACAGGGCATAGGTGTAGTCGATGGTGCCCACGATCGTGTCGGTGGGCTTGAACTGCAGCACAGCCTGACCGTTGATGCGCGTGCGGTGATGGTTTTCCACCGCCCAGTTGGCATCCTGCGGCGCCCAGGTGGGACCGTTCTTGTTGCTGCGGTTATCGGTGATCGTGGCCGCGCCCAGATAGACGTTGTTCAGCCAGCCGCGCGTATAGGCCGACTGGACCTGGCTGTCGCGTTCGGAATAGGAACCGTTGAGCAACACGCCGATGCGGTCATCGGCAAACGTGTCGCTGACCAGACCCGAGAATTCGGGCGTCACATGGAAGCCCGAGCGCGAAGTGTCATCGGTGCCCTTGACCTGGGCCGAAGCGCGCAGACCATTGTGATCGAAGGGACGCGCGGTGTGGATGTCGATGGTCGAGCCAATGCCGCCCGATGCCACATCGGCGCGCCCGGTCTTGAACACATCGATGCCCGACACGCCATCGGCCGAAATATTGGCGAAGTCAAAAGAGCGCGTGCCGCCGGTGCCGCTGCCCGGCATCGAACGGCCGTTGAGCGTGACAAGGTTGAACTCCGGCCCAAAGCCGCGCACCGTGACGCGCGAGCCTTCATTATTGGCGCGGTCGATCGAGACGCCGGGAATGCGCTGGATCGATTCGGCCAGATTGGTATCGGGCATCTTGCCGATGTCTTCCGAGGTGATCGCATCGACCACACCCTGCGTGTTGCGCTTGATGCCCACGGCATCGGCCAGCGACTTGCGCAGACCCGTCACGACAATCGCACCGGGTTCTTCAGCGGCCGGAGCGGCAGCGGCGGCCTGCTGGGCCTGTGCAGTCCCGGCACCGCAGGCAAGAACGATGGCGACCCCGGCAAGCGAGACCGCAGTTTTTTGTATTTTCCTCATGACCATCCTCCTGGAAAAATGTTTTTCTTCAGAATTTTGCTTCAGTGCAGCTGATGTTTGCCCCACCGGGGCGAACCTCGATCGTGGCGATTTTCATGCCCAGCGGCGCGCCCACATTCAGATCGACCCCGGCAAGGGCACCGGGCGCATTTCCGGCAAGGCAGACCAGAGGGATATGGGCGGTCTGCCACCCGCGCCCGGCCGCCGCGCGCAGCGTGGGTGCCAGATCGACCCGCGCCTCGGCCGCGCCGCTCTGCGCGATGCCGGTCAGCGTGACCGGGCCGGTGGGCGCCTGATCGATCGTGTAGCGCAGCACGACCTCACCCGAGGCCGCCCCGGCAAAGGGCTTCATATTGGCAACGGGCCAGCTCAGCCGCAGATCGGCGGGGCCTTTCCAGATCAATTCGCGCGCATCTTCCTGCGCGGAATAGTCAAAGCCCATGACCTTCAATTGCTTGCCCGCGCCGACGAAGCCATGCAGCAGCGTTTCGTCCGCGCCCTCGCGGATGCTGGCATCGACGCCAGCGGCCAGACGCTTGTGAAACACTTCAAACGTGCCGCCCGCGGCCGCATTAAGCGCCGCGCAGGTTTGGCCCAGCACCGGCAGACGCGGCGCAGGATGGCGATAGCCGCCGCCATAGTTCACGCTGAACAAGGGTTTGCCGCTGTCATCGCAGGCGGCGGGCCAATGGAACGGCAAACGCCCGGAAAAGTCCGTCTTGCCGCCGATCAGCACATCGGCAACCCCCTCGCCCTCGCTGCCCGGCAACCATGCCGCGACAAAGGCATCGGCGAGCGCCAGTTCACGATTGACCCACAGGGGACGCCCCGACAGCAATACGGCCACGGTCGGAATATGCGCGGCCTTGAACTTGCGCAGCAGCTTCAGCCCTTCCTCGTCATGCAACGCATGATCGGGCCGGTCGCCGACAAATTCGGCATAGGGTTGCTCGCCAAACACGACGATGGCTACATCGGGCCGCGCGGAATAGCTGCCGTCGGCCGATAGCGTGGCCTTGGCCGCCGCTTTGGCGATGCCGCCATAGATCGAGGTCGCGCCGGGGAAATCGGCATTGGTCAGATCGCCGCCGCCCTGCCAGGTGATGGTCCAGCCGCCAGCCGCTTGCGCGATATTATCCGCCGCGTGTCCGGCGACGAGAATGCGCGCCGATGATTTGATCGGCAGAACTCCATTGTTCTTGAGCAGCACCAGCGACTTGGCCACCGCCTCGCGCGCCAGAGCGCGGTGTTCGGGCGAACCCAGCACATCCCATTTACCCGCCAGTTCACGCTGCGCGGGCGCGGGCTTTTCGAACAAGCCATCGCGCAATTTAACGCGCAGCACACGCCCCACCGCCTCATCCAGCCGCGCCATGGGGATCGTGCCGTCACGCACCTCGCGCAGCAGATTGTCATACAGGGCGTGCCAGTCATTGGGCACCATGAACACATCCAGCCCGGCCAGCAGCGATTTGGGGCAATCGCCGTTGCTGCATCCGGGCACCTGCCCATGAGCATTCCAGTCGCCCACCAACAGCCCGTCAAAACCCATCTTGCCGCGCAGCAGATCGGTCAGCAGCGCCTTGTTGCCATGCATCTTTTCGCCGTTGATGCTCGAGAACGAGGCCATCACGGTCTGCGCGCCCGCCTTGATCGCCGGGACATAGGCGGCGGCATGGGTGGCGATGATGGTGTTCAGATCGCCGCGCGTATCGCCCTGATCGACGCCGCCCGTGCCGCCATCGGCAAAGAAATGCTTGATGCTGGCCAGCACATGGCGCTGATTGAGAAACTCTTTGGTGCCCAGCTTGCCCTGAAGCCCCTCGACCTCGGCCACGCCCATGCGCGCCACGATGGCGGGATCTTCCGAAAAGCTTTCATAGGACCGGCCCCAGCGCGTGTCCTTGACCACGGCCAGCGTCGGCGCAAAGGCCCAGTCGATGCCGGTAACGGCGATTTCCTCGGCCGTGGCCGCGCCGATGCGCTGGACCAGCGCCGGATCGCGCGCGGCGCCCAGCGCCACATTATGCGGAAACAGCGTTGCGCCGATGATGTTATTATGCCCATGCACCGCATCCGTGCCCCAAAAGGGCGGGATGACCGGCTCGCCGGCCGGAAGCGGTTCGGTCCCCGCGCGATACATCGCATCGGCCAGCGCCAGCCATGCCGGAGCCAGAGCCTTGTCATTGCCGCCGGGGCCGGAATTGCCGCCGTTCAGGATCGTGCCGAAGCGATAGCGGCGCATATCCTCGGGGGTGATCGAGCCGATGTCGGGCTCGATCAACTGCGCCACCTTATGCTCGACGCTCATATGGGCAAGCAGATCGGCAATGCGCTGCGTTTGCTGGTTTTGCTCCTGTGTCTGCGCCGCGACGGGCATCCCCATCGCCATAGCAGCCAGACTGAGGCCACAGATCAGCCCCTGACGGGCCCATTGCCGGTTCATCGCGCTCTCCCTTGCCGCCGCATTGGCGGCCGACTCATTGTGCGGTTGAGCGAATAGCTAAAATTGAGAGCGTTCACAACATATTTTGTGAACGCTCTCAATTGGCTTGCGATGACCGCCCTTTGTGGGGATAACCGCCCAAAGGGATCACGATGCACAAACCTGCCAAAGTCACGATTGAAGATGTTGCCGCCGCCGCCGGAGTCTCGCGCCAAACGGTGTCGCGGGTCATCAACAATGGCCCGAATGTAAAACCCGCCGTGCGCCAGCGGGTCGAGGCGATGGTGGAGCAACTGGGCTATGTGCCCAACCTTTCGGCACGGCGGATGGGGGGCGCGCGCTCCTATCTGATCCTCTCGATCAACGACCGCGCGCGCACCTTTGAAAACTGGACATCGGGGCGCGGCAATGACTGGGTCGACCAGATGCTCTATGGCGGCATGAGCGAATGCGAGCGCCACAATTACCATATGGTGCTGGAATTGATCGACACCGATGCGGGCACGACGATCCCCCAGATCGCGCGCGCGGTGGGCTCCCTGCGCCCCGACGGCGTGATCCTGACGCCGCCGCATTGCGACAATTTGGAACTGGTGGAATGGCTGGAGCGGCAGGGCATTCCCTGCGCGCGCGTGGGCCATTATGAAGGCGGCAATTTTGTCGATGTCTATATGGATGACGAAGGCGCCATGCGCGAAGTCACCCGCCACCTGCTGGATCTGGGGCATCGCTCCATCGGATTTCTCGCAGGCCCCCTCAATTACGGTCCATCGCAAAAGCGCCGCAAAGCCTTTCGCGAGGCTTTGGCCGAGGCCGGGATACCGCCCGAGGCAGGGCCGATCGGGGCGGGCAATTTCTATTTCGACATGGCGGTTGATGTGCTGGAAACCATGCTGGCCGCGCCCAGCCCGCCCACCGCGATCATTGCCGACAATGACAAGATGGCCTTTGCCGCGCTCCATGTCGCGGCCGACCGGGGCCTGAAAGTGCCCGATGACCTCTCGGTCATCAGCTTTGAAGACACGCCCGGCGTTCGCTTCAGCGTGCCCCCGCTGACCGCGATCCGCCAGCCCACCGCCGCCATGGTCGGCAAGGCCTGTGCACAGTTGATTGCATTGTCAAAGGGCGAGGAAGGCCTGGGCGCTTTCGAACTCCCCTATGAATTTGTCGTGCGGGCCACCACCAAAGCGCCGCGCGGCTGAAACAATGCTGCGCAAAAGCCCCATGTCGGCGGCCGAGGCCCTTTATGTTCTGGCCTATCTGGGCGCCAATATTGCCTTTATGCCGATTCTGGTTCTGCTTCTGCCGCGCCGGGTGGCCTCGATCGGGGTTGCGGCAGGCGGCGAGCATCTGCTCGGACTGCTGGTGCTGGCGGGCGGGATCACCGCCAGTCTGGCCAATATTGTCGCGGGCCGGATCAGCGACCGCGCGATGACCCGTCGCGGCAACCGGCGGAGCGCGATCGCGGGCGGATTGGCCTGTCTGTCTGCCAGCTATGGCGTGCTGGCCTTTTCTTACAGCCCGCCGGTGCTGGCGCTGGGCGTCATCGGCTTTCAGGTCGCGGTCAACCTGCTGCTGGGGCCGATAGGGCCGCTCATCGCGGACTATATCCCCGATGAGCGCAAGGGAAACATCGCCGGTTTTCTCAACTGCGGCGTGCCGGTGGCCAATGGATCGGTGGCCGTCATCGCCTGGGCCGCGCCCTCGGACGGCTCGACGGGCTTTGGCGTCACCATGGCGCTGGTGGCGGCCTGCGTCCTGCCGCTGCTGGTCTTGTGGCCCTTTGGCGCGCCCTTGAAATCACAGATCGCGGCCATGCCTACCGCCGACAGGCGCGGCCGGACGCCGTTTCTGCTGCGCAATCTCGCGCTGGCCTGGTGGGCGCGTTTTCTGCTGCAATTGGGCGCGGCTTTGCTGACCAATTATCTCTATCCCTATATCGCGTTTCTGATGCGCGGGCCGATGGCGCCCAGCCGGTTGACGGCCGATTCGGCGGTGGGCTGGCTGTCGCTCTGGGCGGCTCTGGCGGCGTGCTGCGGGGCGGTGGCCTTTGGCCGCCTGTCCGATATGCTGGCCGACCGGCGCAGCCTGATGATCGGCAGCGCGCTGCTGGCGGCCCTTGCCCTGACCGGCTTTGCTGCCGCGCCGGGATGGTGGATGCTGGCGGTGGCCTACGCGCTGTTCCATCTGGCGCAGGCCGCCTTTTTCTCCGTCGAGGCGGCCTTTGTGGCCGAGATCATCACCTCATCGCCCAAAAAGGGGCGGTGGCTGGGCTATATGAACCTTGCCAACACATTGCCCGCGATCCTCATCACCCTGCTGGCCATGCAGGCCAGCGAGCGGGGCCTGCTGGCCGGCGCGATGCATCTGGTGCTGCTGGTCTGCGCATCGGCCTGCATCCTTGCCGCCGGTCTGTGTTTCGCCATGCGCGACCAGCTGGGCTTTGCGCCCCGCGGTTTATGCGCCGAAGGGGGCGCGGGCTGACGCCTGATCGTGTGAGCGGCACCGTGACACGCTGCGGCCCTGATGATACCGGCGCACGCCAAAGAGGCGTGCCACCCCCGCCCGATAGTCGCGCCCGCTGTTCCGCACAGCGATCATTTGCCGATGGAGGACTCGCTAAACCCCTGTTCCTCGGCTAGCAATCCGTCCTTTCCCGCAATGGAGCGCAGCCGTGAAAGTCCCTCCCGCCACCGCCGGTCGCCGCGAAATCACCGGCCTTTCCGTGATCGAGGATCAGGCGCTGGCGATGATCGCCGCGCTGGCCAGCGAACTGGCCGTAACGCGCGAAAGGGTCGATACGCTCGAACGCCTGCTGGAAGAAAAGGGCGTGCTGGAGCGCGCAGCCATCGAAACCTATCGCGCCGGGGACGAGGCCGCCCAGCAGCGCGAAACCCTGCGCCAGCGCCTGATTGCCAAGGTTTTCCGCCCGCTGCGCGATGCCTCGCGGCGCGCCATTGAGGAGCAAGGCTGATGTCCTCCCCGTTCCAACCCGCCCTGTCCCATCCGATGCTGCCCGAGGCGAGCCATGACGAAATGGCCCAGCAACTGTTCGTCCGCGATCTCAAGATGTGGCTGGGCAGCGAAATCGAGCCGCTGCAGGGCGAACTTGCGCGCAAGCTGGATCCGGGCGCGACGCATAATGACCGCGATGCCGAAACCTTCGCGCGCCTGCATGAACAGCCTGCCTTCCGCTCGTGGGCCGGCACGTTCCGCGCCTCGCAGGAGTTGATGTGGGACGACGTGTGGCACAGTGTCGAGCGTCAGGGCGATGCGCTCGACACGCTGGCGCAGGAGGCCACGCTCGGCTCGCTCACGCTCGATCCCGACTTTGTGCCGCCCGCCTATCTGGTGGACGGCCATGTCCATATCATGCCGGGCGGCTATGCCTTTGACGCGCCCGGCGTGCGCCAAGGCGCTATGATGGACCGGGGCGGCGCGGTCTATATGCTGGGCCGCAACGGCGGTTTCCTCAATGATGGCCGGGGCAAGACGGTGCTGGGGCATCTCTATGCGCTCTATCCCGATCTTCAGCCCAAACGCATTCTCGAGCTGGGCTGCGGCGTGGGCACCAGTCTGGTTCCGGTGGCCCAGGCCTTTCCCGAGGCCGAAACCTATGGCCTGGACGTTGGCGCCTCGATGCTGCGCTATGCCCATGCGCGCGCCGGCCACATGGGCGCGGCGATCCATTTCGTGCAGGGCGATGCCGAACATGCGCCCTTCCCCGATGGCGACTTCGATCTCGTTTTCTCGGCGGCCTTGATGCACGAAACCTCGGCCGAGGCGATCGGGCAGATTTTGGCCGAAAGCCGCCGCCTGTTGCGGCCCGGCGGGGTGGCAATCCATCTGGAAGTGCCCTCGCGCTATGACAGCCTCGATCTGTGGAGCCAGATCCGCGCACAGGTGGAGCGCGATTACAATAACGAACCGGCATGGCAGGCGGCGACCTCGGCGGATTATGACGCGCTGATGCGTGCCGCCGGTTTTGACGATGTGGCCGTGGGTTTTCAGGATGCCGCATGGGCGCCCCAGCCGGGGCAAGGCGGCTTTGGCGGGGAATCCAAGGGCGTGTTCCGCTCGTGGTTCGTCGCTTCGGGCCGCCAACGGGGCTAATCGAAGGACAGGGCGGCGCGGCGCCTGCCAGCAGGTTTCGGCGTCGCCACTGTGCATTTCGCATCCCCGCTCGCACCAGGGCCGGCATGGATGGCGCAAGCCCTATGATGGGTTCCCAGACTGAAACCGCACCCGGTTCAGCGCGCCGAAAAATCACAAAGTGAAATGAACGCGACCAAGGCCCTGATGCCGTTTCGGCATGGGTAGAGCTCAGGTGCCTGGCGGAGGCGTTGTCGTGCCGGGCGCCGACGGGTCAACGTTCAATGGGTAATTGATCCCAACAAAAAGGGAGGCCGGATATGATCCAGCCCCCCTTTCCTTATTCTCGTTCTATCAGAACTTGACCGAGGCCTTGATGCCAACGGTGCGCAGTTCAGGCAGGCCGACGATCAGATAGCTGAACGGTCCACCGGCCAGAGCAGCAGCGCCCACGGTCGGCACCCCGTTCTGCGTGGTCGGCGTCTGGACCACGTTTTGCTGGATCGAGGTGTAGTCCCGGTTGTTGAACAGATTGGTGGCGAACAGTTCAAGGCCAATCTTGTCCAGATTGACGCCGATACGGGCGTTCACAACCGTACGATCCTTGATCCAGGTGTAGTTGGCAGCGTCAAGGAACTGCTTCGACTTGTAGTTCAGGTCGGCACGGGCAAACCACGTCGAATTGTCGCGGCCCGGGATCGAACCGTTGAACTGCGGGCTGATCGAGAACGAATAGCGCGAGGTCAGCGGCAGGCTCTTGCCGACAAAGCCGTTGCCGAACACACCGGTCGAGCGCGAAATCGAGGGATCAGCGAAAGAACGGATGTTCGTATCATTGATCGCGCCCGACATATTGAGGGTAAAGAATCGCGTGGGTGTGGCGGTCATATCCAGTTCAAGACCGCGGATCAGCGAGCGGCCCGAGTTGGCAAGACCGGTCACCGTCGTGCCGCTGGGGGCAAAGACCGAACGCGAGTTATACTGGTCCGTCCATTCGCTGTTGAAAGCGGCCAGCGCAAAGGTCAGCTTGCGGTCAAACAGCTTGCCCTTGACGCCGATTTCGAACGTGGTCAGCTTTTCCGGGCGGGTAAAGGCCTGAACGTCAATGCTCTGCAAGGCGGCGATTTCCACAGCCGTGCCCGAGAACAGACGACCATTGAACGAGGCCACCGAAACGTTCGCCGCCTTGGACCACGAAGCATAGGCCATGATGTCGGGCGTAATCTTGTAGTTCAAGATGGCGCGCGGCATGAAGTTGTTGAAGCTCTTGGAATAATAGGCCGTCATCGGCGCATAGGTGCCCGCCGGGATGCCGGTGGTGGCCGATGAGTCCGCGCTGACGACTGCGCCCGCGCCACCGCCGAACAGATAGACCTTGTCGGTCTGATAACGACCTTCGAGGTTGATGGTGAACTGGCTCGTCACGTCATAGCTGGCGCTGCCGAAAACGCCCGTGGTGCGGACCTGCTGCGGCGAGGACATGGTGCTGGCCGGACGCGTTGCGCCCAAAGCCTCGGCGCCGATGTTGAACAGGTCGCGATAGGCCTTGGTCCAAAGGTAGTTGGCGCCGATCATCGCGTTGAATGGACCCTTGTTGTCAAAGGCCACGCGCACTTCCTGCGAGAAGTCGCGGTTGGTGCGCTCAATCACGAAGGGGAAATTGTAAAACGGCAGCAGACCATTGGCAGCGGTCGGCGTCGTGGCAGGGTACAAGGACGAGCTGTCATAATTGTCCAGCTCGGCCATTTCCGAAAACATTTCGTCGTTAAAGCCCGTCATCGACGAGACCGTAAAGCCATGGCCGATGTCATAGTCCAGATTGATATGGGCGTGCTTGTACTTGCGCTTCATCCCATAGCCCTGAACACCATCGGCGGCGCTGACGGGACGATAGGCGCCATTGGCCAGCGCGGCGGCCATGGCGGGGCTGACATAGGTGTTCTGGGCCGGGCCCATGATCAGGGCGGGCGCGGCGCCGCAGATGAACGGGTTGGACGTGCGCGCCTCGGTGTCCGAACGACCGGCGGTCAGGCCCGAGAGCGTGCAATTGGACTGGTTGGCCACCAACAGCGTACCGGCCGAGCTGCCGGTCTTTGCAGGGATGTTGAGCGCGCCATTGTTCGAACGGACTTCATAAGCCGAGATCATGCCCTGCGCCGAGGGGCCGTCGTGATCTTCGCTGTAAAGGCCAAAAGCCTTGATCGTCAGGCCCGTGATCGGCTTGAGCACGATCATCACCGTGCCGGTGCGGGTCTGCTGATCGCCCAGCCGTTCGTTGGCATTGGCGCCGTTGATATACGAACCGCCCTTTTGCAGCACGCGGCCCGTCACGCGAACGCCAAGGACATCCTGGATGATCGGGGATTCGATCGAACCCTGAATGTCATAGCCCTTGCGGCTGAAAGCCGAAGCGCTGAAGCTGCCCTGAAAATGGTCGGCGGGAAGCTTGTTCACCACGTTGATCGCGCCGGCAAAGGCGTTACGGCCGAAATAAGCGTTTTGCGACCCCTTGAGCACTTCAACGCGCGCAGGATCGGTGATCGCGTTCATCGCCGAGGCCGAGGACACCGGAACGCCATCAATAAAAGAAGCCGTCAGCGTCGAGTCGGTTGTCGAGGGGGTAAAGCCACGCATCGAAATTTGCTGGAACGAGCGGTCGTTGCGCCCCGAATTGTTGGACGAAACGTTGATGCCCGGCGTGGCATCGACCAGATCGGTTACCGAAACAATGCCGCGCTGGCTGATTTCCTGAGGCGACATCGCGCGGATGGCCAAGGGAACGGTGAGCAGATTTTCCTCACGCTTGCGCGCGGTAACGGTGATGGTGCCCGGATCTTCAACTGCGGCGGGGGCCGCAGGCTCGGCGGCTTGAACCGGCGCGGAGAAACTCAGCGCGACCAGAAGCGCCACCATGGAACTGGAATATCCAGAGACAATTTTTGAATTGATTTTGTTCATTCTGCCCTCACACGGTTAGTTTTTTTTGGAAATCTGTATTTCTACATCTTCCGATTTACCGTCATTATTCTGTTATTTTTTCGACTTACCCAGAATGACCAGACGCTATGGGCGAGAGGAAAGGTTCGGCTGCACAGACGGAAAATTTGATGGCGCAACAAATCATTGGCCTGAAACGGCCAATTGCTCTAATTCCCCCAACCTCAAATTTGCTTGTTCACTCTTGGTTCAGAGAAGCTTGCCTTAAGCGGGTCAACTGACTGGAGTGAAATCACCTCTATTCGCCTGTCGGATTAATGCCTGTGGCAAGGCAGCATCAATAAAGCCTGCTGAATCCCGCGATCTTCCCCAAATGGTTCGTTGCCTTTGCTTTTGCGGCGCGCGATCTCCGCATAGGTCCGCCCTCCCTATCCGACTATCGACCATTGCATGAATGTCCCTCGCCGGGCGTAAAGGCCCGCATAGGCTGCTGTCGATAAATAAATATCTGGCGAGAAAGACGGGCGATGACCAAAATCGTGAAATGGACCGGATCGGCCCTGCTGTTGCTGCTTGTGCTTTTTGTAGCGCCCCTTGCACTGATGCGGGCCGGCCTGTTCAATCCGTCCTATGATGATGTGAAGGCGCGCTGGGCCGATGCCCCGTCCAAATTCGTCAAGGTTGGCGATGTCACCCTGCATGTGCGTGACGAGGGACAGGGGCCAGTGGTCCTTATGCTCCATTCCTCGATGTCGAACCTGCGGATTTGGGATGCGTGGGCCGATCGGCTCAAGACCCATTACCGGGTGATCCGCCTCGACTGGCCGCCCTACGGGCTGAGCACGGATCCCAATCCCTCGACGGGTCTGGCGGGCGTGATGAAGCTGATCGAGGCCTTTGTCGAGCAAGAGCATCTCGACAAATTCGCCATCGTCGGATCGTCAAGCGGGGCCACCCTTTCGGTGCTCTACACCGCCGCCCACCCCGAAAAAGTGACCGCTCTGGCGCTCTCCACCCTGCCCCTCGAAGCGCCGCCGACGACCCATGTCTCGGCGATCGAAACAGGCACGATCTGGCTGCATGAAAATGTCGTCCCTAATTACTACCCCAAGTTCTATTACCGCTGGATGCTCAGCTCGCTTTACGGTGTCCCGGCGCGGCTGAAGCCTGAAACGGTGGACTGGTATTACGACACCAACAATCTGCCCGGCGGCTTTGACCGCGTGCGCGCCTATTATCAGGCCAACAAGAAATCGCTGTGGAAGAAGGGCGCGGGCACCGAGGCCGCGCAGGTCAAGGTTCCAATCCTGCTGCAATGGGGCGACCGCGATATCGTGTTGCCCACCTATCTGGCGGACAAGGCGGTCAAGCAATTCGCCAACGCCAAGGTGACGATGATCCATTACCCCGATGTCGGCCATTATCCGATGCTCGAACTGCCCGATGAAACGGGCCGCGATCTGGATCGCTTCCTAGGCCAGGTCACGCCCCGCCAGCCCTAAACATGCCCCGCAATTGCATAAAGGAGGGGCCAGATGGCACCGGCCGAAAATAATAAGCCCGCAAACGTCTGGGCCATCCGCTTTGGTTCGACGCTGGTGCCGGTGGCCCATGCGGCGGGTCAGAATGTCGTAACCGTGCTGGGCCTGCGTTTCATGACGGACAGTCTGGCCATTTCGGCGGGCACTGCAGGGCTGATCTTTGCGCTGGTCAAGATTTATGACGGATTGCTCGATCCGGCTGTCGGCGCTTTGTCCGACCGGGCGCGCACGCGTTGGGGGCGGCGCCTGCCCTTTTTGCTGGCGGGCGGGGTGGCGATGCCGCTGGGCGTGATGATGCTGTTTGGCGCGCCCGATTTCGGCTCGGTGCTGCTGGCTCAGGTCTTTGTCACGCTGGCCCTGATGATCCATGCCAGCGGCTATACGCTGCTGACCATTCCCGGCTTTGCCATGGTGGTGGAAAGTTCGCCCGATCATCACGAGCGGACAAGGCTTATGGCATGGCGCGTGTATGGCAATGCCATCGGCACGCTGATCGGAACCACCGTGCCGGGGCTGATTCTGTCGCGGATGGGCGCAGGGCGCGGGGCGCATCTGGTCATGGCAACGGTGATCGGCGCCTTGGTGCTGGTCGCCACGCTGGCGGCGGTCCGCCTGTTGGCCCGCGCGCCGCGCACCGCCCCGCCCGAGCATCCGCGCCCGTTCAACCTTGTGGCACAGGCGCGTCTGGCATGGGCCAACGTGCCTTTCCGCATTTTGGCCATCACCCATGTCTTCCTGCTGTTCGGCACCGCCATCGGCAGCGCGGCCATGGCCTATTTCAGCCGCTATGTGCTGCAGGCAGGCGATGGCTGGATCTCGGGCTATTTCCTGTTTTCGACCGTGGGCATGGTGGCCTCGATCCCGGCGTGGGTCCGCTTCACCGCCATCATCGGCAAGAAGGCGGGCTATATGGGCGCCATGACGCTTTACGGGCTGGTCAATCTGACATGGCTGCTGGCCGCGCCGGGTGATCCGGCATGGCTGACCACCTTGCGCGCGCTGGGCACGGGTCTGGCGGGCGGGGGCACGATCCTTTGCGCCTATGCGATGCTCTCGGATGCGGTGCGCTATGACTATCTGTGCAGCGGCGAGCGGCGCGAGGGCGTGTTTGCCGGTTTGACCACCTTGCTCGACAAGCTCTCCTCGGCGGCGGCGCTGGCGGCGATGGGAGCCTTTTTGTCGGCGATGGGCTATGTCTCATCAACCATGGGCGGGCCTGTGGCGCAAAGCGCAGGCGCAATCCGGGCGGTGGCCTTGTGCGTAGGGCTGGTGCCTGCGCTGGCCATGCTGGGCGGGGTGATTACGGTGTGGTGCTATCGGCTCGATCCGGCCAGCCTTGAGGAAAAGCCTGAAGGAGCAAGCGCATGAGCGCAATTGAAATCGTCGGCCTGATTTCGCCCTATCGCGGATCAGAGGCCAGCCCCCAAGCGCCGGTCTATGACGCAAGTTTTGTCCCGGAAATCGCGCGCGCCTATGAAGCGGCCGGTTTTGACCGGGTGCTGGTGGGCCAGAATGCGCGCTCCGCCGACAGTCTGGTCAATGCCAGCTTTGTCGCCGCGGCCACCACGCGGCTCAAGCTGATGGTGGCGCATCGCCCCGGCTTCATCGCCCCGACCATGGCCGCCCGCGCGCTGGCCACGCTGGATCAATTGAGCAACGGGCGGGCGGGGGTCCATATCATCACCGCCTTTTCCGATATCGAAACGCGCTGTGACGGCGATTATCTGACCAAGGATCAGCGCTATAACCGCAGCCGCGAATATGTCGGCCTGCTGCGCCGGATGTGGGGCGCGGCCCAGCCGTTTGACCATGCGGGCGAATATTACCGCTGCGACGCGGCCTTTACCGAGGTGCATCCGGTCAACGGCTCGATCCCGGTTTTCTGGGCGGGAACATCGGAACTGGGCCTGCGCTATGGCGCGGAACTGGCCGATGTCTATGCGCTGGGGCCGGGCAGCGTGGCGCAGGTGGGCGAATTGGTGGCGCGGGTTAAGGCAGAGGCAGCCGGGCATGGGCGCGCCCCGCGCTTTTCCATGTCGATGCGGCTGGTCGTAGCCGACAGCGACGAGGCCGCGTGGGACCGGGCGACGGGCCTGCTGCGCGCGGTGGAGGAGAAACAGGCGAGGCTGGGCCTGCTGGGCCGGGATCTGGGCGCGGCGGCGCAGGACATCACGCAAAAGGCCGCCAAAGCCGAAGCCGATGGCGCCGATCCGCATCTGTGGGCCGGGTTGACCAAGGCAACGCAGGGGCGGCTTCAGGTGACATGCCTTGTCGGCTCGCCCGACACGCTGGTCGAGGCGTTGATGGCCTATTGGCGGGTGGGGATCGACAATTTCCTGATCACCGGCTTTGATTGGCTGGTCGATACGGCGCGGATCGGCGCGGACATCGCCCCAACCCTGCGCCGCCGGACATCATCCGAGTTGCGGGGCGTTTAACGCCCCCAGCTTGCCTCCAGCCGCATGCGCACCGCGCTTTCCTGCTGGATCAAGGCGTCAAATCCCGATGGCGCGGCATCGGCAAAGCTATTGGCGGGCCAGAGCGGCGCATCATACATGCCGCGATGCAGATCGGGCTGGATCTGGGCCAGAAAATCCGCGGTCGGCCCCGCCCGCGAGGCGCGCAAGGCCGCAATGTCGATGGTCGCCAGCGTAAAGGTCTGATCCACCTTGCGCCCGATGCCTGCGCCCTGAAAATCATAGGCGGCGCTTTCCACCGCGCCATCGGCATAATTGGCCATCACCAGATAGGCGGCATTTTCAAAGGCGCGCACCGGACGCACGATCTCGGCCCCGGCGCGATTAAGGTAGTCGATGGACTGCACGGCAGCGACCGGGTTGCAGATCACCTCGGCCCCTTTGAGCGCCAGCGCGCGCACCGGCTCGGGCCAATGCACCTCTGCCCCGATCAGCGTGGCCAGCGTGCCGATCGGCGTATGCAGCACCGGAAACAGCGCGTCAGCCCCGAACACGTCGATAAAGCGGTCCAGCACATCGCCGGGACTGGTGCGCAAAGACATCGCATAGGTCTTGCGATAGACCAGCCCCAGCTCGCCTTCGGGGGTGAAAATCGCGCTGGAGAGGAAATAACGGCCCGGAAAGGCGGGATGTTTTTCCGCCGTCTGCACCACCGCATAGACGCCCGCCTTGCGACAGGCCGCGCCTATCGCATCGGCCTGCGGGCCGGGAAAGGTAATCGCCGCATCAAGCCAAACATCGGTGCCCAAGGGCGCATAATGCGTCAGCGAAAATTGCGGAAAAACCACCAGCCGCGCGCCATGCTCGCCCGCCGCCCGCGCGATCAGATTGCCATAGAGCGCGACATTGGCGGCCAACGCGCCCGGATGGACGCCATCTTCGCCAAACACCGTTTGCGTGGCCGGGCGGCACAGGGCCGCCGTATAGGGCGCGATCATGCCGTCACCGCTTCCTGCGCCGCGATCATCTGGCGCAGCTTGGGCACCAGCCTGCCCCCGATGATCGCCGCATCGTTGATTTGGTCCGGCCCGCGCAGCAAAAAGCGCGTGATGCCAAGGCGGCGATATTCCATCAGACTGTCGGCCACTTGGCTCGCCGTGCCCACCAGCACGCTGTTGTTGCCGCGCCCGCCATAGGCCTTGTTCAGCCCGGTCCACAGGCAGCGGTCGAGCCATTCGCCTTCCTTGGCCTGTGCGGCCATACGCTGGAAAGCACCGGCGGCGGGCTTGTCGCCATCCTTTTCATGGGCGGCCATGATGCCGCGTGCACCGGCCCCGATCTGGGCCATCACGCGCTCATAAAGCGCCGCCGCGCGGGCATGAGCCGCGCTTTCCGTCTCGCCCACGATGATGACCATGGTCATCAGCACCTTGATCGTGCGCCCATGACGCGCCGCCGCTGCATGCGCCCGCGCCGCCAGCGCGCCCGCCCCGGCAAATGTATCCCCGCCCAGCGCGTAAATGTCGGCCCATTGCCCGCACATATCCAGCGCCAGATCCGACGTGCCGCCGAAATAGACCGGAATCGCCCCGGCCTCAGGCCGCACCAGCGCGTGCGCGCCCTTCACGTTGTAAAACTCGCCCTGATGATCAAAGGGTTCGGGTGAAGACCAGATCTTGCGCATCACCTCGACATATTCGCCCGCCACGCGATAGCGATGCTCCTTGGTATTGAAGGCACCATCGGCCTGCACTTCGCGATCATCGGCGCCGACAATGATATGCACCCCCGCGCGGCCCTTGCTCAGCCGGTCGATGGTGGCCAGTTGCCGCGCCGCCGTGGTGGGGGCGATAAAGCCGGGGCGATGCGCCATCATAAAGCCGAGGCGGCTGGTTTGCGGCGCAAGGAAGCTGCCGATGGCCATGCTTTCAGGCATGGTCGCAGCATTGGCGATCAGCACGCGGTCATAGCCCGCCGCCTCCTGCGCCAACGCGACCTCGCGGATGAAATCGGGATCGAAATCCAGCGCCGAGGGCGGATCGCCCACGCCGCCCGCGCGGTGGTTCACAATGCCGACGATTTCCAGATCGCTGTTGATGGGCGTGGTCACTTGGTTTCCCCTATCGATTATGCGCGATAGGCTTCAGGGAAATTCCATGCGCTATCCAGTCGAATTTTTGGGGTGGTTATACGCATATTCTATAGCTTCTGCCTCCTGTCCGGGGCATGATCGGCGCATGGATATTCGCCAGATCAGACGTTTCGTGACCGTGGCCGATCTGGGCAGCTTCAACCGGGCAGCCCAGATTCTGGCGGTTTCGCAGCCATCGTTGACCCGTTCGATCCAAATGCTGGAGGCAGAACTCGACGCGCGCCTGTTTGAACGCGGGGCCCATGGCGCACAACTGACCGCGATGGGCGAGGAATTGCTGCCCCGCGCGCGGGTGATCCTGATCGAGCGGGACCGAGCCATGGCCGCGCTGGCCGCGCTGCGCGGGGGCGGCGGAGCGGAACGGATCGCGATCGGCACCGACGCCGCCTTTGCCACGCAGCGTTTGCCCCGCGCCCTGGCCCGCATGGCGGCCGATGATCCGGGCGCGTGTTTCCATGTGGTCGAGGGCGGCGCGGCGGGCCTGCTCCAAGCCCTGCGTGAAGGGCGGCTCAGTCTGGTGCTGGGCACAAGGGCACCCTGGCTCGATCTGGCGGGGGTGCAGTTCGAACCGCTGGTCGAAGAGCGCGCCAGTGTGATGCTGCGGGCGGGCCATCCTTTGCTGGCCCAAGGCTCGCCTGATCTTGCCGCTCTGTCACGCGCGTGCTGGATCGTGCCCGATCAGGACAGTCTGGTCGAGGGCTGGTCGCAGATGTTCATCCGCCATGGACTGCCGGTGCCCCCCATTACCTTGCGCACATCCTCGCTGACAGTGATCCGCCACACGCTGCTGGCGGGGGATTTTGTCTGCCTTGGCGATCATTCCACCTATGCCGATGCGTTGGAGGACGGAGCCTTGGTGGCCCTTGATGCGGTCAATCCGGCCTATACCCGCCCGGCGGGGCTGTTTCGCCGGGCCGACACCAGGCTTTCGGCCCGGGAACGCGCATTGGCTGCTCTGCTTCGGGCCAATTGACCGGATCGGGCAAGGATTGTCTGGGCATGGACGATGAATAGGCATACAGGCACCGAGACAGGACAAAGGATTGAGATGATGCGCGAGATTGGCGTCGGCCTGATTGGCTATGGTCTGGCCGGGCGGGTGTTTCACGCCCCGTTCGTCGAATTGACCGCCGGCCTGCAATTGCGCGCCGTGGTCTCGCGCGATGCGGCCAAGGTCCATGCGGGCCTCCCCGGCATGGCGGTGGTTCCCGATGTGGCGGCCCTGCTGGCGCGGCCCGACATTGATCTGGTCATTGTCGCCAGCCCGGATGACTTTCACGCCGACCATGCTGTCGCCGCGCTCAAGGCGGGCAAGCATGTCGTGGTGGACAAGCCCTTTGCCACCAGCGCCGCCGATGCCCGCCGCATGGCGCAGGCGGCCGGGGACAGCGGGACCATGCTGACCGCCTTTCAGAACCGCCGCTGGGACGCCGATTTCCTGACCCTGCGGCGGTTGATCGCCGAGGGGCGGCTGGGCGAAATCGTCCATTTCGAGAGTCATTTCGACCGTTGGCGGCCGGTTCCGGCGGCGGTGTGGAAAGAGGCGCGGGCGGGCGGGTCATGGCTCGATCTGGGGCCGCATCTGGTCGATCAGGCGCTGTGCCTGTTTGGGCGCCCGGATGCCGTCACTGCCGATCTCGCCGCGCTGCGCCCCGGCGCGCCCGCGCCCGACTGGTTCCATGTCGTGCTGCATTATCCGGGCCGCCGCGCGGTCCTGCGCTCCAGCAAGATGGCCGCCGACCATGGATTGCGCTTTGCCGTCCACGGCACGGGGGGCAGCTGGATCAAACCGGGCATCGACCCGCAGGAGCCTGCCATTCTGGGCGGCGCGGCGCCGGGCGGACCGGATTGGGGGCTGGACCCGATACAGGGCCATTTCACCAATGGGGTCGATCCGGCGCAATCGGTGCCCAATGAACGCGGCGACTATCGCCTGTTCTGGCAGGCGCTGGCCGATGCGCTGCATGGCAAGGGCGAAAACCCCGTCCCCGCCGCACAGGCCATCGCGGTGATGGAAGTGCTGGAAGCAGGCATGGCCAGCTCGGAACAGGGACGCAGGATCACGCTGGCTTGACCAATTGCCCGATGGCGGCAACGATGCGCGGATAGGTGCCGCAGCGGCAAAGATTGGTCACGCCCGCGTGAATGGCCGCCGTATCAGGGCGCGGATTGCCTTTCAGCAGCGCCGCCACCGCCATGATCATTCCGGGCTGGCAATAACCGCATTGCGGCACCTGGGCCGCCACCCATGCCGCCTGCACCGCATGGAGCCCTTCCGCCGGGGTCAGGCCCTCGATGGTGGTGATGCTGCGCCCCTGCGCCATGTTGACCGGGATCTGGCACGCGCGCATCGCCTCGCCATCGACATGCACGGTGCAGGCCCCGCAAAGCCCCGCCCCGCAGCCGAATTTCGTGCCCGTCAGGCCCAGATCCTCGCGCAGCGCCCAGAGCAATGGCGTATCCTCGTCGCCCTCAAAGCGGCGCTCCTGCCCGTTGACCGTGATCGTGATCATGCGTTTTCCAGTTCAAAACGAAGCGAGAGAGGCAGGCGCCGCACCCGGCCCCCGCCCGCATCCGCAATGGCATTGGCAAGGGCCGGGGCAATCGGCGGCGTCCCTGCTTCGCCCGCATTGCCCGGCTTGGTGCCGCTGGGGATCAGCGCGACCTTGATGGGCGGCACATCGGCCAGACCCGGCAGGCGTACATCGTTGAAATTGCTGATCTGCGGCCGCCCATCGGCAAAGGACACCCCGCCCCAGAGCGCGGCCTGAAGGCCAAAGACGATGCCCCCGCTGATCTGACTTTCCACACCAGCCGGATCGACCATCACGCCGCAGTCGAACGCGGCCACGATCCGCCGGATCGCCAGCTTGCCTTTGGCAATATGCACCTCGACCGCCTGCGCGCAGACATGGCCCTCATTATAGGTCAGCGCGATACCGCGCCCCACACCCTTGGCCTTGGGCCGGTCCCAACCGATCATGTCGGCGGCCTTGTCCAGCGCGCGCAGGATGCGCGGCTCGCCCGCCAGCATGGCGCGGCGATAGGCATAGGGATCGCGGCCCGCCGCCCGTGCCGCCTCGTCGATGAAGCTTTCGGCAAAGAAAGCGTTCTGGCTCATCGTGACCGAACGCCAGAAGCCGACCGGGATCGCCAGATCGGCCTCGTGAAACTCCATCAGCTTCATCACAGGGGTATAGCAGCCATAGATCAGCAGCCCCGCCGCTGTGGGATCGGCCATGCCGGGAAAGCCGCGCCGACCATGATAGGTGTTGATGGATTGCCCCGCGATCCGGCTGTGGACCGCGACCAGCGCGCCGTCCGCCCCGATCCCGGCCACGCTTTTTACGCGATAGGCCGGACGGAACTGGTCCATCGCCAGATCATTTTCGCGCGTCCAGATCAGCTTGACCCAGCGCCCCGGCACCGCCATCGCGGCCTGCATGGCGGGAATGGGAAAATCGGTCGCCCATTTGCGGCCAAACCCGCCGCCAAGGAATGTCACTTCCACCCGCACCTTGTCGAGCGGCAAGCCCGCCATATTCGCCGCCAGCTTGCGCACATCCTCGGGCGACTGCATCGGGCCGCGCAGGGTCAATTGCCCGTCGGCAAAGTGCGCGCTGCAATTCAACGGCTCCATCGCGGCATGGGCCAAGTAGGGCACGTCATATTCGGCCTCCACCCGGCGCGGGGCGGCGGCGATGGCGGCCAGAACGGCGGCCTTGTCGCCCCCGCCCGCACGCGGCCGCATGGTGGAAAAATCAAAATCGGGAAAGGGCATCGGCGCTTTTTCCGCAAAGGCGCGGGTCAGCGCGGCGTCAATGCCCTTGTCATCCACCCCCGCCGTGGGCGAGGACAACACGGTCAATTTCAGCGCCTCGGCTGCCTTTTTTGCCACCCAGAAACGCGGGGCCAACACCGCATAGCCGCCATCGACCGGGACCACCGCAGCCACGCCCGGCATGGCCTTGACCTCTGCCAGATTGGCCGCCTCGACCCGCGCGCGCGGATGCGGGGCCAGAGCCAGCGCGCCCACCAGCATATCGGGCCGCATCACGTCGATGCCGAACTCGGCCCGCCCCGTCACCTTGGCGGCCAAATCCTTGCGCGGGCTTTTGCCGCCGATCAGGCGGAAATCAGCGGGGTTTTTCAGCGCCGCATCCCCTGGCACCGGCAGGCGCGCAGCCTCCGCCGCCAGCGCGCCATAGGTCAGCCGCCGCCCGCTGGCCGCATGGATGACCTCGCCCGCCTGCGTCGAGATCTGGTCCACCGGCACGCCCCAGCGCGCCGCGCCCGCCTGCATCAGCATCATCCGCGCCGCCGCCCCCGCCCGCCGCAGCGGCAGGAAATAGCCCACCGTGGTCGCGCTGTTGGCGGTCATCTGCTTGCCCATGCCGGGGTTGATGAAGGCCCGGTCGGCCCATGGCAGGCCCACCTCCATCCGCGCCCAGTCGCAGTCCAGCTCCTCGGCCACCAATCGGGCGAGCGCCTCCTGCGTGCCCTGCCCCATTTCGGAGGAGGGGCAGGTAAAATGCACCGTGCCATCCGGCGCAATCGCGATCATCGCGCCAAAGCCCGCGCCGCCCTGTGCCCGCGCGGGATAGCCAAAGCCCAGCGCCAGCACCCCGGTGCCCAGCCCATGCAGCATCTGGCGGCGGCTGAGATTGAGGATGCGGCTCATTTCCCATCCACCAGATCGCGCGCCACCCGAAACCCGAAGATCCAGCTCACCTGATCTTCCGGATCGCGCCCGCGCCATGTCACCCGGTTGCGGAAAGCCGCCGAAATCCAGCTTCCACCCCTCACCGCGCGGCGGGGGCATTGGCCTGCCACCTCATAGGCGCGGCCATCGCGCGGAGCATCGGCCGGATAGGGCGCGACATAGCAATCCTGCGTCCATTCCCAGACATTGCCGACCATATCGTACAGGCCAAAGGCATTGGGCGGATAGGAACCGACCGGCGCCGCTCCGGCAAACCCGTCGCGGCAGGGCACAGCCGCCGCCATGCCGCCCGCCCCGCCGAACACCGCCAGCGCGCCATCCTTCATCCCGTCCTCGTCCAGCACATTGGCATGGACGCAGGCCTTGGCCGCGCCGCCTTCCCACGGGAATTCGCCCTTGGTGCCCGCCCGCGCGGCATATTCCCATTCCGCCTCGCTGGGCAGGCGATAGGGCTTGCCGGTCTTTTGGCTCAGCCATGCGGTATAGGCCTTGGCATCGCGCCATGAGACGCAGACCACGGGCATATTGGGGGCGCCCTGGCCCGCCCCCTCGCCCGGATGGCGGAAGTCGGCATCGGGGATCGCCTCGACCTTGCCGGTGGCGCGGATCAGGCTGCGGCACCCGCGCGAGGAGGCATAGCCCGTGGCCGCGACAAAGGCGGCATAGTCGGCATTGGTCACCTCGCGCGTGGCCAGCGCAAAGGCGCGCCTGATGGTGACAGGATGGGGCGCGCCCTCGGGCCGGTCGGCCTCGCCCGCATCGGCGCCCATCATGAATTGGCCCGCCGGGATCACCGCCATCGCCGGACACACATCCGTGCAGTCACGGATCGGCCTGGGCGCGGCCATCGCAGGCGGCGCCAACACCAGCGCCAGTCCAGCCGCGATCCGGCGATAGGTCATGATGGTCTCCCCAATAGACGCGCCCGTGCCGTGGCGCTCTTGGGGAAAGACTGCCCCGCGCGGCGGACGGGACAGTCGGGATTATGCCTATTGTCCGGCGAGCGGATAGAGCCGCGCGGTGTTGACATCGGTCATTTCCGCAATGTCGGGTGGAGCGCGCAAATTATTGTATCACAAGCCGCGATTCCACCACGCCGCCCCCGTTCAGACGATGCGCCTTGCCCGCCTGATATTGCGGCGAATTGACATAGGCGCGGGCGCTTTCGGCATCGGGAAAACGCAGAACCACCACCAGTTCGGCAGGGTCGACATCGCCTTCCAGCACCTCGGCCACCTTGCCCCGCAGCATATATTCGCCGCCGAAACTTTCGGCCAAGCCCGCCACGGCCTGAATATAGGCGCCGAATTTCTCACGGTCATGCACGCGAACGGTCGCAATAATATAGGCAGTCATACGCAGTCCTTTACCCCAAAGTGTCAGGCCCATGCGATGGCAGGGATAAGCCCGCCCACATGCTTTCGCCCGGACATGAACCGCCCCGGCCAAAACCGGGGCGCCCCCTCATCAGCCTGCCACAGCCAGACAGACCATCTTGAGATTGAGATAGTCGTCCATCCCGTAATGCGATCCTTCGCGGCCCATGCCCGATTCCTTGACCCCGCCGAAAGGCGCGACCTCGGTGGAAATGAGGCCCGTGTTGACCCCCACCATGCCGTAGCGCAGCGCCTCGGGCACGCGCCACACGCGTTCGTAATCGCGGGTGAAGAGATAGGAGGCCAGACCCGCATCGGTGTCATTGGCGATGGCGATCGCCTCCTCCTCGGTTTCAAACCGCACCAGCCCCGCCACCGGGCCGAAAGTCTCCTCGCGGCACAGCAGCGCATCGGCCGGAACCCCGGTGATGACGGTGGGGGCAAAGAAGGTGCCGCCGCCCGGCAAGGGCGCGCCGCCCGTCAGAACCCTTCCCCCGCGCGCCACGGCATCGGCCACATGGGCGCGGGCCTTGTCCACCGCGCGCGCGTCGATCAGCGGCCCCTGATCCGAAGGCCCGGCCAGCCCCGGCCCTACCTTCAGCCCCGCCACGCGCGCGGCCAGAGCAGCGGCAAAGGCATCATAGATCCCCGACTGCACGATCAGGCGATTGGCGCAGACGCAGGTCTGGCCCGCATTGCGAAACTTGCTGGCAATCGCGCCTTCGACGGCGGCATCCAGATCGGCATCGTCAAACACGATGAAGGGCGCATTGCCGCCCAGCTCAAGGCTCACCCGCTTGACCGTCTCCATACAGCGCGCGGCCAGCTTCTTGCCCACGCCGGTCGATCCGGTGAAGGTGAATTTGGCGATCCTTTTGTCGCCGGTCAGCACATTGCCGATGGGCGCGGCCTGCCCGGTGATGACCGAGAGCACACCTGCCGGAACCCCCGCCTGCTCACCCAGATAGGCCAGCGCCAGCGCCGAAAGGGGCGTCAATTCCGAAGGCTTGATGATGATCGCACAGCCCGCCGCCAGTGCAGGGCCGGCCTTGCGCGTGATCATCGCCAGCGGGAAATTCCACGGCGTCACGGCGGCCACGATGCCCACCGGCTCCTTGCGGACAAGGATGCGGCGGTCGGCCTGATGCGGGGTCAGCACGTCGCCGGTGATGCGCCGCGCCTCGTCAGCAAACCATTCGAGGAAACTGGCCGCATAGGCCACCTCGCCGCGCGCCTCGGCCAGCGGCTTGCCCTGTTCGGCGGTCATGATGCGGGCCAGGTCTTCCTGATGGTCCATCATCAATTCGCCCCAGCGGCGCAGCACGGCCCCGCGCCCCTTGCCGGTCACGCGTGCCCATGCGGCCTGCGCGGGCACGGCGGCTTCCACCGCGCCCAATGTCTCGGCCTCGCCCAGATCGGGCACATGGCCGATCAGCGCGCCATCGGCCGGATTGGTCACGGCAATGCTTGCCGCGCCCCGCACCCATGCGCCGCCCACAAACGCCTCATCGCGCAGCAATGCAGGCTCGGCCAGTTTCAGATCCATCATTTCGTCCTCTTCTCAGTCTTGTCGGCCAGCACCTGACGCATCCACCAGTCGAATTCCTCGATCCAATGATCGACGGTGGTGCCGGTTGCCTTCATGCCAAAGCCATGGCCGCCGCGCGCATAAAGGTGGGTTTCGGGGCGATAGCCCGCAGCAAACAGTTTGGCGTAATAGTCGGGCACGCCCTGCCCCACGGCCAGATCGTCCTGCGCCATGGCGATGAAGATCGGCGGCAGCGCATCGGGCGCTGGCGTCGGTCTGGGTTGCAGCCACGGTTCCTTGGGCGTGCCGGGCGGATAGGGCAGATTGGCCGCCGGGATGGGCGGCATGCTGCCGGGAAAGGGCAGACCATAAATCAATCCGGCAAAATCGGCGCGATCCTTCGGATCGGCCTCATGCGCCAGCATTCCGGCAATATGGGCGCCGGCGGAAAAGCCGACCACACCGATACGATGCGGATCAATGCCATAGTCACCGGCGCGCGCGCGCAGAAGTTTGAGCGCCTGACGTCCATCGGCGACACCTGCCGCGCCGGTCTGGTCGATGGTCATCGTGGCGGCGATCCGTTTGCGCAGGGCCTCCAGGGTTTCACCCGGCGCCTGCTGCACCACGCGGTATTTGAGCAGAAACGCGGCATAGCCATGCTGCGCCAGCCAGCGGGCGACCGCCACCCCTTCACTCTGGATCGAGAGCAGGCGGAAGCCGCCGCCCGGCGCCACGATCACCCCGGCCCCATTGCCCTTGCCCTTTGGGGGAAGGAATGCCTGAAGCGTGGGCCGGGTTACGTTCCACAGCGTCGCGCCATTGTCGCGCAGTTCCTCGGCCACAGGTTTGTCAAGCGCGCCTTTCCAGCGCCCGCCGTCGGGCAGACCATCGGGCCAGATCGGCTGTGCGGCCAGAACAACCGGCGCATCAATGCCTTGCGCCTGGGCGGAAACGGGAAGGAGCAGTCCAAGCATGCACCGATATACTGCATTTTTCCACATGGACCGCATCGCCGGCTTCTCCTGCCAAGTTGGCGCGAACAGAGCTTTCGTCTGTTCGGACCCGCATCGGCAAGCGCAAGCGGGTGGAGGGCCAAGTTCCGACTGTCGGGCAAAATTGATAGTTATATGACTATAACAAGAAAGCGCATGGAGTTCGGCGGCAAAATATTCGCCAATTTACGTATGCTTGGCAAATTACGCCTGATAACAGCCACCTTTGACGCGGGAGCCCGTCGCAAAATTGCATAAATTTTTTTGACATATAGATATATCAATATACGTTTTCCCCACCCAAACCCACAAAACCTAAACGGGGGGAACCATGAGCCACAAACACCTTCTGCTGACATCCTGCCTCTATGGCCTTGCCATGATGGCAACGCCTGCGCATGCCTCGGACGCCGCCGCTGAACCTGCCGCCACCGAACAATCCCAAGGGCTTGGCGACATCGTGGTCACCGCGCAGCGCCGCGAAGAAAAGCTCCAGGACGTGCCTGTCGCGGTCAGCGCCTTCAGCCCTGTGATGATTCGCCAGCTCAACATTGTCGATGCGATCAGCACGTCAAAATTCGTGCCCGGCATGATTTCCGGCCATAATGCCGGTCTGGGTTCGGCCAACGCCTATTACCTGCGCGCCCTGGGCAACAGCCAGTCGACCGCCACGTTTGATGCGCCGATCACAACCTATGTCAACGACATCTATATCGCGCGCCAGAACGCCAACAATTATGCGTTCTTTGATACTGAGCGCGTTGAAATCCTGCGCGGGCCGCAGGGCACCCTGTTTGGCCGCAACACCACCGGCGGCGCCATCAACGTGATTCTGCGCAAGCCTGCCGACCATTTCGCGGCCAGCGGCGAAGTAACGGGCGGATCGTTCGACCGCTATACCGCCAAGGGCACGGTCGATGTGCCACTCTCGGAAAAGGTGCTCTCCAAGGTTTCGGCCTTCTACATCTCCGACCGCGGTTATTTGAAGAATATCACCACCGGCGAATGGATGAACGGCGAAAAGACCTGGGGCATCCGCGGCGATCTGCGCATTCGCCCCAATACCGCGCTGACCATCGACCTGTCGGCCGAATACAGCCGCAATGCAGGCACTTATGCGGGCCTGCGCAATGTGGCGGGCACCAGCCCCTATGTCGTGGGCGGCACCACGGTTCCGGTCTTTTACGAGACGGCGGCGGGCCTGCGCCGCACCGATTGCACCCAGAACAACATCAACACCCTGCTGAACACCGGCAAGGGCGCGTGCAACCTGACCATGGTGACCTCGCTGGGCGCCAATGTCAGCTATGACACGGGCGCGGGCACGCTGACCTATATCACGGGCTGGCGCCGGATGAATCAGGGCTATATCAACCAGTATGACGGCAGCACGGCCAATCCCTATGCCGGCTATATTCTGGTCGATAACGGCACCAACGACCAGTGGTCGCAGGAAGTGAAGTTCAACACCTCGCTGTTTGGCGGGCGGGCCAAGCTGACCACCGGCCTGTTCTATCTTCAGGAAATTTCCAACGACCGTCAGACATCCTTTAATGGCGGCACGACCTCGTTCCGCGCCATTCAGGACTCGATCTATCGGTTCAAGGCCGAAACCGCCGCCGTCTATGCCCAGACCGACATCAAGCTGCTCGATCCGCTGACGCTGACGCTGGGCGGGCGCTATACGTGGGAAAGGAAGACGCTGCACTTCACGCCCTCGCCCACCTTTACGGGGCTGGGTTATGGCGACGCTGCGGTGCAGGCCTATGGCATTCCGCTGGCGCAGAGCGTCAATCGCTTTACCCCTCGTATTGCGTTGAATTACAAGGCGACGCGTGATGTGATGCTGTTCGCCTCGGCCACCAACGGCTTCAAATCGGGCGGATGGAACGGCACGGCCGCCATCCCCAGCAGCGCGGTGACTTTCCGCCCGGAAAAGACATGGTCGTATGAGGCGGGCGTCAAGTCGGAATTCTTCGACCACAGGCTGCGGGTCAACGTCACGGGCTATATCGCCCGCACCACCGACCTTCAGGCGACGGCCGCCGTGCTCAGCGCCGTCACCGGCACGATCGCGCAATTGCCCTTCAACGCCGGTACACAATTGGTCAAAGGCGTCGAAATCGAAACCTCGGCCAAGCTGGGCGATCTGACGCTGTTTGCCAACCCCTCGTTCATGGACGCCAAATACACCTATATCAGCCCGGCGGCGACCACGCTGACCACGGCTCTCGCCCCGGTGCGCGCGCCCACATTCCAGATCAGCAGCGGCGCGCTGTATGAAAAGAGCGTGCCGGAGTTGAAGGGCACTCTGGGCGCCTCGGTGGCATGGCGGCACAATTCGCCCTATTGGGTGGCGGTGCTCAACACCACGCATACCAACACCGAGGATTTCCTCGATCTTGGCGTGTCCTATCGCACCCAGGATGACCATATTTCGGTCGGCTTCGATGTGTCCAATGTCACCGACCAGAAGACGGTGACCGCCAACTTCCTCTCGCTCTTCCCCGGCGATCCGCGCCGTTACACCGTGCGGGTCCGCTTCAAGATGTGATCGCGATGGGGCGGGCCCTGGCCTGCCCCGTTTCGCCTGTCGGATAATCCGGGGGCAAAACTGGTTAAACACCCGCCGGGGCGTCAGCCTCTTGGCGGGCACCACTTATTTCAGGACCTGTGAACATGACGATTGTCGGCACGAAAATGGTGAGCGAGGACAAGACCGCCCGCCAGATCTTCGAGGAGGTGATGGCCAATCCCTCGCGCACCAAGTTCGGCTTTGGTGAAAAGCTGGCGATCGTGAACATTGATTTCCAGAACGCCTATACGCGCATCGACCGCTACAAGACCGCCTATGAAACCGATCCGCGCCAGATCGAATATGTGAACACGATCTCGGCGCTGGCCCGCCAAAAGGGCATGCCGGTGATCTGGACCCATGTGGCCTATGCCGATGACGCCAGCGACGCGGGCGTCTGGGGCACGCGGACCAACACGCCCGATTCTCTGCAAAACATCAAATATGACAGCGACCGCCATGCCTTTGACGAGCGCTGCGAGATCGCGGCGGGCGACACGGTTTACACCAAGCGCATGCCCTCGCCCTTTTTCGAAACACCTCTGCAAAGCCTGCTGGTGTGGCACAAGGTCGATACGGTGGTGATCACGGGCGGATCGACATCGGGCTGCGTGCGCGCGGGCGCGGTGGATTCGCTCTCGCGCGGCTATCGCACCATCGTCCCCATCGAATGCTGCGCGGACAAGCATGAGAGCTATCACTTCGCCAATCTGACCGATCTTCAGCTCAAATATGCCGATGTCGAGCCGGTTCAGACCGTGATCGACTGGCTGGAGGGCCGCCCCGATGCGTGAAGGAGCGCCCGATCCCGAACTCTATGATTTCCAGCGCTATCGCGCCCGCAAGCCTTTTGCATGGCCGGGCGGCAAGAAGGTTGCGGTGTGGATCTCGCCCAATCTGGAATATTACGAGATCGACCCGCCCGCCAATCCGCATCGCAAATCATGGGCCAAGCCTCACCCCGATGTGGTGGGCTATGCCCACCGCGACCATGCCAATCGCGTGGGCCATTGGCGCATGGCCGATGTGATGAGCAAGCATGGCTTCCCCGGCTCGGTCTCGCTCTCGGTGGCCTTGTGCCAGCATCACCCCGATGTGGTGGCCGACGCCAATGCGCGCGGTTGGGAATTTTTCAGCCACGGCATTTACAACACGCGATACTCCTACGGCATGGACGAGCGCCAAGAGCGCGCGATCATCGAGGATTCGATCCGCACCGTGCGCGAGGCCACCGGCCAGACGATCCGTGGCTGGCTGGCGCCCGCGCTGACGCATACGCCGCGCACGCTCGATCTGATTGCCGAATATGGCATGGATTACACCTGCGACCTCTATCACGACGACCAGCCGTTTCCGGTCAAGGTCGCCAAGGGCAAGCTGATCTCCATGCCTTACAGCCTTGAGGTCAACGACCACTATGGCTTCTTCATCTACAATATGAGCCCGCGCGAATATGCCCAGACCTTGATCCGGCAATATGAGCGACTGGCCGCCGAGGAAAGCGGCACGGTGATGTGCATTCCGCTCCATTCCTATCTGATCGGCCAGCCCCACCGCATTGGGCCGTTTGAGGAAGTGTTTCGCCATATCGCCAGCGATGATCGCGCATGGATCACGCGCGCGGGCGACATCGCCGATGCATGGCACGCCGTTCAGGAGGGCGCCCAATGAGCCTCGACCCCAGCTATCTTGAATATGCCAAGCGCGCTCTGGGCTATGACCACGCGCTCTATCCCTATTCGCCCCTGCCCCGCCGTGCGCCTTTGGCATGGCCGAACGGGCGGCGCGTGGCGGTGTGGTTCACGGTCAGCCTTGAATGGTTTCCGATTGTGCCCTCGGACAAGCCTTTCCGCGCGCCGGGCCATATGCAGACCGCCTATCCCGACTATCGCCATTACACCTCGCGCGAATATGGGACGCGGGTGGGCTTTTATCGCCTGCTCGATGCCTTCGACAAAGTGGGGGCAAAGGTCAGCGTCGCGGTCAATGGCGCGATTGCGACGCGCTATCCCCAGATCATGGCCGATATTGCGGCCGCGGGCCATGAGATCATCGCTCATTCCACCGACATGAACGGCACCATTGCCTCCACCCTGCCGGTCGAGGAAGAGCGCGCGCTGATCGCGCAAAGCCTGAACACGCTGGAGGCGGCCACCGGCCAGCGCCCGCGCGGATGGCATTCGATTGCCCGCTCGCAGAGTTTCGCCACGGCGGATCTGCTCAAGGAGGCGGGGCTCGATTACTGCGTCGACTGGGTGAATGACGAAATGCCCTATGCCTTCAACAATGGGCTGGTCAGCATCCCGCTCAACCACGAATTGTCCGACCGCCAGATCATCAATGTTCAGCAGCAGTCGGTGGACAGTTACGCGCAGCAGGTGCTTGATGCCCATGACTGGCTGAGCGCTGAAGCGCAGGCGCAGGGCGGCGGACGGATGCTGCCGCTGCATATCACGCCCTATATCATCGGCCTGCCCTATCGGATGGATGCGTTCGAGGGGCTGCTGGCAGAGCTCGCCGCCCGCCCCGACACATGGTTCGCGCGGGGCGGCGACATTTTCGATGCCTTTGCGGCAAACCAAGGATAATTTCCATGAAAGCCTATGAACTCGGCCCGCAGACCGGGCTGGACAGCCTGCACGCGGTCACGCGCGAAACGCCCAAACCGGGCTTTGGCGAGGTGCTGCTCAAAACCCGCCTGGTCGCGCTCAACAACCGCGACATTCAGGTGCTGGAAGGCCGCTATGGCGCCAAAAAGGCCGAAGACCGCATCCCCGTTTCCGAAGGCGTGGGCGAAGTGGTCGAACTGGGAGAAGGCGTTTCGGGCCTTGCCTTGGGCGATCGCGCGGTTTTTGCCCATTTCGTCAACTGGATCGACGGCGCTTTTGCCCTGAGCCACTTTGGCACCGATTACGGCATCACCCATGATGGCTGGCTGGCCGAATATATCCGCGTTCCGGCCGCCGCGCTGGTCAAGGTGCCGGCAAGCCTGTCCGACGAACAGGTCGCCCCGCTTGCCTCCTCGGCGCTGACGGCGTGGCATGCCGTGGTCGAGGTCGGCCAGATCAAGGCCAGCGACACCGTGCTGGCGCTGGGCACCGGGGGTGTAGCCATCTGGGCGCTGCAAATCGCCAAGGCGCATGGCGCGCGCGTCATCATCACCAGCTCAAGCGATGAAAAGCTCGAACTGGCCCGCAAGCTGGGCGCGGACATCACCATCAACTATCGCACCCACCCCGATTGGGAGGCCGAGGTGATGAAGGCCACCAATGGCGCGGGCGCCGACATCATCGTCGAGACCGGCGGCTATGACACCCATGCCAAGTCGGTCCTCGCCGCCGCGCCCAATGCGCGCATCAGCTTTATCAGCGTGGCCCCGCGCGAAGGCGCCCCGGCGATCAACGTGGGTCTGGTGATCTTCAAGAACCTCGTCCTCAAAGGCATTGCCGAGGGCAGCCGTGCAATGCTGGCCCGTCTGGTGCGGACCATCGAGCAACAGAATATCCAGCCGGTCATCGACAGCACCTTTGCCTTCGACGAGGCACCTGCGGCCTATGCCCGGCTTAAATCAGGCGGGCATGTCGGCAAGATCCTGATCCGCGTTGCCTCGTAACCTATTCACCGCCGGGCAGGTTCAGATCCATCCGGATATGGAACCTGTCCGAGCGGTAATGGGCATGGGTGAGCAGAAACGGCCGCCCTTGCCGGTCATAGACGGTGCGGCTGATCCGCAGCAATGCGGCGCGCGGTTCAATATCCAGCGCCTCGGCCAATTGCGTGTCGGCCTGAAGGGCGCCGATAGTCTGCTCGGCATGGGCGGCATGAAATCCCGCCTCATCCAGCAAGGTCAGGATCGGCGCCCGAACCAGACTGAGCTGGGTGATGGCGGCCTGCACGCCGGCCGGGACATAGGACACGACATAGCCCAGCGGCTCGCCATCCAGACAGCGCACACGCACCGCGCGCACAACCTGTTCGCCTTCGGCCAGTTTCAACGCCTTGGCCACCGTCAAAGGCGGGTTTTCCAGCGCCACCTCGATCACGTTGACCGTGGTGCCCTGCCCCAGCGCCATCAGCGAATCGAGCGCCTGATCGATGTTGGCCGAGATCGGCTTGGCCGGTGAGCGGAAGGTGACGCAGGTGCCAATCCGGCGGCGCCGTTCAACAAAATGGTGAAGCGCCAAATCGTTAAGCACCCGCCGCGCGGTGATCCGCGAGACCCCATAGAGATCGGACAATTCCTGCTCTGTGGGCAAAAGACTGCCAAAGGGCCGCTCGCCGGAGAGGATCTCGTCGCGCAATTGCAGATAGATCTGGTGATAGAGCGGCACAGCCGCATCCCGGTCAACCAACGACTGCCTCCCCCATTGGCGCCCATTGACCCATCGCCAATGACCCGGCCCAGCCAACGATCAAGCCATCGCCTTTAGGCAAAAGCGTGCCTCAATACAATTGGCGACTGCCCCCGCTATTCCACACCCTCGGGATATGGCCCCATGGTCAGCAACAACAGCGATCCGGCCAGAATACAGCCCACCCCGCTCCACATGGCCAGAGCATAAGTGCCAAGGCGGTCAAAGATATAGCCGTAAATTGCCGGACCCAGCCCGCCGCCCACGGCAATGACAATATAAAACACACCGTAAATCGTGCCATATTGCCGGCGCCCGAAATAGCGGGCGATCAGATAGGCCAGAAGGTCGAATTCAAACCCCGTGCCCAGCCCCATGCCGATGATGGCCAGAATGGCCGTGGTCGCGCTGATCGATCCGCCCGCCAGAACCGCATTGCCCACCGCAGGCAGCATGAACACGATCAACGCGCAACCGGGCGCCCACAACCGATCCAGCAGCAGGCCGCCCCCCACGCGCCCGGCGATCACCGCAAGGCCAAAAAAGGCCGTGATCCCGCCGATCTGGGGCAGGGTGAAATGGTGGGTCTTGAGAATATTTTCCATGTTGGGCGTGGTGGCCGTCAGGGCGAAAGCCAGCAGCAGGAAGCTGAGCGCCATGATCCACAGGCGGCGATCGCGCAGAGCCTCAGAAAGCGTGGCGCCCGGCTCGACCGGTTCGGATGCGCCATGGGCGGCCAACGCGCGGGGCGGCTCGCGAAACAGCCAGTAGATCAGCGGGAGCGCCACCAGCAGAGGCAAGGCACCGACCACGGCAATCGCCACCCGCCAACCAAAGGCACCAATCAGCCATGCCGTCAAAGGCTTGACCATAAAAGCCGTCAACCCGGTGCCCGCGCTGACCACGCCAAGGGCCAGTCCGCGCTGGCGATCAAACCAGCTGTTGATCACGCGGGTCCATGTCGCCGTCAGCGTGCCCGCGCCCAGCGCGCTCATCAGCACCCATTGCGCATAATAGATCCACAGCGTGCCATTGGCCAAAGCCAGGCTCATGAAGCACAGCCCGAACAGCACGACCGAAACCAGCGCAACCCTGCGCGAACCATAGCGATCCAGCGCAATGCCCGCCACCGGCCCGGAGGCCACCACCACCAGCGATTGCACCGTCACGCTGGTCATCAATTGGGTAAAGGTCCAGCCGAAGGCCTTGGCCAGTTCGGGCGCGAACATTCCGATCGTATAGAAAGGCAGCGGGCTGAGCCCCAGCGCCAGACCAACCATCCCGGCCAGCACCACACCCCACCCCTGCGCCGAATCGCGATAGGCGGGCGGCTCGGTTGCGGCCTCGATTGCAGGTGCCTGCGTGGTGGTCAAAGTCGGCCCTTTCCTTGCATTGTCGGGTCAGAATGCCAGCAAGTTTGGGCTGGACACCATGATCAAGATGACACACAAATACTTATATACATATATCATTTAAACGCCTGCCGGCATTTGTCCGCATGGCGGCAATTATCCAGCCACACGAGCATGCCATGCCTTCAGAGCATTCCAGTATCAGCATCACGCGCGCCTATGTCTGTGTGCATGGCCGGCTGGTTCACTACCGCACCTGCGGCCAGGGGCCATGCGTTGTTTTGCTGCATGACTCGCCGCGCTCCTCGCGGCTGCATCTGACCACGATGCAATTTCTGGCGCGGCGCTTTACCGTGGTGGCGCTCGATACGCCCGGCTATGGCCTTTCCGATCCGCTGCCCGCGCGCGATCCCACTATCGAGGATTTCGCCGCATTTCTGGGCGAAACGCTGCGCCAACTGGGGCTGGCGCGGGCTCCGCTCTATGCCACCCACACCAGCGCCAAAATCGCGCTGGCGCTGGCCGATGCGGGCGGAGCGATGGCGCAACTGGTGCTCGATGGCCTTTCCATGCCCGAAACACCGGCCGATGACGCCTTTATCGCGCGCTATATGCGCCCCTTTGCCCCCGACCCCGGCGGCGCCTATCTGACGGCGGAATGGAGCCGCCAGCGCGACATGCTGCGCTGGTTTCCATGGTTTGACACAAGGCCCGAACGCCGCATCGCCATGGAGGCCCCCGACGCCGCATGGATGGCCGATTATGGTATAGACCTGTTCAGCGCCGGTCCGCATTACAGCGATGCCTATGCCGCCGCCATGCGCTATGATCCGGCGCCCGCGCTGGCCCGCGTGACCGTGCCGACGATCGTGGCGGCAAGGCGCGATGATGTGCTCCATGCCTATCTGGCGCGGGCCGGGGCCTGCGGCAATCCGATGGTCACGACCCAAAGCCTGCCCGCAGACACCGCGCAATGGCGCGAATGGTTGCTGAACGCGCTGGCCGATGGCGCAAGGGAAACGGCCTTGCCCGCGCCCCAACCTGCCGCGCGCCATTATGCCGACCATCGCGGCGGCGCGCTGCACATCACACGGTCCGGCCCGCCCGATGATCAGCCTTGGCTGATCCTGTCCGCGCCCACCACCTTGCAGGCGCATGTCTGGGGGCGGGACCTTTCGCGATTTTGCGGGGTGATCGTGCCTGACCTGCCCGGTTTTGGTGAAAGCGATCCTTTGCCGCCGGGCGCCAACCTGAGCGATTTTGCGCAGGCTTTGAGTGAAGCTATCGCGAAGATGGGCGTCAAAAGAGTTCGCGTTCTGGGCATTGGCATGGCCGCGCCTTTGGCTGCCGCTCTTGCCGCCGCCTGCCCGGACCGCGTGGCCATGGTGGCCATTGACGGCCTGCCGCCCATAGGTCGGACATGGGGCCCGAATCTCTATCCCGCCATCCCTTTCGATGCGCTGGCGGGCACCCACCTCCATCGCATCTGGCACATGCTCCGCGATGGGGAAACGCAATGGCCATGGTTCGACAACAGCCCCGCCGCCCGGCGCCGGCTGCCGCCGATATTGGCCGCTGACGCGCTGCATGCGGCGCTGACCGGTGTGTTGAAGCAGCCTGAACATTGGGGACAGGCCGCCCATGCCTCGGTCGAGGGCAACCTTGCCACGCTATGGGATGCGGTGAACGCGCCGCTGGTGGCCTTTCGTCATGCCGATCCCGCCTATGCCGATACGCCGCGCCTGAAACAGGCGCGTTTGATCGCAAGGCCCGACGACACCGCAGCAGCCGCCCATATTCTCGCCCATCTTGACGCAGCCCAACCGGAGGCCTCGTGACCCAACTCTCTTATGCCTCCTATCGCCGTGCATGGTATGCCGTCGCGCTGCTGACACTGGCCTATGCGCTGGCGATCCTTGACCGTGTTTCGATCTCGCTGCTGATCGTGCCCCTGCAAAAGGCGCTGCACATCCATGACACGGAATTCGGCCTGCTTCAGGGCATGGCCTTTTCCATCGTCTATTCGCTGCTCGGCCTGCCTTTAGGCGTGGCGGTGGACCGCAAACGGCGGGTGCCGATCATGGTGGGAGGGCTGGTTCTCTGGAGCCTTGCCACCATCGGCTGCTCACTGGCGCAAAGCTTTGGGCAATTGTTTTTCGCGCGCATGCTGGTGGGCATAGGCGAGGCCAGCCTTGTGCCGGTCGCAACCTCGCTGATCGCCGACCTGTTCACCCCGGACATGCGCCCCAAGGCTTACGGCGTCTTTGTCACCGGGTCGACGCTGGGCACGGCCTCGGCCATGGCCCTGTCGGGGGTGTTTCTGGGCTGGGCCGATCGGCTGATCCTTGGCCTTCCCGCGCTGTTCGGCGCGATGCAGCCATGGCAGATCGTGTTTATCCTGTGCGGCGCGCCGGGGCTGGTGCTGGCGCTGGTGCTGGCCTTGACGGTGCGCGAACCGGCGCGGCGCGGCGCTGTGGCCACCGGCGCGATCAGCCTTGCCCCCGTGTGGCGCCTGTTTGCCCGGCGCCCGCGCGCCTATGGCCTGTTCCTGCTCGGCTCGGTGCTCAATCTGACCTGCGTTTATGCCATCGTCGGCTGGTTTCCCGCGCTGTTCATCCGCGTGCATGGCTGGAGCGCCAGCACGACCGGCAAGATACTTGGCATCGGCGGCCTGCCGATCTCGATCTTTGCCGCCGTCAACAGCGGCTGGGTGATCGTGGCTCTGGCGCGGCGCGGGCATCGCGATGCGCCGGTGTGGGTGGCGGCGGCCTGTGCGGCGTCCATGGTGCTGTTCGGGGTGCCCGCCTGCCTTGCCTCTTCGGCATGGGTGGCGCTGGGGGGCTATATGCTCAACGCGCTGTTCGTGAACTGGAACACCTCGGCGGTCTATGCCGGATTGGCCCAGATCACCCCCAATGCGGCGCGCGCCCAAATGATGGCGGTGCACACTATCCTGTCGGGCCTTGTTGCGCTGACGGCGGGGAATTTCATGGTAGGAGCGCTGTCGGATTATGTGTTTCCGGGGCCAAAGGGCATCGCCCCCGCCTTGGGCACCGTTTTCTTCCTGTGCGGGCTGGGATCGTTTCTCTGCTTCATGGCGGCCCGGCCCGCCTATCGCGAGGCGGCCGCCGCGCTGGAAGCCAATGAAGGCGCCGTCTGATCACGCAATCTGGGGGAGCGGCAAGGCCCTCCCCCCATCTTCTCAGCGCTTCAATTCGGCCAGTTCGTACCAGGTCTGCATATAGCCGCCCACGCCGCCCTGAACAAAGATCGCATCGTCATCCGCCGTCACCCAGACGTCATAGGGGGGATGCGCATGACCGCCCGCGCTGACCATGCCGCCATCGGGATCGGTGAACTGATAGTGATAGCATTCAAACGTGCCGGCCTGGACGGTCACGGTCTCGGTGCCGACATAGCCCAGCTTGATGACCGATTCCGCGATAAAGGGCGGGGTTGCCCCGCGATGGTCGGGCGAAGGCAGGAAGCAACGGAAATTGCGCGGCTCGGTGGTGCTGCGGTCGATCTTGCGGGTGATATAGGCGTCGGCCACAATCGGATGCGTGCCGAAACCGTCATAGGCGCCATTGGCGGGCATCTTTTGCGACACGCGGCCGATGCTGGGGCCAAAGCTTTCGCATTCGATCGTGTCGGCATTCATCAGGAACCAGCCCGAACCCATGAACTTGTCGCCAACTGTCAGGCGCACGAAGCAATCGGTGGGCATGTCATTCGCATCGAGGCTGTAGACGATGTCGCGGTGAACGGTGGGCGCCGGTTCGTCGATCTCGCAGCGCGCGCGCAAGGTCTTGCGGCCATCGGTGTGGTGGGTCCAGGTGAAATATTCGCGGCCCCGCTCCTCGCCCTCGCGGCCCGGTTTGCGCGAAGTGTAAAGGATGCTGCCCGTAATGGTGCGATGTTGCTGCATAGCGGATACTCCAGTGTAAAAGGGGATCAGACCGGCGTGCCCAGACCGAGGAAGCAGGCGGCCAGCACCAGCGCCCAGATGACCTGAACCGTGGGCGTGGTGATGCCCAGCACCCGCCGGATCGTGGCGTCGGTGTCGGGCGTGGCGCCGGTGGATTTCATGGCGATGATGGCGGGAAACAGCGGCACGAGCTGGATCCGCACGATCAGGCCAATGACGATGCAGGCGGCCAGCACCAGCAATTTGAGCGCGATGAACAAAGGCATCGCCAGCGCCCCGGTCAAACCGGCGACACCGGCCCCGGCGAGCGAAGCCAGAACGACATAACGCACCGCAATGTCGACCTTTTTATAGGTCGCGCCCGCAGGCCCATGGCGCAGATGCACCAGCCATGCCAGCACCAGCCATGCCAGAAACGCCGCCCATACGAGCCCCAACCAGCCATGCGGCACCGCCAGCCAGCCCTTGACCGCCGCCAGCGTAAAGCCGGTGGGGAAGGCAAGGATCAGCGTCGTGCGCGGCGCCATGTCGATGTTGTTGAGGATGGTGAGCGCCAGCATCCGCTCTGGCACGCTGCGCCGCGCGTCAATCAGGAAACGCGCGCTGTAGAACGCCCCCAGATCGCCGCCCAGCCAATAGATCGGGATCAGGACATGGAGCAAGGTGAGAAGCGTGACAGGCCAGTCCATCGCTCAGCCTTCCTGATAGAAGCGGGTCATGACCGCCTTGCGCCGGCTGCGAAATTCGGGATCGTCAAAGCGCGGCAGGGCCTCGAATGCTCCGTTGGGCAAGGCGGCGGCAATCGCCTGCGTGCCTTCGATCAGCGGATCGTTGGCCCCGGCAATCACCAGCGCAGGCTGGGCAACCAAAGGCATCCTTGCCGCCGCATCCCATTGAAACGCCGCGCGATAATTGAGGTGATAGGTCTGGCACCCCTTCATCACCTCGAGCACCCATGCGTGGAGATCGCCCGGATGGGGCAGGCCGCCGATCCGCTGATGCGCCTTGTCGCGCTTGTACCATGGGAAGAACAGGTACTGATCGCGGCAGAACTGGAAAATGCGCGAGAGATAGGCGCCGTCCAGATCGGGATCGAAAGGATGGGCATAGTGGACCAGAATGTCGGCCAGCTCTTCCTCGCTCATCACGCTGATGCCGTCCAGCACCACGCGCGCCACGCGATCGGGCGCCATGATCGCCAGTTCCGCGGCAATCGCGGCCCCGGTGTGCGAGCCATAGACATGGGCCTTTTCCACACCCATCGCATCGAGAAAACCAAGATAGGCCGCCGCCATATCCGGCACCGTCAACTCGGCCTTGCCCAAGGCCTCGCTGTCGCCGTTTCCGGGCGTGTCGGGCGCGAGAACCCGCGTGTCGGCGGCAAAATCGGTGATCAGCCCCACCTGCTGGCGCGACGAGCCGGGCGAGGCATGGATCACCAGCAAAGGCTCGTTGCCCGCACTCAGCGATCCGGCGCCCGCATGGCGATAATGCATCTGGCCATGGGCAAGATCGACGAAGCCGCGACGGATTTTCATGCCTCGATCACCTCCAGCAACGCGCCTTCGGGTGTGGTCAGCATGCCCACCCGGCGACCTTCATAGAGCGGGCCTTGCAGCACCACAGGTTCGACGGCCCAGTGGCCATCGAGGCGGACGAAATCGGGATGGCTCATCGTCGTCATCGCAACGCCGGGCGCCAATTCGCCCGCCACGCCTTCGCGCACTGTCGCCTGCGCCGGATATTGGTCCAGCTCGATAAACACCTCACCCTGCCATTTGCCGGTCACCAGTTCGACCTTCTCGCCCTCGGGCAAGGCAAAGCTTTTGGAGATCATCGAATAGTGGATCGCCACCGGCTCGATCACCTCAAGCCCCAGCACATCGCGCACCCACGCGGCCGATTTGCGCAGATCGGGGCAGGCCAGAACCATGATGAATGGCCGGTCCACCAGCGATTGCGGCGAGGGCAGACCATGTTCCGGCCCCGACACCAGCATCTGGGTCAGATAGACGATTTCCTTGTCCGGCCCCCTCACCTGCATCGGCTTGACCGTGGCGAAACCATCAAGGTTTCTGGGCGGGCCGATCACCTCAAAGGGCGATGCCTTCATGCGTTCATGGACCGCATCGACATCGGTAACGCAAAGCTCGATCGCGGCCCAGCCATAGCTGCGGATCGGCTCGTAATCGGCCACCACCGTGCCTTCGACCAGACGCAGGAACGTGGCCGCCCCCGATGCCGGCTGAAGCAAGGCATAGCGCTTGCCCTTGCTGGCGGGCGCAAGCCACAGGGCGGCAAGGGCATCATCGACCTCGCCCTGCTCGACCACGCGATAATCCATCCATTCGGCATAGCGCGCCGCCGCCGCCGCGACATCAGCCACCACATGGGTCGCGCATTTCAACAAGGTCATCCCAGCACTCCAGCAGCACGGATCAGGGCCACCGCATCGGGGGCCGCCTCCATCGATTGAATTTGTTCGGCCAGCGCCGGGGCAGCATCGCCCAGCCCGGCAAAGTCGAGGCAGGATTGCGCCTTGGCGCCACGTTCGGCAGGCGACAAAGGCCACGCGGGCGAGCCGAACTGGGCCGAAACATCCTCGATCATCTGCGTGCCGTTGCACAGGATGGCCATGGCGCGCGCGGGCACAAAGGCGGCCGCATCGGGATTGTCATCGGCCACCACGGCAATCCGCCGCGCCACGGCCAGCACCGCCGGATCATCAAGCGCCTCACGCGTGAAATCGCCAAGACCAATGCCCCCGCGCACCAGCACGCAGGCCGCCAGATAGGGCAGGCACAGGCGCGCATAGGCCACCTCCATGCCGGGCTTGGCGGGCCGTCCGACAAGGCGATGGATCAAAGGCGGCGCGCGATATTCCAGCGCCCTCAGGTCCTGTGCGATCAGCCCGCGCGCCATCAGATTTTGCACCGCAACGATGCCGCCATGGCCCGCCCTGCCCGTCGGAAAGGGCTTCCAGCTTACCTCGGCGATGCGGTGTCCGGCGGCCAGCAGCGCGATGGCCGCGTCCAGTTCCTCGCGCACCTCCATCAGCGGAAAATAGCCGAAAGGCCCGGTCAGAGGATCGCGCACCCCCGGCATGCCGCCCCGCGCCAGATCAACCGCCACCAGCGCATTGCGCGCGGCCGCCGCCACCTGCACCGGCAGCGCGGGCTTGCCCTCCAGATGCGCCTGCATCGTGCCCGACACCAGCGCGAGGGCATGGCCAAAGGCATCAAGGGCCATCTCGCGCGGCATGGCGCGCATTGAAGCGATCCCCGCCACACAGCCAAAGATCCCCGCCGTCGCGGGCCGAAAGAATTTGAGCGCGCCGGGCGCGGCCAGCCCCAGCGTGACCGAAACATCGACCCCGGCCACTATTGCCGTCAGCAATTGCTCGCCGCTGACCGGAGCGCCGCGCTCGGCCTCGGCCAGCAGGGCGGCAAGCAGCGTAGCCATCGGGTGCAGCACGGCCGGTTCGTGAACGCAGTCGAATTCCTGCCCGTGGATCTGATAGGCGTTCACAAAGGCCGCCGCGCCTGAGGGCAAGCGAACGCCCGGCCGCCCCAAAACGCCCGCTACGCGCCCCGCGCCCCAGCCCCGCGCCATGGCCAGCACCGCTTCGGCATGGGCCGCCCCCACCCCCGCCGCGCCCACGGCCAGCGTATCGTGCAGAAAGGCCAGCGTCCTTTCCCGCGCCGCGCCGGGCACATCGGCCCAGCGCAGGTTCAGCGCGTGATCGACCAGAACCTCGGCGGGATTGGATGGCGGATTCCGGGCCATCAATGCGGCTCCTCGCCGCCCGAAACATTCATGCTCTCGCCCGTGATATAGGCGCCGTCATCGCTGCACAGAAAAGCCACCGCGCCCGCCGTGTCACCCGGCAATCCGGGGCGACCCAGCGGAATGCGCGCGGCCATCCGCTTGAGATATTCCTCGACGCTGATGCCCTGCAATTCGGCGAAATGCTCGTTCTGCCACGCGCCCAGCCCGGTCGTCACATGGTTGGGGCAGACATTGTTGACCGTGATCCCATGTTCGCCCAATTCGATGGCGGCCGAGCGGGTCAGCCCAACCAGTCCATGTTTCGAGGCGGTATAGGCCTGCGCATGGGGAAAACCCGATTTGGCGGCCTGGCTGGCGATATTGATGATGCGCCCGCCGCGGCCCTGCTGCACCATGATTTCGGCGGCGGCCTGCAAACCGAACCATGCGCCGGTCAGGTTGACATCGATCACCGCGCGCCAGTCATCGGGCGACACCTCGGCCAGCGGCTTCATAATATAGCCGATGCCCGCATTGTTGACCCAGATGTCGAGCCCGCCATGCATGTCCACCGCATGTTTGGCCAGCGCCCGCACGCTGTCGGGATCGCGTACATCGCAGACGCAGGTGCTGGCCGGATTGGGCAGGCCGGCGGCAATCGCCTTCATCTCGTCGGTGCCGCCGATCATGCTGTCGGGGGTGGCGGCATCACGGCTGGTGCCGATGTCCGAAATCACGAGGGTCGCCCCCTCCTCGCTCAGGCGGCGGGCAATCGCCTCGCCCAGCCCGCCCTTGCGGCCCGAACCGGTGACAACCGCGACCTTGCCCGCAAAACGCCCGCTCACGCGGTGATTTCCTGCGTGGTGATAAAGGTCACATCGACCATCTCGCCAAAGGCGGCGGCCACGGCCTGCATCGCCTCGGTGGCCACATCGCGGCCTAACTGGTCCATGTCGTTGATGTCGAGCACTTCGATATGGCTGTAGGGCGGCGTAGCATCGCTGCCCAAAAGGCCGGTCGCGGCAAACAGGCGGAAGGAATCGACCGAGGGCAGCCCATTGGCCGTGGGCAGATCCACCGTCCGGGCCCATTCCAGATAGGCTTGAGGGTCGACACCGGGCTTGAGGTTGAAAAGCGCGAAGATCCGCATTGAGGTTGCTCCTTATAGCAAATGCGCCTGTGCCCAGACCTGCGCGGGGCGCAGTCCTGTGACACCGGCCGCGTCGGCTATGACCGCTGCTCGGTCATCTGCCATCGGTTTTGGCTGTTGGGTTCAGGCTAACTTGCTCTTGGGGCCAAGGCAATATAGCTTATCATTATACCAAATAAAGGACTCGCCCATGGCCGACCCTCAGCGCAGCAATCACCCCGCACCCGAATATGATGGCCCGCCCGATTACCGGGTGATCGGCCGCCATGGCGTCTTTCCCGAAACGAGCCATGACGAGATCGAACGGATCAATTTCCTGGCCCAGATGAACCGCCATCTGGCCGCCCGCGTCGTGCCGGGCGTCAAGGCCGCCTATGAGGCGCGCGTGGCGCCCAAATTCGCCGCCGCCCATGGCCGCCCCATCGCCACCCGCCACGAGGCGCGCAAGGCGATGCTGGAGGACCCCGCATTCTGCACGTGGTCGGCCCTGCGCCGCATGACGATGGAGCAGCGCCAGCAGGCGGGCCGCTGGACCGCGATCCGCCAGCGCGAGGAACTCAACGCGCGCGGCAAGGCGTTGATCGAGGGCGATGACCGACTGGTGCTCAACCCCGCGCTGGAAATTCCGCGCTATGTTTCGGCGGTCGATCACCATTGCATGCCGGGCAGCTATCACATAGAATATGCGCCCGACGATTTCACCAATGGCGCCAATTACGACCATGCCGGTTTCGTCACCACGGGCGGCCTTCTGGGCAAATATTCCGATGGCGGCGGCCATGCCGTGGTGCAGTGGGTGAAAAAGAACCTGCCCGATTTCGCGCCCAAAAAGATCTTGGAATTCGGCGGCACGGTGGGCCATTCCAGCCTGCCTCTGGCGCAGGCGTTCCCCGATGCGGAACTGACGATTGTCGATCTTGGCGCGCCGGTGTTGCGCTATGGTCTGGCGCGGGCGAAATCACTGGGCATCAACAATGTCCGCTTCGTTCAGGCCAGCGCCGAGAACCTGAAGGACATCTTCGAGGACGCCAGCTTCGACTGGGTGCAGACCACGATGTTCCTGCATGAGCTTTCGACCCGCGCGCTGCGCAACATCTTTGCCGAAAGCCACCGCCTGCTGCGGCCCGGCGGCATCGTGCTGCATGTCGAACAGCCGCAATATGCCCCCGACATGCCGCTGTTTGAACAGGCGATGCGTGATTGGGACGCGTTCTACAACAACGAGCCGTTCTGGAGCCGGATGCACGAGATGGATCTGGACGCGGAAATGGAGCGCGCCGGGTTTGACCGCAGCAAAATCATCCATGGCGGCGTTTACGGCGTGGTGGACCGCGAGATCTTCCCCGACGCCGCCGAAGACAACACCGAGGATTATGGCCGCAAGGCCGCATGGCATGTGATCGGAGCCGTGGCATGAGCTTTAACGACGCCTTGAACGAAGCCGGAGCCAAGCCCGCCGGCAAGCGCCCCTACTTCCTTGAACCCCAGGTCGAGCGCGTGCTGGCCATCACCATGAGCATCGCGCAGGAACTGGCCGTGGCCCATCAGCGCGCCGACACGCTGGAGCGGTTGCTCAGGGCCAAGGGCATTCTGGCCGAAGGCGAGATCGACGCCTTTACCCCCGATGCCGCCGCCAGCGCCCAGCGCCAGATGTGGAATCAGGAATATATCGCCCGCATCCTGCGCATCGTCCAGCAGGAGAACGAGGCCGCCGCCCTGTCCGATGATGTGGCCAGCGGCGAGATGGCCGATGACATGGTGCGGGATGCGGATTGATGGAATTTGAATTTTCCATTCCCGTACTGGTGGTTGGCGGGGGCGCCTGCGGCTGTATCGCGGCGCTTTCGGCCCGCGATGCCGGGGCCGAGGTGCTGCTGGTCGAGGCCGATGAGCGCCCGATGGGCACAACGGGCATGTCGATGGGCCTGATCTGCGCAGCAGGCACGCGCGCGCAGGCTGCCAAGGGTATCGCCGACAGCGCCGACGCCTATTACGACGACATCATGGCCAAGACGCGTGGGGAAACCGATCCGGTCATCGCCCGCGCGATTGCGGACCATTCCGGCCCCACGCTCGACTGGATGGCCGATCGCCTGTCGATGCCGTGGGAACTGGATATGGGCTTTCGCCCCTCCTATGGCCTCTCCACCTATCGCATGCATGGCTGGCACGGCCATGATGGACAGGACATGGTGGACCTGCTGCACCAGCGCCTTGAGGACGAAGGGGTGATGGTGATGCTGGGCGCGCGGCTGGTCGAGATCCATGCGGACGACACGGGCCGCGTGCTGGGCGTCAGCCTGAAGCGCCCGGATGGTTCGTTGGAGCAGGTGGGCTGCGAAAGCCTGATCCTGGCCAGCGGCGGCTATGCGGCCAACCACGATCTGCTGGAGCGCTATATCCCCTCGATGGCCCACGGCCGCAACAATGGGCATGAGGGCAGCGACGGCACCGCCGTCATGCTGGGGCAAAAACTGGGGGCCGCTTTGGGCGATATGGGCGCCTATCAGGGCTATGCCATGCTGACCGATCCGCAGGGAATTTCGGTGGTGCCGGGCGTGATCGTCGATGGCGGGATCATCGTCAATGCGGGCGGCGAACGCTTCTGCGACGAAAGCGAGGATATTGCCGGGATGGTCCATCCGGTGATGGCCCAGGGCGGCCCGTGCTGGGTGGTGCTGGACGAAAGCATTGCGGCGGCGCAGGCCTATACGCCTGAAATGAAGACGCTGGCCGATTTGAACGCCGCGCGGCGGGGCGCGGACGCCGCCGCTCTGGCTGATGCCATCGGCGTTCCGGCGCAAACTCTGTCGGCCGCTCTGGCCGAAGCCGCGCAGGCCAAGGCGCAGGGCCGCCCCGATGCATGGGGGCGACGCTGGGACGATGCCACCCCGCCGCAGGGCGCGCTGCTGGCCTACAAGGTGGTGGGCGCGATCTATCACACGCAGGGCGGACTGCAGATCGACGGAGAGGCCCGCGTGCTGCGCGAGAATGGTTCGCCCTTGCCCAATCTGTTTGCCGGGGGCGGCGCGGCGCGCAGCGTCTCGGGGCCCGCCCATTGGGGCTATCTGCCGGCGATGGGGCTGTGCACGGCGGTCACGCTGGGGCGCCTTGCGGGTCTGTCGGCGGCCAAGCTGACACTATCCGACCCGGTGGCCTGACGTCTTCATCCGACAGGAGGATAGATCACCGCTCTGCCTCCGCCCAATTGCCATACGACTATATCAAAACTTCTTCCAGATCCGAAAGGCCATCATGTCGCAGGAAACCGCAACAATTTCCGCCCCCTGCCCCGCCGAACTGCGTTCGCGCCTTGCGTCCATCGTGGGCGAAGCCAATCTGCGCGAGGATGAGGCAAGCCGCCGCCTGTTCAGCGAGGACATCTGGAGCGCATCGGACCACACGGTGATGCTGATCGTCGCGCCGGGCAACACGGCCGAACTGGCCGCCGTGGTCAAGGCCGCGGTCGAGGCGGGCGTGGATCTTGCACCGCGCGGGGCAGGCATGACCTATACCAGCGGCTATATCCCGGCGACCGACACCACCCTTTCGATCGACACTTTGCGCATGAACCGCATCCTGGCGATCCGCGAAGAGGACATGACGATCACCGTCGAGGCGGGCGTATCGTGGAAAGCCATTGACGATGCGCTCCAGCCCCTGGGTCTGCGCCTGCCCTTCTGGGGCCCGATGAGCGGGATCTACTCGACCATCGGGGGCGGCCTGTCGAACCATAATGCCATGTTCGGTTGCGCCCAATATGGCACCTCGACCGAAAGCGTGATTGCCATCACGATGGTGCTGGCCGATGGCTCGGTGCTGAAAACGGGCGCGCGCGGGCCGGATGGCGAAACGCCCTTCTATCGCCACTATGGCCCTGATCTGGCGGGCCTGTTCATGGGCGATGCCGGAACGCTGGGCATCAAGGCCGAAATCACTTTCCGCCTGATGCGCCGCCCGCAATTTGAAGACAGCGTGAGCTTCAGCTTCAAGACCGGCCCGATCATGCTCGAGGCGCTGGCGGAAATGACGCGGGCGGGCATTGCATCGGAAACCTGCGGTTTCGATCCGGGCCTGACCAAGGTCCGTATGCGCCGCATGGGCATGACCAATGACGTCAAGGCGCTGGGCGCGGTGATGGCCAAGGAAAAGTCGGTGTTTGGAGCGCTCAAGGCCGGCCTGAAAATCGCTGCTGCCGGGCGCAACTTTATCGAGGAGGAGGAATACCCCCTCCACATCACCGCCGAGGGGCGCTGCAAGGAGGCCGTGGCCGCCGATATTGCCAAGGCACGCGAAATTGCCGCGCAATATGACGGCGTGGAAATCGCCAACACCATCGCCAAGGTGATCCGCGCGATGCCCTTCCCGCCGCCCAACTCGATCCTTGGGCCCGATGGCGAAAGCTGGGTGCCGGTTCATGGGCAGGTTTCGCTCTCCAACGCACCCAAAATGTTCGCCGACATCAGGGCCTATTTCGACAGCATGGCGGGCGAGTTCAACCGGCTGGGCATCCACACCGGCTTCCTCTTCTCCTCGCTGCACAATAACGCCATCTGCATCGAGCCGGTGTTCTTCTGGCCGCAAGGCTATCGTCCCGTGCATGAGAGCCTGGTTGAACCTGAACATCTGGCCCGTCTCAAGCAACTGGGCGATGCGCCGGAAGCCAGCGCCGTGGTTCACGCCGCGCGCGAGCAGGTGAAGCGGATTGCCGAATCCTATGGCTGCGCCCATTTCCAGATCGGGCGAGCCTACAAATATCGCGAGAGCCGCGATCCGGCCTTCCTGCGCGTGCTCGATGCGGTCAAGGCGGTGGTCGATCCCAAGGGGCAGTTGAATCCGGGCTGTCTGGGGTTTCCCGCGTGAACACCTGCCCGACGAACACCTACCGCGCGATCCGGCTGGAAACCATCGCGCCCTCGTTCCGCGAAGGCTGCGTGATCCGTGAACTGCCCTTGAGCGATCCGGCGCCGGGGGAATTGCGCGTGCGTAACCTCTATTGCGGCATCAACGGCATTTTCGACACGCAGATCGCGCGCGATGCCGTCGATTATGTCAAGATCGCCCTGCCCACCTATACCGGGGTCGAGGCGTTGGGCGTGGTCGAGGCGGTGGGTGCGGGCGTGGCCGATTTCGCGCCGGGCGATGCGGTGGTTACCACGCGCTTTACCGGCGGATACCGCGAGGCCAATATCGCGCCTGCCGCCAATTTCCTCAAAGTGCCCTCGGCCGATCCCGACTGGCTGGCGCTGTGCAGCACCGGGGTTTCGGCCATGGTCGCGCTGGACGTGATCGGACAGTTGCAGCCGGGCGAGACGGTGGCGATTTCGGCGGCGGCGGGGGGGCTGGGCCATTTCCTTGTCCAGATCGCGGCGGCGCGCGGGTGCCATGTCGTGGCGGTCTGCGGGGGCGCGCAGAAGGCCGCTTTCGTGCGCTCGCTGGGCGCGGCGCGGGTGATCGATTACCGCGCCGAAGATGTCGCCACAGTGTTGAACAGCGAATATCGCAACGCGATCAATGTGGCGGTCGATACGGTGTCGGGGGCGATCTTCGATGCGTTCCTTGCCAATCTGGCCAACCATGGACGGCTGGTGGTGGGCGGTGCGGCGGCGGATTTGAACGGCGTGCCTGAAATCGTCAGCGGCCCGCGCATCGCCAATGCGATCTATTACAAGGGCGCATCGGTGCGCGGTTTCATGAACGGCCTGCTCACCTCGCATTGGCCTGAGGCGCGCGAGAAACTTTTCGCGCTCTATGCCGAGGGCAAGGTGAAGGTCCATTTCGACACGCCGCGCTTTACCGGCCTCGAAGGCATTTACGATGCGGTCGAACGCCTGCTTTCGGGCGCATCCAGCGGCAAGGTCATCGTCGATCTGCGGGGCGCCGCGTGATGGCGCGTACTCTGGCCGACAAGATATGGGACGCCCATGTCACCGCCACCACGGCTGCCGGTTCGGATCTGGTGGCGATCGACCGGGTGTTTTTGCATGAACGCACCGGGGCCTCGGCGCTCAAAAGCATGGCGGCGGCGGGACGGCCGGTGGTTGATCCGCGCCGCGTCTTTGCCGTGATGGACCATATCGTCGACACCCGCCCCGGCCGCGGTGACCAGACGCTGATGCCGGGCGGACAGGCCTTCATCACCGAGACCCGCGCGGCGGCGATGGCGGCGGGCATCACCCTGTTCGACGTGACCGACCCGGATCAGGGCATCACCCATGTCATCTCGCCCGAACTGGGCATCGTGCTGCCCGGCTGCACGCTGGTCGCGCCCGACAGCCACACCTGCACGCAAGGGGCGCTGGGCGCGCTGGCATGGGGCATCGGATCGTCCGAGGCCGAACATGCGATGGCCACCGGCGTGCTGCGCCTGCCCCGGCCCAAGACCATGCTGGTGCGTTTTGACGGCGCATTGTCGCCCGGCGTCACGGCCAAGGACATGGCGCTGGCGCTGATCGCGGCGCATGGCGCAGGCGGCGGCGCGGGCCATGTGGTCGAATTTGCCGGATCTGCGGTGCGCTCGCTCGACATCGAGGCGCGCATGACCTTGTGCAACATGGCGACCGAATTTGCCGCTATGGCCGCCATCATCGCGCCCGATGAAAAGACCTACGCCTGGCTGGCGGGTCGCCGCTATGCGCCGGCGGCCTTTGATGCGCCCTATTGGGCCGATCTGCATTCCGACGAGGGCGCGGCATTCGACCGCACCATCATCATCGACGCCTCCGCCATCGCGCCGATGATCACATGGGGCACCAGCCCCGAGCACGCGATCCCCATCGACGCCACTGTGCCCACCGGGCCAACCCGCGCGCATGACTATATCGATCTTGCCCCCGGCACGCGGATTTTGGGCACGCCCATTGATGTTGCCTTCATCGGGTCCTGCACCAATGCGCGCCTGTCCGATCTGCGCCGCGCCGCCGCGCTGGCCAAAGGGCGCCATATCGCGCCCTCGATCCAAAAGGCGCTGGTCGTACCGGGCAGCGGGGCGGTCAAGCGTGCCGCCGAAGCCGAGGGGCTGGACAAGATCTTCGAGGCCGCCGGTTTCGAATGGCGCGAGAGCGGCTGCTCGCTCTGCTTCTTTGCGGGCGGTGAGAGCTTCCCCGCAGGCAGCCGCAGCATTTCGAGCACCAACCGCAATTTCGAAGGGCGGCAAGGCCCCGGCATCCGCACCCATATCGCCAGCCCCGAAGTCGTCGTGGCCAGCGCGATTGCGGGCGTGATTGCCGACCCCCGGCTGCTGGAGGCGCAGGCATGACCCCCTTTACCACGCTGTCGGCCATGGCCGCGCCATTGCTGGCCGACAATATCGACACCGATGCCATCATCCCCAGCCGCGAGATGAAATCGACCGGGCGCACGGGTCTGGCCGAGGGCCTGTTCGCCCCATGGCGCTATATCGAGGGGCGCGTGCCCAATCCCGAATTCGTGCTGAACCGGCCCGAATATGCAGGCGCACAAATCATCGCCGGGGGCGCCAATTTCGGCTGCGGGTCCAGCCGAGAACATGCGGTCTGGGCACTGGCCGAATATGGCGTGCGTTGCATCATCGCCCCCGGTTTTGCGCCGATTTTTGCGGCCAATTGCATCCGCAACGGGCTGCTCCCGCTGGTCCTGCCGCGTGATGCGGTGGAAAGCATCGCCGGGCGCGAGGTCCATATCGACCTTGCCGCCCAGACGCTGACCTGCGGCGCGGACACGCATCCTTTCCCCATCGAGGCCGAGGCCAAGGCCATGCTCCTTGAAGGGCTGGACGCCATCGACCTCACCCTGAAATCGCGCCCCGCCATCGCCGCATGGACCGATGCCGACCGCGCGGCGCGCCCATGGATCTATCTATGACTTTCATCACCATCTCCGAAGTCGGCCCGCGCGACGGGCTCCAATCGATCAAGCCCGTCATGCCGCTGGAGGCGAAAAAGGCGTGGATCGCGGCCGAGGCCGCCTGCGGCGTGCCGGAAATCGAGGTGGGCAGTTTCGTGCCCCCCAGCCTTTTGCCGCAAATGGCCGACACGGCCGAATTGGTGCGTTTTGCGCGCGGGATTCCGGGTTTGAACGTCGTCGCGCTGGTGCCCAATGCCAAGGGCGCCGCGCGCGCGGTCGAGGCGGGCGTGCATGGCTTTTCCGCCCCCTTCTCGATGAGCGAGACGCATTCGATCCGCAATGTCCGCAAGGACCACGCGCAGATGATCGAGGAAATCCGCGCGATGGGCCGGATCGCGGCCGAAGCGGGTGCCCATTTCGCGGTGGGCCTTTCCACCGCCTTTGGCTGCACCATTGAGGGCGCCGTGCCGGAGGCCACCGTGGTGCGTCTGGCGGCGGCCAGCGTCGAGGCGGGGGCCAAGGAATTGAGCCTGTCCGACACCACCGGCTATGCCGATCCGGCGCAGGTGCGCCGTCTGGTGCGCGCCGTGCGCGCCGAGGTGGGCGAGGCGCTGACCACGCTCCACCTGCACAATACGCGCGGGCTGGGTCTGGCCAATGCGCTGGCGGGGCTGGATGAAGGGATCACCACTTTGGATGCCTCGCTGGGCGGCCTTGGCGGCTGTCCCTATGCGCCGGGGGCCTCGGGCAATCTGGTCACCGAGGATCTGGTGCTGATGCTTAACGCGATGGGCTACAAAACCGGCATTGATCTGGAAAAGCTTTTGAAAGTACGCGCCATTTTGGCCGAGGCCCTGCCGGAGGAGCCGCTCTATGGTTTCACCCCCGATGCGGGCGTGATGATGGATTATCATGAAAGGATCGCCCAATGAGCCAGAACCCCACCCCTCTGGCGGGCATTCGCGTGATCGAGTTCACCCATATGGTGATGGGTCCGGCGGTGGGCCATATCCTCGCCAGCCTTGGCGCCGAGGTGATCCGCATCGAGCCCATCGGCGGGGATGCCACGCGGCGGCTGCTTGGGTCCGGCTCGGGCTATTTCCCGATGTACAATCGCGGCAAGCAGTCGATCTGCCTTGATCTCAAAAGCGCCGATGGCGTGGGCGTCGCGCGCGATCTGGTGGCGGGGGCCGATATTCTGGTCGAGAATTTCCGCCCCGGCGCGCTCGACCGCATGGGCCTGTCCTATGAGGCGATGGCGCAGGCCAATCCGCGCCTGATCTATTGCAGCGAGAAGGGTTTCCTGCCCGGCCCCTATGAAAACCGCACCGCGCTGGACGAAGTGGCGCAGATGATGGGCGGCCTTGCCTATATGACCGGCCCTCCGGGACGGCCCTTGCGCGCAGGGTCCAGCGTGATCGACGTGACAGGCGCGATGTTCGGCGTGATCGGCATTCTGGCCGCGCTGGAGGAACGCCATCGCACCGGACGCGGGCAAAAGGTCGTGGCCAGCCTGTTTGAAACCACCGCCTATCTGGTGGGGCAACATATGGCGCAGTTTGCCGTGACCGGCAAACCCGCCGCGCCCATGCCCGCGCGCATTTCGGCCTGGGCGATCTATGACGTGTTTGAAACGCAGGACCTGCCGGTGTTCATCGGCGTGGTGTCCGACAGCCTGTGGGAAAAATTCTGCGCGCTGCTGGGCTTTGACGAATTGTGGGCCGATGAGAGCATCCGCGCCAACAACCAGCGTGTTCTGGCCCGCGACCGCATTCTGCCCATCGTGCGCGAAAGGGTCGCCGGGTTCACCCGCGCCGAAATCATCGCGCGGCTCGAAGGCACAGGCATCCCCTTTGCCCCGGTCAGCAAGCCCGAGGAATTGTTCGACGATCCGCAGTTGGCCGCAGGGGGACTGGAAACGGTGTTCCTCGACGATGGGCGCGAGACGAAATTGCCGACCGTGCCGCTGGAGATGGCGGGCAAGCGGACCGGGGGCGAAAACCATCTGCCCCGGCCGGGACGCGATGCCCGCGAGGTGCTGAACGCGCTGGGCTATGATGATGCCAGGATTGAAGAATTGATCGGTGCGGGGGCGGTTGGCGCCCTTTGAGGCCGAAAATGGGGGAAATGCGATGAGCGAAGCCTTTGAGACCGATACCGGCGATGAAGCGCTGTTGATGAGCCGCCGGATGCTGATGGCCGGTGGTCTGATGTTGGGGGCAGCCGCAAGCATGCCCGCCATGGGGGCCACCCCGGCCACCAGCGCGCGCGAAGAAGGCATCCCGACCGATCCAGCCGCCCGCATCGCCATGATCCGCCGGATGCGGATGCGCGCCGATGCCGGGCCGGTGTTCTGGTGGTTCCGCGGGCGCAATTATGCCCAGCAGGGCGCGAAACTGATCCCCATGTGCGACATGATCTTTGGCGCGCTGATGGATATTCGCCCCACGGCCGATGGCGGGTTGATGACCACACAATATGAACTGGCCTTCCGCTGCGCGCTGGACAGCGGCGTTCGAGCCGAAAAACTGCTCAACCCGATCACCGGCACGATGGTCGATGTGCCTTTCGCTCCGGTCGGGCCGACCAAAGTGGTGTATAACGCGGAAAACGTGCTGCAATTGCCGCCGACCATCGGCGGATCGAAATTCACGGTCGAGCATGTGCCGGAACTGTTCTTCCGTATCGGCGACACGGTCTGTTTCCAGACCCACAGCCGCGCGCGGGCCGAAACGCAGGGGCAGAGTGATCGCGTGCTCAATGATATGAGCATGATCTGCAGCCCCGCCGCCGAGGCGCTCGATCCCAAGCGCGCCTTTGCCAGCGCGACGGCCTATGGCACGGATGTCACCGATTACGCGCGCTGGTGGAAAATGCCGCCGGGCCTGGGCACCCAGACCCTGCGCAGCGCGGGGATGAAAGTGGCGCGTTATCAGGACATGCCGCAGGATTGGCGCGATATGGTGGCCAAGGCCGACCCGGCAATGGCCGCCGATCCGATGGGCGTTCTGGCCCGCAGCTCGGCAATCTATCGCAATTAAAACTTTCGGGCACGGCCCCGGCACGAACCCGCACTTGGCCCCGGCGCTTTCGAAAGAAGGCGCCGGGGTCTTTTTATGCCCCGCCGCCGCATAAAAAACGCGGCGGGTTTGGCCCGCCGCGCTCCTGTGCCCCTTTGAGAAGGCGTCCTCAGATCGGCTTGACCGTGCCGAGGAAGCAGATGCTGGCAATCGTGATCCAATAGACATAGGCCATGCAGCGCCCGAGGAAGAAGTCGCGCTCCAGCACGGCCTCGATCTTGGGATTGGGACCCTGGGCCAGAATGCGGAACGCCGTGGTCCAGCGGCGCATGATCCAGCGCAGACCAAGCCCGATGCAGAGCGTGAAGCCGTAAAGCGTGAACTTGGTGGCATACCAGCGCTGGCCCTCGCCCGCTTCGAACGGGCCATGGCCCAGCAGCGAGGAAATGCCGACAAAAAAGATCGTGGGGATGAGGAAATAGCGGACCGCCTCATCGATCTTGGTCAGGCGGATGCCGATATCGGTCTCGCGCTTGATGAACGCACCCCAGCACAGCGCCAGCCACCCTGCGACAAAGATCCACATGAAGGTCAGGAAATTGCCGCCATAGGGCTGAAGCCCATAGATATTGCCCATATGCAGACCCAGCGGCAGCAGCGTGATGATGCCGGTGCGCGCCAGAATGTCGATGCGATAGGCCGTTTCCATATGCCGCTTGCGCTCTTCCATCGAGAGTTTGCGGTTGAGGATATTATAGCTGGTCTGAAACACACCCCATTCCCCGCCCAGCCAATAGACCATGCAGATGATGTGTACCCAGCGCAGTACGAGAACTTCCTGAATCACGGTTTTCTCCCTGAGTTGGGACCGGCGCTGCGATCATGCGCGGCCCTGTCGTCGGGCGGCTGATGGCGCCGACCTCCTGCTGTGAACGACCCATCGCATGGGGGCCGGGCGCGCGGGTAGGCTTCCCCCGCGATACGCCCGCCTGTCGGTCAGGCGGGCGCGCATTTCGGTTAAAACTCGGCCAGCAGCCGGCCAACGCCCTCGATCTTGTCGTGGATGCCGCAGGCGCGCAGGCCATGCCAATAGGTGGCCGTGTTGATGGCGATCACCGGCTTGGAGAGCTTCTGCTCATATTCGACGGCCAGATCGACCATCGAGAGATTGGTGCCGACCTGAACGATGGCGTCCACATCATCGCCGTCCAGTTCGTCCAGAACCGGGCGCAATTCCTCGGGCGTCACCTTGGCGATGTCGGTCCAGCGCTTGCATTGCAGCGGCTTGTCGCGCTTCACCTCAAAGCCCGATTCCTCAAGGAAACGGCGTACCTCGGCATTGGCCACCGGGTAATAGGGCGAGACGAAGCTGACGGTTTTGACCCCGCCATAGGCCTTGAGCGCGGCGGCAACGGATTCGGCCCCCGTGCTGGCGCCCACGCCCGCCACGGCCTCGACATCGGCCTTCCATTTGCGGCTGCCTTCAACGCCGCCGTAAAACGTCACCGCCGACATGCCCAGCACGAGGTAATCGACCTTGGCCGTCATGACCGAGCGCACCGCATCATGGGTGGCGTCCGAAATCGCCTGCGTGCCGACCAGAAAATCCTCATTGGACAGCGCCAGCGGGTCCTCGACATAGATCCGGCTGAAATGGTTGGTCACGCCCACCGGGCGCATGCGCTCCATATCGGGCTGCACCGTGGTGTTGGTCGAAGGCGCGATCACCCCCATCAGCTTGCGCCAGCCCAGAACGTCACCCATGCGAATATACTCCTTGTTACAGGCAGGACGGGGGACCGTGCCCAGATTGGATGGAAAAAGGGCGGGACGTTTTACCGCCCCGCCCGAAAACTCACTCGACCGCGGCGGCCTGCGAGAGGCTTTCATACATCGCCTGTCGCATCAGATAGGCGCGGCGCTTGTCGTCATCGGCCTTCAGGTCGAGCATCGCCTGACGACGGCGCTTGTGCGCCTCATCGGCGCCGCCTTTGATGAAGGCCATGTTCTCGATCGTCTGCTGCTGGGTAAAGCTGTGCGTTACCGTGCGGCGCTGGCGATCATAGAGCGCGAGGCTCTGGTTGGTCTTGGTGCCTTTCAGCACAGGATCGAGCTTTTCAAACAGGTTGAAAGCGTCATGCACGCCCGAATTCATGCCGAACCCGCCCAGCGGATTGTTGAGATGCGCCGCATCCCCGGCCAGATAGACGCGCCCGTTGCCGAAGCTCTTGGCCACGCGCTGATGCACGCGATAGAGCGTACGGTGGCCGGTCTCGACATGCAGATCCGTGCCCAGCAGGCGCTGGAAGATGCCGTCCTTGATCTCGTCGGACTTGAGATAATCGTCGCCCAGCGAAGCATCGGTCGGCACCAGCACGCGCCACACCGAAGGCACGCGCAGCAGCACCAGCCATTCCGACGGGTCCGACACATAGTTCACATAGGCCAGATTGGGCAGATAATCGGCCAGTTCCAGCTTGGTGGACAGCGTGAGGAAACGTTCAGGATAGGTGAAGCCGTCAAATTCGATGCCCAGCCATTTGCGCACCACCGAATTGGCGCCATCGGCCCCGATCAGATAATCGCAGCGATAGCGCACGATATCGGTCATCGTTTCAACGCACAGGTTAACGCCCGTATCGTCCTGCTCCAGCGTCAGCAGGCGGTGGCCAAAGAGCACCTTGGCGTTGGAATATTGCTCCAGCCCTTCGGCCAGCCCGCGCGAGAGGTGATATTGCTCGCATTGGATGCGATAGGGATAGCGCGTGACATCGGCGATTTCGGACAGGTCGAAATCGACCACCTCGCCCGATGCGCGGTCGCGCCAGTGATAGACCGGCGCCTTCAGCCCGCGCTCGATCAGCAATTGCGTGATGCCGATATCATCCAGCATTTCCAGCGTCGAGGGGTGGAACGTGGACGCGCGCAGATCCTGCGCGCAATCGAGTCCCGCCTCGAACACCACCACGTCATAGCCGGCCTTGGCCAGCAGGGTGGCCATTACTGTGCCAACGGGGCCTGCCCCCACAATCCCCACCTGGCACCGTTCTACCCCTGTCATAGCTCATGCACTCCAAACCTCGGACTTGCACGGGATATGAACGCTTGGCCCCATGGTGATGCGGCATGTGGTGGAATTATCCGCACAGTGGGGATTGGCGCGTCTTGCGCAGGCATGCGCGCGGGTGATGGGCAGATTGCAAAAACTTGGCGACCATCAGGAATGCGGGGAATTGTGGAGATGCAAAGGGCAAGAACAATCATGACGGCAACCATGGCGCCGCTTCTGGCGATGCTTCCCGCGGTTGGCGCGATGGCCGCTGGCGGTGCGGGCGACGAGGCGGTCTATCAGCAGCGATTCGCGCAATTCCTGAAAGATCCCGGCAATTTTCCCTATGCGCCGATGGAAAAGCTGTCCGGGGCCAAGGCATGGCAGCCAATGGCGGTACGCGCCGATTCCACGCTCGACCCCGCCTCTCTGGCCAAGGCCGAGGCCTATGCCGCCGCCATGCGGTCAAGCGCCTTTCTCGTCTGGCACAAGGGGGCGCTGATCCATGCCTGGTTCGCGCCGGGCATGAATGCCCAAACGCCAATGCTGTCCAAATCGCTTTCCAAGCCGATCACCGCGCTGGCCGTGGGGCGCGCCATCGCGCTGGGCCGGATCAAGGGGCTGGACCAACCGTTGGCCGAGATCATCCCCGAATTGAAGGGCACGCCGAAGGGCCGCATTCTGGTGCGCAACCTTCTCGATATGCGTTCAGGGATGCTCGATCAGGGGTTCAGCCCCGATCCGGCCCATCCGCTCAACACCGCCTATCTTTCCACCGAACACGGGCGCGCGATCATCGACAATTACCCGATGACCGCCGAGCCGGGCACGCGCTATGCCTATGCCAATGCCCCTTCCGATCTGGTGGCGCTGGTGATCGAGCGCGCCACGGGGCGGCGCTATGGCGAATTTGTCGGCACCGAGGTGCTGGCCAAAATCGGCGCGCCGGGCGGCACGATCTGGGTGGACCGCGAAGGAGGCCTCGCGCATTCGGGCTGCTGCACCTATCTGCCCGCCGAAACCTATCTGCGCATGGCCATGCTGATCCATGCCGACGGCGTGTGGGGCGGCAAACGCCTGTTGCCCAAGGGCTATGCCGCGCAAATGCGCAAGGGGACGCCGCAAAATCCCAATTTTGGTTTGGGCCTGTGGATCGGCAATCCCTATCACCAAAGGCGCGGCTTTGGCGCACCCGGCACGCTGGGGCCGCAGGTGTTGCACAGCGAGCCTTACCTCGACCCCGACCTTTACCTGTTCGACGGCAATTCCAATCAGGTGGTCTATGTTGCGCCCAAATATGACCTGATCGTGCTGCGCATCGGCGCCACCCCGCCCGCGCCTTCTGCAACGCAGGCGGAATGGGACAATGCCTATCTGCCCAATCTGCTGATCCGGGGAATCAAACCCTAATTTTTGCGCCGGGCCGCCGGTTTGCGCTGGCGGTCCAGAAAGGCCTTGAGATCGCGAGTGAAGAGCCGGGGATTCTCCCACATCGGAAAATGGCCAAGGGTGGGATATTCGATATAGTCCACCCGCGCATTGGGGAAACGGCCCTTGGATTCCTCGGCGCTCTGGCTGATCACCGTGTCATAGGTGCACCATTGCAGCAGCACCGGCACGGTGACAGCCTCGGTCTCGCGCCTGACGATATCTGTCTTGAACAATTCGACATTGGCCGCCAGCAGCGCGGCCTGATTGGCGTAGGCGCCGGGCAGATTGTCCGCGTCGAAAATGCTGTCCACCATCCAGTCCTTAGGCTCGAAACCGGGCGGGGTGGTGTCTTTCAACACTTCGCGGAAAAAGGCATGGCTGCGCCACTGCGGCGTTTTGGCCTTCTGCTCGGCGATCAGCTCCATCATCCGCGCGCCGATCTTGCGCGTCTGGCTGGGCCGTTCGAGCGGCAGGATGGAAAAGGCCATGGCCGTCGCATGCCCCGGATAGGCCCGGTTATATTCCAGCGCGACATTGGCCCCGTTGCTGGTCGAGACCAGCGCAAAGCGGTCATGGCCCAGCGCCCGCATCAGCCCGTCCATCAGTTCGGCGGCACGCGGTGTGGTATAGACGCCCTTGGGGTCGGGCCCCGACAGGCCATAGGGCGGCCAGTCAAAACGCACCACGCGATAATCGCGCGCCAGCAAGGGCACCACCAGATCCCATTCGTGCAGATTCACGATCGAACCATGCAGCAGGACCACGACCGGCGCCCCCTTGCGCCCTTCCTCGCGCACGTGGATGGGCACGCCATCCACGGTCACAAAGCGCGAGGGCGCCTTGGCCCAGCGCGCCACCACGGCGGCGCGGTCGGTATGGACATTGGGCGTTTCGCCCGCCGGCGAGGCCGCCAGCGCCCCCGCCAGAACCAGCCCCGCCAGCGCCCCGATCACGCCGCCATATCCGCAGGCCAGCGCGGCAGGCCCATCGTTTCGCGCAGCGTGCTGCCCGGATATTCGGTACGCAGCACGCCCGCGGCCTGAAGGATCGGCACCACTTCCTCGACAAAGATTTCCAGTTCGCCCGGCATATAGGCCGGTTGCAGGGTAAAGCCGTCGCAGGCCCCGGCATCAACCCATTGGATCATCATATTGGCCAGTTGCGATGCCGTTCCGCGAAACACATTATGCCCGCGCGGCGTGCGCACATAGCCCGAAGCGAATTTGCCCAAAGGCAGGCCAATCGCGGCGGGCTTTTCCAGCGCGCGGCCAATGTCGGCCTTGGGGAAACAGGTCTGGCTCAGAATGTGATCGACCGGGATCGGCCCGGCCGGATCGAAACCGGTCAGATCGCAATTGAGCGATTCCGAGAGATATTCGATGCACAGCGCCTCGTCGGCCAGATCGAGGATGGCCTGATCCTTGGCAATCGCGGCAGCCTCCGTTTCGGCCAGGATGAAGGAAAGGCCCGGCATGATCCGCACCGCATCGGGATCGCGCCCCGCCGCCGCCACGCGGGCGCGCATGTCGTTACGGAACGCGATGCCCTCCTCGATGGTCGGGGCCGAACAGAAGATCGCCTCGGCGATGCTGGCGGCAAAATCGCGCCCGTCGCCCGATTGCCCGGCCTGAACGAAGACCGGGCGCGCCTGAGGCGAAGGCCCCAGCGCGGCGTTGCGCTCACGCCAGATCGCCTGCGCCTGCGCCACGGTCTGCGCCGCCATCTTATAGCGCTGCGACTTTTCGGGCAGCTCCTCATCGCCGAAATTGGGCGCGGTGTCGGGATGCGCGGTGGTGACGATGTTCCACCCGGCGCGCCCGCCGCTCATCCGGTCCATCGTGGCGAAACGCTCGGCCAGACCTTCAGGCGACCAGTAAGTCGTGGAAAGCGTGTTCACCAACCCGACATGCTGCGTCACCGAGGCGATGGCCGAAAGCAGCGCCATGGGATCGAGCGTGGGCATGGCCAGATGTTCGGGCGTGCGCCCGCGCACCCCGCGCGACTGCAACTGGTCGCCAAAGACAATGGCGTCAAACCGGCCCTTTTCCACCAGACGGCCCACGCGCGCGTAATAATCCATGGTGAACACGCCCTCCGGCTCGGCGCCGGGGTGGCGCCAACCGCTGGGATAATGGCCGATGCCCTGAAGAAAGGCCCAGAGATGGATCGGACGGGGCATCAGGCAATCTCCTCATGAATGTTGCGCAGCGACAGGGGCAGGCCCAGCCTCTCGCGCAAAGTGCCTGCCGCGGGACGGCCCTGCGTCAGCGGGGCAAGCGCCTTGCCGATGCGGGCCAGTTCGGCGGCAGGATGGGTCAGTTCGATATGCAGACCGTCGATCTCGCCGGCCGAGAACCGCGCGGTCAGGGCGGCCATATCCGCCCCCGCATCAACCCGCAGCAGGCGGCGCGCGGCGGCGGGAAACGCCTGCCCCTCGGCGGCAATCACCACATCGATGCCCGGCACCGCAAAGGGCGAGGCCGCATCGCAGACCAGCACGGGATGGCCCTGTTTCGGGCGCATGGCGTTGACCGGCCCGCGCACCGCATAATGGGTGCCGACATAATTGCTGGCGCGCACCTTGGTCGTATCCAGATAGCGCCCGCTTGCCTTGTCGATGATCAGGCAATCATCATCCCAGCCATCCCACAGCGCGCGCGTCGCGCGCACCATGTCGGCCAGTTGCGCCGCGCTGCCCCCCTGCGCCACAGGGGCCCAGCCCAGCAGCCCGCCCGAAAGGTAGTCAATGGCCGAAAGCGAGCGCGCCACGTGAAAGGGATGCGCGATCCGGCTGGACACCAGCGGCACCAGACCGACGCGCGACACGCGCGGCGCGGCCCATGCGGCAATCACCTGCGGATCAAAGAGCAGGCTGTCATTGCGGCCCAGCAGCAGCAGATCGACGCCCGCCGCCTCGGCGGCGCTCAGGATTTCCCCGGCCATGGCCGGATCGGCCAGCGCAGGGTCGCCGATACCGGCGGAAAGGATAAAGCTTCTGGTCATACGACAATCACCGCTGGAGAAGAGGAATGGATGGTTTCACAGCCGTCGGCCGTGATCAGCACGAGGTCTTCGCAATGGGCCGAGCCGCCAAGGCCCGAATCGAGCACCGGGCAATCGACCGAAATCACCATGCCGGGGCGCAGTTCGATATCCGGCTTGCGCCAGAAACCGCCTTGAAAGTCATTGGCATCCTCGCCCGGCTCATCGGTATGGGCCAGACCGCAGGAATGCGGGCCAAAGCCGACCTGAACATCAAAGCCGCCGCGTTTGAGCGCATCCTGCCCGATGCGCACAATATCGGAGAAACGCAGGCCGGGGCGCAGCGCCTCGCGCACCGCCTGCCAGCCAAAGGCGGCGGCATCGGCCGCGCGGGCCGCCGAGCGCGTGGGTTCGCCCACAAACACCGTGCGCGCGAAATCGCCGTGATAATTCTGAAAATGGCTGACCGCGTCGAGGAACAGCGCCTGGCCATCAGCGATGCGATGCGGGCTGGCCTCGGAGGATGAGCGGTCGACATTGAGGAACACGCCCGCATTGCCCCGCGCCGCCGTTTCGGCGCGAAACAGCGCGTGGAGATCGCGGTAGGAGGCCCCGGCCCGCACACCCTGCGCAACAGCCTGCAATGCCTCGACATTGGCGCGGGCGGCGCGGCGCATCAGCGCGATTTCCAGCGGCGATTTGATCAGGCGGATCTCGCGCATGGCATTGTCCGCCGCGATGCTTGCCCCCTCATGCCCATGGCGCGCCAGAACGCCCGCGATCAGCCGATCATCCCAACCGATCCGCCCTCCCCACGCGCCCATTTCGCGCAGCGCCGCCACCAGCGCCCCGCCCGCATGGCGATAGGCCGCCCGGTGCCGCAAGGCCGCCGCGCTGATGGCAAAGCGGTGCAGTTCCATCGCGGAGAGCGGCGCGAATCCCCGATCCGGGCAAAGCGGAAAATCGCCGTTCTGGCCCAGATCATCGCCATCGCTCAGATCGTCATAGAGGAAGGCCTCGACCGGGCCGCGCCCATCGGCATAGGTATAGAAATGCAGGAAACGGCTGGTGACCAGCACCGGCTTTTCCATATGCCTGCGCGAAAGGATGGCGAAGGTTCCGGCGGGCTGGCCGATCCGGGTCCGCGCGATCTGGGGCCAATGGCCCAGCGCGTGAAACACATTGACCGGCTGGGCGCAGACGATCGCGTCCAGATCCCAGCGCTCCATCACGGCAAAGGCTTCGGACAGGTTGATCGGCCCGGCGGCGTTCAACCCGTCCAGCAAGGCATCATCGGAGGCGACATGGTGCGACATAGGCCGAATTGATCATGCCCGGCGCCCTTGCGCCCCCCGACAAAGGGCTTCTATCCGCCTGCTGGATAAGGTCAGGATGCGACAAGTGCGCGGGCCATGCCGGGTTAGCTTCCCCTTCTATGAGCCTGATCGATCCCCCCGTCATCACCCACCCCATTGTCACCAGAGCCTTCGTCACCATCGATGAGGGCCAGATCCACCTGCGCCGGATGGAGGGAAGCGGCACGCCGCTACTGCTGCTCCATGCCTCGCCCGCCTCGGGGTGGTTCAGCCAGCCCTTGATGAAGGCCCTGCGGGCCGCCGGACATGAAGGGCCGATTCTGGCGCCCGACACGCTGGGCAATGGCGACAGCGCCGCCCCCGCGCCCGACCATCCCGATATCGCCTATTTCGCAGGCTCGATGGTGCGGATGCTGGACGCGCTGGGGATAGACAAGGTGGATGTTTACGGCACCCACACCGGCGCGCGCATCGCCTGCGAGATGGCTGCGGGCCACCCGGACCGGGTGCGCCGCGTGGTGCTGGACGGCATCACCGAATATGATGACGAGCTGCGCGAGGCCGTCATCGAGCATTACGCGCCCCGCGTCGAGCCGGACGCCTATGGCCGCCATCTGATCTGGGCCTTCAATTTCTGCCGCGATCAGGCGCTGTTCTTTCCCCATTTCATGCAGGATGCGGCCCACCGTCTGTCCGTGCCCATGCCGCCGCCGGAAATCCTGCACCGTATCACCCTTGATGTGCTCAAATCATGGGACACCTATTCATTGCCCTATATCGCGGCCTTTGAATATCGCGCCTTTGACCGGATGGCCTTGGTCGGCGCGCCCGCGCTTTTGCTGAAACCCGAAACCGAACTGGCGCTGCTCAATGCCTCGGTGGCGCACGCGCTGGAGATCCTGCCCGACGGGCGCGCGGCCGCCCTGCCCCCCGGCGACGGCGCCAAGGCCGCCGCGATCCTCGCCTTCCTGAAAGGAGAAGAGGCATGAGCGCGCGCCTTCCCATGAAGACCTGCCTCGGCTTTGGCATCGGCACGGTGGGCGTGTCGATCATGCTCAATGCGGTCACGGCCTATTATCCCGCCTTCATGACCACGGTGCTGGGCCAATCTCCCGAAATCGCGGGCTATCTGATGATGGGGGCCAAGCTCTATGACGCGGTGGTCGATATGATCATCGGTTCGATGAGCGACAAGAGCCGCAGCAAATGGGGCCGCCGCCGCCCGTTCATGCTGATGGGCGCGATCCTCTCGGCAGCCTCGTTCCTGATGCTGTTCGCCCCGCCCGCGCTGGGGCAAGGCGCGCTGATCGCCTATATGATCGCGGCGCAGGTGATCTATTCCACCGCCTATTCGCTCTTTGCCGTGCCCTATATGGCGCTGCCCGCCGAATTGACCGAAGGATTTGCCGAGCGCACCCGCCTCCTTTCCTTCCGCACGGTGTTTGTCTCGATCGGGCAAATGCTGGCGACAGCGGGCACGGCGGCGATCATCAAGGCGGGCGGCGCGGGCGGCCCGGCCTATGCCACGATGGGGCTGGTGATGGCGCTGATCATCTTTGGCGCGATGACGGCCACGGTGCTCTCGGTTCCGGCCACCCATGCCGAAGAGGCCCATGCGGACGCGCCGCCGCCGCTGTCCCTGCCGCGCCAGATCGCGCTGATGGGGCGCAACCGGCCCTATATGCTGCTGCTGGGCGCCAAGGTGTTTCAGTTCCTCGCCTTTGCCAGCATTGGCTCCTGCGGGCTGCTCTATCTGCTCAACGTGCTGGGCGTGGGCTATGGCGGCCAGATCCTGCTGACCTCGGTGCAGAATATCGTGACCGCGCTCTCGATGCCGGTATGGGTGTGGAGCGGCAAGAAGATCGGCAAGCGGGGCACCTATCTCATCGGCGTCTTCATCTTCTGCGCCACGGCGCTCAGCTGGCTGGCCGCGCCTCATGGGGTGGCCAATGCCGGTCTGATTGCGCGCGGGATCGCTTCAGGTTTTGGTTCAGGCGCATTGATCCTGATGTCGATTTCGATGTTGGGCGACACGATGGTCTATGACCGGGCGATCACCGGCATGGGGCGCGAGGGCCTGCTCTCCTCCACCGCCGCCGTGCTGGAAAAGGCCAGTTTCGCGCTGGGTGTGGCGGTGCTGGGCGTATTTTTGCGCGCGGCCCATTATATCCCCACCATGGGCGGCAAGCTGGTGACACAGCCGCCCAGCGCGATTTTTGCGCTGACCATGGGCTATGCGGTGATCCCGGCGGCGATGTTCGTGGTGAACGGGGTGTTTCTCTATCTCTATGATCTGGACGAGGGCAAGATGGCCGCCGCGCGTAGGGGCGCGGCGGCCTGAAGGCCTATTTGAACAGGCCTATTTGAACAGGCGGGGCGCGAAATCGGCCAGATAATCGCGCCAGTTCATCCAGGTGTGCCCGCCCTCGCTCTCATGATAGACATGGGCAATGCCGAAACGGTCGAAGACCTCGCGGGTGGGCTTGACCGAGGCATAGAGGAAATCCTCCTTGCCCATCGCAAAATAGACCAGATGCATATCGCGCCCCGCCTGTTTGAGCGCGGCGGCGTTTTCGGTTGCAAATTCCTCGATGCGTTTGGGGTCGACGCCGGTCTGGCTGCCGATGCCCACGCCCATCGAGAAAATGCCGATCCAGTGGAAGGTGCCGGGGCGCGTCAGCCCTTCACGGATCGTGTGCGAACCGCCCATCGACAGGCCCGCCATGGCCCGCGCATCGGCGGTGGCCACGGTACGATAGGTCCGGTCGATCAGCGGGATCAGGTCGCGGGTCAGATCATCGCCGAAATCATGCGCGTGGAAATCAATCGCGCGGGCCGCATCGGGCGTATGGCCATCGGGCATGACCACGATCATCGGCTTGACCCGCCCTGCCGCGATCAGCCGGTCGAGGATCTGGTTGGCATGGCCGATCCCGGTCCAGCTCTCATCATTGTCGCCCGCGCCATGGACCAGATAGAGCACCGGATAGCGCTGATTGCCGCCCTTTTCATAGCCGGGAGGGGTATAGACATGCGCCCGCCGGCGGCTTTTCAGCGAAGCCGACCAGTAATCCACGCTGGCCACCGCGCCATGGGGCAGGCTTGCGTCCCATGCCTGAAACCGGCTGCCGGGCACTTCGAGCACCGCCTCTATGCCATAGCGGGTGCGCGAAAAAGCCTGCGCATAGGGATCGGCGGTGCGGACCCCATCGACGCGGAAGGCATAGCGATAGGGGCCGGGTTTGAAGGGCTTGGCGGTAGTGCCGCTCCACAATCCGGTATCATCGCGGGTCAAGGTCAGCCCTTGCGGCGTGCCCACTGGGAAGCCCATGGGGATCACCTCGCCTGCATCCGAACTGGTGACCAGCACTTCATGGGCCAGCGGCGCGCAGAGCCGGAAAGTCACGCGCCCATCGGGCAGAACCTCGAAGGATTGCACCGGCGGGGCCTGCGGGGTGAACCACGGCTTTTGACAGGAGGCGTTCTGGGCCATGGCGGGGGCGGCCATCGCGGCCCCGGCGCACAGCAGGATAGGTAACAGGCGGCTGAACGGTTTGGCTTTTCGGCCCCGCATGGATTGTCTCCCTTTCGACTGGAAAGGGAAAGCTGGCGCGGCGGGGCCACTTCACAACGCCCCGCCCCCGCCTATCCGCCCATCGGGCAGATCATCTCATACGCCCCCGTCACACGACCGCGCAGACAGTCTTCCATTCCAGATAATTGTCCATCGCCTGCCGCCCCGAATCGCGGCCCCAGCCCGATGCCTTGACCCCGCCGATGGCCAGCGAGGCGTCATACATCGCATGGCAATTGATCCACACGGTCCCGGCGCGAATGTCGCTGCTCATGCGGTGGGCGTGGCTCAGGCTTTCGGTCCAGACGCTGGCGGCAAGGCCATATTCGCTGGCATTGGCGGCCGCGATCACTTCCTCGACATCGTCAAAGGCCTGCGCCACCAGAACCGGGCCGAAGACCTCCTCGCGCACGATTTCGAAATCGGGCTTTACATCCACCACCACGGTGGGGGCGATGAAGGTGCCCGCCTCGCCGCTGCGCTCGCCGCCCGCCAGCATGGTCGCGCCCTGCGCCTTGGCCCGCGTCAGGAAGCCTTCGACGCGCTCGGCATGGCGGGCCGAGACAACCGGCCCCATCTGCGTGTCGGGCAACAGGCCGTGGCCCAGCTTGATGCTCTTGGCATAGTTCGCCACGCCCTCGACCACCTGATCATGGATCGAGCGGTGGACATAGAGGCGGCTGCCCGCGATGCAGACCTGTCCTGCGTTGAAGAAGATCGCATTGGCCACGCCCGGAATCGCCAGATCAAGATCAGCGTCAGGCATCACGATCGAGGGTGATTTGCCGCCCAGTTCCAGCGTCACGCGCTTGAAATTGGTCTTGGCCGCATCCAGAATCGCCCGGCCCGTGGCGGTGGAGCCGGTAAAGGCCACCTTGTCCACGCCCGGATGGTTGGCCAGCGCCGCGCCTGTCTCGCTGCCAAGGCCGGTCACGACATTGAGCACGCCCGCCGGCACGCCCGCCTCCGCCATCAATTCGGCCAGACGCAGCGCGGTCAGGCTGGTGTCCTCGGCCGGTTTCAGCACGATGGTGCAGCCCGCCGCCAGCGCCGGGGCCAGCTTCATCGCGGTCAGCACCAGCGGCGAATTCCACGGCACGATGGCCGCCACCACGCCAACCGCCTCGCGAACGGTCCATGACCGCATCTGCTTGCCTGCGGGCTGATAATTGATCGAGCTTTCGATCGTATTGCCCTCAATCGCCATCGCCTGTCCGGCAAAGAAGCGGAACTGGTTGACCGCGCCCGGAATTTCGGCCCAGCGCCCGACATAGAGCGGCTTGCCCTGATCGAGCGTTTCCAACTCGGCCAGTTCGTCAATATGCGCTTCGATCAGATCGGCGATCTTCCAGAGGATGCGCGCGCGCTCGACCGGCACCGTGGCCCGCCAGAGCGGCAGGGCGGCGCGGGCGGCCTCGACGGCGGCCTCGACATCGGCGGTGCCGGCCGCGGCGATTTCGGCGGTCTGGGTGCCGGTGGCCGGGTCCAACGTGGGCAGCGTGCGCCCGCCTGCGGCCTTTTGCCAACGTCCGGCGATAAACAGGCCCTCGCCCGCGCCGCGCCGGGCCAGAAATTCGCGCGAATCGCTGCGCAGCGTGTTCAGATCAAGGGCCATCGGTACTTTCTCCATGATTGGCGCGTCCGCCTTGGCTGTGAACCTGCCCATGGGCCGGGGGAATGACCACTGCGCGAGGGCAAAAATTCGCTTGGCGGATAGTCCGCGCCCAAAGCCGGGCCAAGCGCGGCGATTGCGTTACGCCTTCACCCCATTGGCGCCGACGATCACGTCGCAGCCTTAGAGCATCAGGAACCGGCAGGCCAAGGCCCCCAAGCCAAAGCTGCCGGACCATGAAACCAAAAGGAAGCCGGGGAAAATATGACCTACCGATTGGGTGTAGACGTTGGGGGGACCTTCACCGACCTCCTGCTTTTCGACCAGACCAGCGGCAAATTCTGGCGCCACAAGACGCCTTCGACGCCGCATGACAGTTCGGAAGGCATCCTGAACGGCGTGACCGCGATTTGCGAAAAGGCCGGGATCAGCCCTTCGGATGTGGAATTTTTCCTGCACGGCACGACGGTTGCCACCAATGCCGTGCTGGAAGGCAAGGGCGCGCGCGTGGGCCTGATCACCACGCAGGGCTATCGTCAGGTGATGCAGATCGCGCGGTCCTTTGTGCCGGGCGGTCTGGCGGGCTGGATCGTCTGGCCCAAGCCCGAACCGCTGGCCGCACTGCAGGATACGCTGGAAATCGCCGGGCGCATGGATGCCGACGGCCATGAAATCAGCCCGATTGACGAAGGCGAAATCCGCGCCGCGCTGACCCAATTGCGCGATGCGGGCGTTCAGGCGCTGACGGTTTCGCTCGTCAACGCCTATCTCAACGGCGCGCATGAAAAGCGCGTGGGCGAACTGGCCGCTGAAATCATGCCGGAAATCCCGGTGTCGCTTTCCCACGAAGTCCTGCCCGAAATGCAGGAATATGAGCGCACGCTGACCACCGTTGCCAATGCCAGCGTGCGTCCGGTGATGCGCCGCTATATCCGCAACCTGCGTGACAAGCTGCGCGGGGCGGGCATGGCCGGTTCGCTTTCGCTGCTGCGTTCGGACGGCGGCTTGATGTCCTCGGAAAAGTCGGAAGAGCATCCCGTATCCTTGCTGATGTCGGGTCCGGCAGGCGGCGTGACCGGCGCGATCTGGGTGGGCCGCAATGCGGGCATCAAGAATATCCTGACGCTGGACGTGGGCGGCACCAGCACCGACGTGGCGCTGATCGAGGGCCTTGAAGCCCGCCGCCAGCGCGACACCGAAGTGGGCCACCTCAAGGTCCGCGCCTCGGCGCTGGACGTGAAGACCGTAGGTGCGGGCGGCGGCTCGATTGCCTATGTGCCCGAACTGACCAAGGCTCTGCGCGTGGGTCCGCAATCGGCAGGCGCCGTGCCCGGCCCGGTCGCCTATCAGAAGGGCGGCACGCTGCCGACCGTGACCGATGCCAATGTGGTGCTAGGCTATCTGCCCGAAAACCTGCTGGGCGGCACGTTCCAATTGGACCGCGAAGGCGCCAAGAAGGCGGTGCAGACCATCGCTGACGCGCTGGGCATCGGCCTGATGGAAGCGGCTCGCGGCATCATCGACATCGTGAACGAGAATATGTTCGGCGCGCTGCGCATGATCTCGGTGCAGCAGGGCTATGACCCGCGTGACTTTGCGCTGATGGGCTTTGGCGGGGCGGGTCCGCTCCATGTCAACGCGGTGGCGCGTCTGACGGGGTCGTGGCCTGCGGTGTCGCCGGTTTCGCCGGGCGTGCTTTGCGCTCTGGGCGATGCCACCACGCGGATGCGTACCGAAACGGCGCGTTCCTTCTCCAAGCGGGTTGCCGATACGGCCGAAGACGCCGTCATCGCCATCCTGTCGGAAATGGCCGAACAGACCCGCGCCGAATTGCGCGCCGAAGGCATTGATGACGCCGACATCACCAGCCAGTTCGAACTGGACGTGCGCTATGAAGGTCAGGCCTTTGAAGTGCCGCTCTCGATCGACCCGGAAACGCTGCGCCGCGATGGCCTGAAGGCTGTGACGGATCGCTTCGATGCCGAGCATCTGCGTCTCTTTACCTTCAACATGGATTCGGCCCATGAGCTGGTGAACCTGCGCGCCGTGGCGATGGGGCCTGCGCTTGACCTGCCCGCGCCCGAATTGCCCAAGTCGGACGGCAATGTCGACCGCGCCAAGATCCGCGATCATCAGCTTTGGGCCGATGGCGCGATGGTGCCCGCCGTGATCTATGACCGCGCGCTGCTCCAGGCGGGCGATGTCATCCCCGGCCCCGCCATCGTCGTCGAAATGGACTCCACCACGCTGATCGAGGCGGGCTGCAACGGCACCGTCGATCACGTCGGCAACATCCTTATCAACCTCGCCTGAGAAGGAGGCAAGACCCATGCCCGCACAGATCATTCAGGCCAATGAAACGCCTTTTGCCACCGTGGCCGTAGATCCGGTCACGCTGGACATCATCGAAAACGCCCTGCGCAACGCCCGCATCGAAATGGACGCCACGCTGGTGCGCACCGCCATGTCGCCCGGCATCCGCGAACAGGGCGACGCCTTTCCGCTGATCGCCGACTATCAGGGCCGCATGATCGTGGGCCAGTTCGGCTCCTACATCGGCCCCTTCCTCGAAGGCTATGACGGCACGGTCGAAGACGGCGACCTCATCTTCCTGTCCGACCCCTATTCGGTGGGCGGGGCAATCTCGCACTGCAACGACTGGCTGGTGCTGCTGCCGGTGTTCAAGGACGGGCGCCTGATCGCCTATACCTCGATGTTCGGCCATCAGAGCGACATTGGCGGCATGGTCCCCGGCTCGATGCCGATCCATGCCACCTCGATCTTTCAGGAAGGCGTGCGCATCCCGCCCGTCAAGATCTGGAAGAAGGGCGTCTATAACGAAGACCTCATCAAGCTGGTCATGCATCAGAGCCGCACGGCCGACTGGTGCAAGGCGGACCTCAACGCGCTGATCGCAAGCTGCCGCGTTGCCGCCGCCCGCGTCGTGGAAATGGCCGAGCGCTTTGGCGACGACATGTTCACCTCGGCCACCGACCTTCTGCTGGATCGCAATTACCGCGCGATGAAGCATCTGATCGAGACCTCAATTGGCGAGGACAAGGTCAGCTTCGAGGACTATATCTGCGACGACGGCATGGGTTTTGGCCCCTACAAGATCAAGTGCACGATGTGGCGCGAGAACGGCCGCGTGGTGCTGGATTTCGACGGCACCGATCCCCAGTCGCAGGCCTCGATCAACATGCTGCTCAACGAGAACATGATGCGCATGTTCTTCGGCATCTACATGATCATGGTCTTTGACCCCCAGATCCTGTTCAATGACGGCTATTACGACCTCATTGACGTGCGCATCCCGGAAGGTTCGCTCCTCAAGCCCAAGTTCCCCGCCGCTTTGTCGGGCCGTACCCACGTTCTGGGCCGCCTGTTCGACATTCTGGGCGGCCTGCTGGGGCAAAAGACGCCGGAATTCCTCAACGCCGCCGGTTTCTCGTCCTCGCCCCACCTGTTCTATGCCGGCACGGACAAGGCGGGCAAGTGGTTCCAATTGTTCCAGATCGGCTTTGGCGGCATTCCGGGCCGCCCGATGGGCGACGGGCCGGACGGGCATTCGCTCTTCCCCGGTTTCACCAATGTGCCCAACGAGTTCCTCGAACGCTATTTCCCGCTGATCATCGAGCGTTATGAAACGGTGGCCGACTCGGGCGGCGCGGGGCTGCATCGCGGCGGCAACGGGATCGACATGGTCTATCGCTTCCTCGAAGACGGCGTGATCGCCATCCATGACGACCGCTGGTTCGTGCCGCCATGGGGTGTGAACGGCGGCGAACCGGGCGCTCGCGCGCGCAAGGTTCTGGTCAAAAAGGACGGCACCGAAATCGTTGTCGGCAACAAGCTGGAGGACTATCCGGTCGAGGCGGGCGACCGCCTGCACTTCATCACCTGGGGCGGCGGCGGCTGGGGCGACCCGCTGGATCGCGATCCCGCGCTGCTGGCCAAGGAACTGGCCCAGGGGCTGGTGACCGAAAAGGGCGCGCTGCGCTATGGCGTGGTGCTGGTCGATGGCGCGGTTGATGAGGCCGCCACCGAAGCCCTGCGCGCCAAGATGCGCGCCGAGCGCGGCCCCATTGAAACCTTCAACTTTGGCCCCGACCTTGAAACGCTGCGGGCGAACTGTCTGGCCGAAACGGGCCTGCCCGCGCCGCAGGCGCCCAAGTGGGCCACGGTCGCCTAATCTATCCCGGCCCCGGCAGCGCATAGCTTCCGGGGCCGATTTACCATTGCAGGAAGAACAAAATGGCTAATCCTATCCTTCGCCAAAAGCTGGAAAGCGGCAAATTCTTTGTCGTGCCCGGCATTCAGGACATGATCACGGCGGCCATCGCCAACAAGGTGGGCTTCGACATCGTCTATGGCACCGGCTACTGGCTGACGGCCAGCGCATGGGGCCTGCCCGACGCGGGCATCGCCACCTATACCGAAATGCTCAACCGCATGACCACGCTGGTGCGCACCAGCAACAGCGCGGTGATTGCCGATGGCGACACCGGCTATGGCGGGCTGCTCAATGTGCATCACACGGTCAAGGGCTATGAGGCGGCGGGCGTCACCTGCATCCAGCTTGAAGATCAGGAATTCCCCAAGAAGTGCGGCCACACGCCCTTCCGCCGCTGCATCCCGGTCGAGGATATGGTCGACAAGATCAAGGTGGCGGTGGACGCGCGAGAGAGCGAGGACTTCCTCATCATCGCCCGCAGCGACGCGCGCCAGAGCGAAGGCTTCGACGCGCTGATGCGCCGCATGGAAGCCTATGATAAGGCCGGCGCCCATGTCATCTTCCCCGAAGCGCTGGAAAGCGAAGAGGAAATGGCCAAGGCCTGCGCCCTGTTTGACAAGCCGGTGATGGCCAATATGGCCAATGGCGGTTCGACCCCGATCCCTAATGCCAGCGTTCTGGAAGAGATCGGCTATGCCTATGCCATCTATCCCTCGCTGACCTCGCTGGTGGCGGCCACGGCCATGGAAAAGTGCCTGCGCGACCTGAAAGATCACGGCATCGGCGAGCCGGAAGGCATTTTCAATTTCAAGGAATTCTGCGGCCTGATCGGCTTCAACGAAGTCTGGGATTTTGAAAAGAAGTGGGCGAAGTAAGACCATGAACACCCGCACCATCACCGCCGCTGTGCTCAACCAGAGCGGCAACAACCCCGCGCCCTATGGCACGGGCAAGCCGCTGGATGTGAAATCGGTGGACCTTGCCGATCCGCTGCCCGGCGAATTGCTGGTGCGCATTGATGCGGCGGGCCTGTGCCATTCGGATCTCTCGGTCATCAACGGGGATCGCCCCCGCCCGATGCCGATGGCGCTGGGGCATGAGGCGGCGGCGACGGTGCTGGCCCTTGGCGATCCCAATGAACGGGACATTGCCGTGGGCGACCGGGTGGTGCTGGTGTTCCTGCCTTCCTGCGGCCAATGCGTCGCGTGTCAGTCGGGCGAGGGTTACCTCTGCCCCAATGGCGCGGCGGCCAACGGGCGGGGCGAATTGATGCGCGGGGGCCATCGCCTGTCGTGTGATGGCGCGCATGTCCACCATCACCTGGGCGTCTCGGCCTTTGCCAGCCATGCCGTGGTGGACCGGCGCAGCGTGGTGAAGGTGGACGCCGACATTCCGGCCGAAACCGCCGCGCTGTTCGGCTGCGCGGTGCTGACGGGGGTGGGCGCTGTGATGAACACCGCCGCCGTCCGCCCCGGCGAAAGCGTGCTGATCTATGGCCTTGGCGGAGTGGGCCTTGCCGCACTGCTGGGCGCTTTGGCGTCCGGCGCGCAGCCGGTCTATGCGGTCGACCCCAGCCCGGAAAAGCGCGCGCTGGCGCTGGAACTGGGCGCGGCGGGCGCCTTTGCGCCGGGTGAGGAAGAGGCTGCGCGCGGCGCCGATGTGGTGGTTGAAACCGCGGGCAAGGCGGCCGTGCTGGCCACCGCCTATCAGGCGGCGCGGCGCGGGGGGCGGATCGTGACGGTGGGCCTGCCCAATCCGTCCGAGTCGCTCTCGATCAACGCGCTCTCTCTGGTGGCCGATGGCAAGACGTTAATGGGCAGCTACATGGGTTCCTCGATCCCCTCGCGCGATATTCCGCGCTACATCGCCCTGTGGCGCGCAGGCCGCCTGCCGGTGGAAAAGCTGCTCACCTCGATCAGCCCGCTCTCCGAAATCAATGCTTTGATGGACAAATTGGCCAGCGGCGCAGCGATCCGGCAGGTGGTCATTCCGGGGTCGTAAACGGATATACGCCAGAATGCGTATCCGCCTGTCGGATAAACTGGCGTCCTTTTCGGAAAAATGACAATCTCCTGACACTCTTGCGACACAAGAGTTTCACGGGAGAAATCGTCATGGAAAAGGGTGTTCCCATTCGGTCGATCACGCGGTCAATCGCTGCGCTGAAAGCCATCAACCGTCATGGCTCGCTTTCGATGATGGAAATCGCGAAGGCGAGCCAGGTCCCCTATCCCACCGCCTGCCGCATCGTGCAGACGCTGTTGTATGAAGGGCTGATCGAGCAGGAACCCGCGCGCAAGCGTTACCGCGCCACCGCGCTGGTCCAGACGCTGGCCACCGGGTTTCAGCATGACGATGAACTGGTGCGCATCGCGCGGCCGCATATCGTGGCGCTGACGCGGCGGGTTGGCTGGCCGGTGTCGGTGGCGATCCGGGTGGGGCGCGACATGATGCTGCGCGATTCCACCCATGCCAATTCCTCGCTGACTTTCGAGCACTACTATCCCGGCTTCACCCTGCCCATTCTCGACAGCGCATCGGGCAAGGTCTCGATGGCCTTTGCCGATGACGAGGACCGCGAGATGATCCTGCGCTTTATGCGCGTGTCGCAGGATATCGACCTCAACTATCTGGCCACGGCCGAGGTCGGGCTGGACGTTGAACGCATCCGCGCCGACGGCTATGCGGTGCAGGGGCGCAATCACCACAATCTGACGCCGGGCAAGACATCGTCCATCGCGGTGCCGGTGTTCCGCAACGGCCATTTCGAGGCGGCGATCACGCTGGCCTTCTTTGTGGCCGCGATGAAACTGTCGACCGCGCTCGAACGCTATCTGGATGATCTGAAGGCCACCGCTGCGGCGATCAGCCACGATCTGTCGAATGGCGCCCCCGTAGGCAGCGCATAAAAAAGGGGGCGGGTTGTTCCCGCCCCTTTCCGTTTAAAGCCGCGCCGTGACGGCCTTGGTTTCGAGATAGGCATCCAGCCCTTCGCGGCCAAATTCGCGGCCCCAACCCGATTGGCCAAAACCGCCGAACGGGATGTTGGTGCCCACCGCGCCGTGGCAATTGATCGAGACATGGCCTGCGCGGATGCGTTTCACCATGCGGTGCGCCGTGGACAGATCGCGGGTCCACACGCTGCCCGACAGGCCGAAGGGCGTGTCATTGGCAAGCTCGGCAATCGCGTCGAGATCGGTGGTGGCGAATTTCTGCACCGCCATGACCGGGCCAAAGATCTCATCGCGCACGATCGACATATCGGGCCGACAATCGGCAAAGATCGTCGGAGGGATGAAATTGCCCGGCCGATCCAGCTTGTCTCCGCCGCAGACCAACGTGGCCCCCGCCGCCTTGCCCGCCTCGATATAGGACATGACCTTGGCGCTGTGCGCGTCGGAGATCATCGGACCCTGCATCGTGGCCGGGTCCAGCCCATGGCCCAGCTTCATACCCGCGCTGAACGCCGCCACGCCTTCGACCAGCGCGTCATGGATCGCCTCATGCGCAAAGATGCGCGTGCCCGCCATGCAGTTCTGACCCTGAAGGAAGAAGGTGGCCAGCGCAACGCCGGGCACGGCCAGCGCCAGATCGGCGTCCGGCATCACCACCACCGGCGATTTGCCGCCCAGTTCGAGGCTGACCTTTTTCAGATTGCCTAGGGCTGCCTGCACGATCTTTTTGCCGGTCACGGTCGATCCGGTGAAGCTGATCTTGTCCACCCCCGGATGGGCCGCCAGCGCCGCGCCGCAATCCGCGCCGAAACCGTTGACGATATTGACCACACCCGCCGGAAACCCGGCATCCAGGATCATCTGCCCCAGTGCCAGGACCGAAAGCGGTGTTTCCTCGCTCGGCTTCATCACCACGGTGCAGCCCGCCGCCAGCGCCGGCGCCAGTTTCAGGATCGCGGTGGAAAGCGGCACATTCCACGGCACGATCAGCCCGGCAACGCCGACCGGCTCACGCAGAGTATAGGTCAGCGCCTCGGTCTCGGCGGCGATATGGCGCGGCGGGGCGGTGGTGGTGCCCTCGATCCGCATCACCGCGCCCGCGTAATAATCGACCATTTCCACGCAATTGGCCGTGGTCAGCCCCGCAATAAAACCGGGCATCCCATTGTCGACAATGTCCAGCTCGGTCAAAAGCCGGGCATTGGCCTCCATGATCCGGGCAAGGCGGAACAGGATCGCGGTGCGGTCCGAAACCGTCATCCGCCCCCATGCGCCATGGAACGCGCGGCGCGCGGCGGCCACGGCGGCGTCAACCTCAGCCGCGCCGCCGGTGGCGAAGCGGGCCAATTCAAGGCCCGTGGCCGGGTCGCGCGTGACATGCTCGCCGCTGCCGTCAACCCATGCGCCGTCGATCAGCAGCCGGTGCGGCCCGCCCAGAAAGGCGGCGGTTTCGGGCGCGATGGCGTGGCCGTCAAAGGGCAGCACGTTCATACTTCCACCGTCCGCGGGTCATAGAGGAACAGGCCGAGCGATTCCTCGTCCTTCATGCCTTCAAGGCCGAAGAAATCGGTGTTCTGGCCCTGCATGCGATCCGCATTGGCGTTCGATTCCTGCTGGATGAACGTAGCCCGTTCGTGACGCGCCTTCTCATAGCGGGCAAGGCCCTCGGCAGCGGAATCCGAAGCGGCCAGCGCGCGGGCCAGCACCACCGCATCCTCGATCCCGCAGGCCGCGCCATGGCCCAGGAAAGGCGTCATCGCATGGGCCGCATCGCCGATCAGCGTGACATTGCCGTCCAGCACCCAGGTCGGCATCGGCTTGCGCGCGTTGATCGCCCATTTGAACAGCGGCTGGGCAATTGCGGCCTTCAGCAACCGCTGCGCATCCTCGCACCAATGGCCATAGATCGCCTGCAATTCATCCGGATCGGCAGGCGTGGTCCAGCCTTCCTGATTCCAGCCTTCCTGCCGGGCGAAGAAGACGAAGTTCATCACTTTTGCACCGCGCACATTATAGCGGTTCATCATCGCGCCGGGGCCGATGATGATGCCGGGAAAATCGGAAAGATCCTGAATTTCCGGCGTCACCGGCACAAGGCAGCGCCATGCGACATGGCCGGTAAAATGCGGGGCATCATCGCCAAAGCGCTGGCGGATCACGCTCTTCACGCCATCGGCACCGACCAGCACATCGGCGCTGTATTGCCGCCCGTCGGCCAGCGTCACCGTGGTCCCCTCGCTCGAAACCACCTGCGCCCCGGCGATCATTTCCACCCCGGCGCGCTCTGCCGCGCGTGTCATCACGCCATGCAGATCGGCGCGGTGAACGGTGATATAAGGCGCGCCATATTTCTCGCGCTGGGTCGAGCGGTCAAACGCCACCAGCGTGCGCCCATCCTGCCAATGCTGGATGCGCTGGCGGGTGGGTTCGACAGCAACCGCGGCCGCTTCCTCGCAGATGCCGATGAAATCCAGCCCCTTCATCGCGTTGGGCGTCAGGGTCAGGCCTGCGCCGATTTCGCCGAACTGGGGCGCGGATTCGAGCAGCGTCACCTTGAAACCCTGCTGGGCCAGCGCAGCCGAGGCGGTCATGCCCGCCACGCCCCCGCCGACGATCAGGATAGTCTGCGGCTTGCTCACTTTGCACCGCCGTCAAGCTGGCCGGGAATATGGCTTTCGTGGTTTTCCAGATACCACTCCGCGATTTCCTCGCGCGTGGCCCACCACACGCCGGGCAGGCTCTTGGCATGTTCGATAAATTCGCGCAGCGCGCGCACGCGATGGGCGCGGCCCGACACATGCGGGTGCAGGCCGACATTCATGATCCGCCCGGTCTTGGCGCCCTCAGCATAAAGCACGTCGAGTTCCTCGATCAGCGCGTCGCGGAACTGGTCGGTGGTGAAATTCTTGCGGGTAATGAAGGTGAAATCGTTGATTTCGTTCGAATAGGGCACTGAGACGATCGGCCCGTTGGGCGTTTTCAGCAGATAGGGCTGATCGTCATTCATGATGTCGCAGTAGAATTTGCAGCCATATTCAGCCAGAATATCGGCCGTCTGCATCGTGCCGCGCAGCGAGGACGACAGCCAGCCCTTCGACTTGCGGCCGGTGTATTTCTCGAACTGGTCGAGGCTGCGCAGGATGATGTCACGCTCCTTCTCCGGCTGATGCGCGAAGGAGGTGAGCAGTTCGCCCTGTTCCCAATTATGCGTCAGTAATTCCCAACCGCGCTCAAGGCAAGCATCGGTCATCGCCTTGCGCCGCTCAAACGTCACGGCATTGGTGGTGCAGCTCGCCTTGACGCCCAGTTCGTCGAACAGATCATAGAGGCGCCAGATGCCCACCCGCTGGCCATATTCGCGCCAGGTGAAATTGGGAAAGTCGGGCGTATTGGCAGGCAGCGAATCCGGCAGGATCGCCGGGCCGCCCGCGTAATAGGGCTTGTCGCTGTCCTTGGTCAGATCCCACGTCTCAAGGTTGAAGGTCAGGATCAGCGCCACCCGCGCGCCATTGGGCCACTTCAGGGGCTGGCGGGCGGGAAGGGGAATGTAATCATAGTCCATGAGACGTTACTCGCTTGGCAAAATATGGTGCGACACAAACATTATTGAGCCTCCGCGCCCATCGGCAAGCACCGAGTCTCCGCAATGCGAACAAATGCGCATCAGGCCGACAAGACCTCCAGCGCGACGCGTTCGGAGGATTCCAGCGCGCCTTCCAATCCGCGCGCGCCGGTTGCGGTATGCTCGCCGCAGAAATGCAGGCGGCCCGCCGGCTTGCCGATCTCACCCATCACGCCCGCGACCTGTCCGGGGCTGAAATAGGCCCAGTCGCCCTGGTTGAACCGTTCGCCGATCCAGCTGAAATAGGCCGCGCCGCGCAATTTACCCTTGGTCGAGGGGCGGATCGCCTCGATCCCGGCGATGATCGTGGCCATCGCGGCCTCCTTGCCCATCGCGTCCCAGTAATGGGCCATCGCGCCGCGCGCCTGAACGGTAAAGCCGGTGATTTCCTCAGGCGTTGCGCCGAAACGCTGGGGCGTGACCACGCCGGTCACGCCATCGGTCCACATGCCGGGCGCCTGTTTGTCCTCTTCCCAGAACGGCGCGGTGGCGGTCAGGAATGCAATCGACAAAGGCTGATAGGGCATGGTGGCCACGGCCCGCGCCTGAACCCCCGACAGGCCCGGCATCACATGCACATGGCGCAGGGTTGAGAAGGGCAGCGAGGAGATCACCCGGCCCGCCGTGTGAACCGTACCATCAGCGCAAGTAACCGTGGCATTGGTCGGCGTGGTCTCGATCGCCACCACTTCCTTGCCCAGCAACAGATCGCCCTTAAGCATCTTGGCCATGGCCATGGGCAGGTTGAGATTGCCGCCCTTGACCGCCAGCGACTTGATCCCCGCCGCAATCTGCGCCTTCACAAAGCCGTCGTTATATTCCAGCATCAGCGCCGAAACGTCATAGGCATTGGTGCCGTAATAGGGCGAAACGTCATTGGCCAGATGGATCGCCTGATCCGACAGGCCCTGCGCCTTGAGCCATTCGTAAAGCGAGATGTCGAGCGGGGCATTGGCCACATCGGCCCACTGGCTCCAGTCTTTGAGCCGCGTATGTTTGGCGATCAGCGTGTTGACCACCTCGGCGGGCATCATCGACTTCATCGCATCGGGGAATGGATTGCCCGGATGCTTTGCCCATTCCTCGCGGCTCAGCAGCTTGCCGTTGATATAGAGGCCCGGCGCCCCGCCGATGCGATAGCGCGCGCCCACTTCCTCCAGCGTCACGCCCGCGCGCGCCGCCGCGTCAATGCCGCGCCCATAGCCTTCGGCCATGGAATTGAAGCCCATTTCCGGATAGCCGGGCTGATCCATCAGCGTCATGATGCGGCCGCCAACCCGCTGGCGCCCTTCCAGCACGGTGACCTTCAGCCCCTGCTGTTCGAGCAGCCATGCCGTGTTCAGCCCCGAAATCCCGGCGCCCAGCACGATCACATCGGTGCCGCGCGGCGCGGGTTTCACCGCTTTTGCCGCCGCGCGCGCCATCGCGGGCGAAGCCGCCATCAGGCCCGCCATGCCAAGGCCAAAGGTAAATCCGCGCCGGTCAACGCCCATCTTCAAACTCCAAGAATTGCACGGGGCGAATAGCGCACGCCCCCTGCCCGCCTGTCGATCCGCCCCCGGCCCGTCACCACCTGTCGGATAGCATGCTTTCCGTTTCGGAAATCCTCGCGGATTGCCATCATCATGGCGCATGCAAAGGGGGCCTGTGCCGTCGGGGACCTGCCGCCTTGTGGCAAAGCCTGCGCGCGCTGATAAGGCGCAGGCTTGTTATAAATGGTGGAGAAAGCGATGAAGTGCCTGCGCCCGGTTCTGTTGGTCGGCTCGATGCTGGCGGTCTGCGTGATGGCGCCGCTGGCCCATGCGCAGGGCGCGCCGGCTGCCGCTGCTCCGGCGGCGGCCCATCCCTATCTCTCGATCGAACAATTGCGCGCCAAATACCGCGATCCGGCCAGTCGCTTCATGACGATCAAGGGCGTCGAGGTCCATTACAAGGACGAAGGGCCGCGCAATGCGCCGGTGCTCTATATGGTCCATGGCTCGGTTTCGACGCTGCGGACGTGGGATGTCGTCACCGCCCGGTTGAAATCGCGCTATCGCATCATCCGTTTCGACATTCCCGGCTATGGCCTGTCGGGCCGGATTTCCGATGAAGTGGCGCAGAATGTCCAGCCGGTCGAGATTGCCGAAGGGCTGCTCGATGCGCTGCATGTGAAAAAGGTCACTTTCGTCGGCGTGTCGAGCGGCGGCACGATGGGCATGTATCTGGCCGCCAAGCGTCCCGAACTGGTCGAGCGGCTGATCCTGTCGAACACGCCCAGCGATCCGGTCGACACCAGCCATCTGGTGATGCCCAAGAGCTTTGTTGACGGGATCGCCCGTGCCAAGGCCAATGGTGGCTTCAACGACCGCCCCTACTGGGACGAGTATCTTGGCTATTTCGCGGGCGATCCCAAGCGGATCAGCAAAAAAACCCGCGACGAATATTATGATTTCAACCGCCGCACGCCGGAAAAATACCCCGTCGCCCTGGTCGCGCGCATCGGCGACGGCAAACAGGCCGCAATCGAAATGGCCAAGGTCAAGGCGCCCACCTTCCTGATCTGGGGCGCGGCCGATCCGCTGCTGCCCGAAATCGCGGCCAACCATATCGCGCGATACCTTTCCAACGCCACGATCAGCCGCGTGCTGATGCCCGATGTGGGCCATTATCCCCCGCTCGAGGTGGGCGACCGCTTTGCCCAACTGATCGCCGCCTATGTCGAGGCCGGCACCCCCAAACTTTGAGTTTATATCCATGACCGCCTGCACGCTTTACGAAAAGCTGTGGAACGCCCATGCCGTGGCCGAACTGCCCGGCGGCGAGACGCTGCTCTATATCGACCGCCAGATCCTGCACGAGGTGTCCAGCCCACAGGCCTTTGTCGCCATGCGCGAGGCCGGGCGACGGTTGCGCCGCCCGCAAACGCATATTGCCGTGGCCGACCATGCCGTCCCCACGCGCAGCCCTCGCGCCGACGGTATCCGCCATGGCACGATCGAGGATCCGCAGGCCGCCTCGCAAATCGCCGAACTCGAAAGCAATGTGGCCGATTTTGCCGTGCCCTATGCGGATCTCGACGGGGCGGAACAGGGCATCGTCCATGTGATCGGCCCGGAAAGCGGCTTTACCCTGCCCGGCACCACCATCGTTTGCGGCGACAGCCACACGACCACGCATGGCGCCTTTGGCGCGCTGGCCTTTGGCATTGGCGCATCCGAACAGGGCACGGTGATGGCCGCGCAATGCCTGCGCCAGAAGCGGGCGAAAACCATGCGGATCGAGCTGAGCGGAACGCGCCATCCGCTGGTCTTTGCCAAGGACATTGCCCTTGCCATCATCGCACGGATCGGCGCGGACGGCGCGGCGGGCCATGCGGTCGAATTCACCGGACCCGTGGTGCGCGCCATGAGCATGGCCGAGCGCATGACCTTGTGCAACATGATGATCGAGGCGGGCAGCCGGGTGGGTCTGGTCGCGCCCGATGATGTCACCTTCGCCTTCCTCAAAGGCCGCCGTCTGGCCCCCAAGGGCGCGCTGTGGGATCAGGCCGTGGCCGCATGGCGCGATCTGGCCAGCGATCCCGATGCCGTCTATGACCGCGTGATCGAGGTCGATGTGGCCTCGCTGGTGCCGCAGGTCAGCTGGGGCACAACCCCCGACCAGACGCTGCCGGTTGACGCTGCCCTGCCCGATCCCGCGCAATTGGCCGAAGGGCCCGCGCGGCGTCAGGCGGAAAAGGCGCTGGCCTATATGGGCCTGACGCCGGGCCAGAGCATCACCGATATTGCCATCACCCATGCCTTCATCGGGTCATGCACCAATGGGCGGATCGAGGATATCCGCGCCGCCGCCGCCGTGGCCAAGGGCCGCAAGGTGGCGCCGGGCATCAAGGCCATCGTCGTGCCGGGCAGCGCCGCCACACGCGCCGCCGCGCAGGCCGAGGGGCTGGACCGCATCCTGATCGAGGCGGGCTTTGAATGGCGCCTTGCGGGCTGCTCGATGTGCGTGGCGATGAATGATGACCGCCTGAAACCGGGCGAGCGCTGCGCCAGCACCAGCAACCGCAATTTCGAGGGCCGTCAGGGTCCGGGCGGGCGCACCCATCTGATGAGCCCAGCCATGGCCGCCGCCGCCGCCATCGCGGGCCATATCGCCGACATACGGGAGTTTGCGGCATGAGCCAGCCTTTCACCACCCTGTCGGGCCATGCCGCGCCAATGCCGGAGGAGAATATCGACACCGATATCATCTTTCCCGCGCGCTTTCTGCTGATCACCGCCAAGGCAGGGCTGGGCCGCTATGCGTTCCATGATCGCCGGTTTGATGCCGATGGCGCGGAAATTCCCGATTACGTGCTCAACCGCGCGCCCTTCAACGCCGCGCCCTTCATCGTCGCAGGCGCCAATTTCGGTTCCGGCTCCAGCCGCGAACAGGCGGTCTGGGCGATTGCGGGCCTTGGCGTGCGCTGCATCATCGCGGCGGGCTTTGGCGAGATCTTCCATTCCAATTGCCAGCGCAACGGCATCCTGCCCATCACCCTGCCCGCCGAAACGGTGGCCGAGCTGATGGTCGCGGCCCAGACCGAGCAGACATTCGCCGTCGATCTGGAGGCGCAAAGCCTGACCGTGGGCAACCGCGCCTTTGCCTTTGACATCGCGCCCGAACGCAAACTGGCCCTGCTCAACGGCTGGGATGAGACCGCCGTCCTGCTGCACCAATATTCCGGCGCCATCGCCGAATTTGAAACACGCCAAAAGGCCAGCGCGCCGTGGCTCTATGCCGAGGATGATGCATCATGAGCGACGACCTGCTCGAAAATTACAAGCGCGCCTATAACACCCGCGTGGGCTTCGGGAAAAAGCCCGCGCTGGTGATGATCGACTTCTGCCGCGCCTATTTCGAACCCGACTGTGATCTCTATTGCGGCCAGCCCGTCTATGACGCGATCGAGAGCGCGCTGCGCGTGCGCGAGGTCGCCCGCAAGGCCGGGGTGCCGGTCATTCTGACCTGCGTGCAATATCATGCCAGCGGCATGGACGGCGGGCGTTTCTTCGAAAAGGCCGCGCCCTTGCGCTATTTTGTCAAGGGCCATCCGATGGCCGCATGGGGGCCGGGGCTTGAACCATTTGAGGACGAACTGGTCATCTCCAAGCAATATCCCAGCGCCTTTTTCGGCACGTCCCTTGCCAGCACGCTGACGGCCATGGGCGTGGACAGCGTTCTGCTCACCGGACTTTCGACCAGCGGCTGCGTGCGCGCCTCCTGCGTCGATGCGATGAGCCACGGGTTCAGGACCGCCGTGATCGCGGACGCCTGCGGCGACCGTCATTCCGGCCCGCATGACGCCAATCTGTTCGACATGAACGCCAAATATGCCGACGTGATCAGCGAGGCCGAAGCCATCACCTATCTCAACGATCTTTGACACCCGATTGAAAAGCCTCCAGCCGCGCGCCCCACGGGGTGATCGCGGCGGCGGCCATTCCGGCGGGATGCGGCGCCCATTGCGCCGCCACCGGGCCGATGATCCGGCAACCGCCCATTGCCGCCCGATTGATGAATTCCTCCAGATCCGTCACCGGAAAGCGCAGCGAAGTCCAGCCCCGCAGCGGCGGTTCGCAGTCCGAGAAATCATGGCCACGCACGCCATATTCGATGATCTCGACCGATCCCTCCATCCGCCCTTCGGGCTGATAGATGCCAATCCGCATCGGGATTTGCGCGGCGATTCCTTCGGGCAGGCCCATGCAGTTGGCCCCGCTGTCCTGCGCCGCCATCCCTTCGGTTTCCTGCACCGGCAACCAGCCCAGACAATCACGATAGAGATGCCGCGCCGCCTCGAAATCGGGCACCACCTGGGTGGAATTGAACACGAAACTGGCCGGGCCGGACACGCCGTCATAGCCCTGAAGCGGGGGCCGCACCCGCTCCATCAGCGCGACGCACAGACCATCGGCATCGCTGCTGACCACCTCGCGCACGGCCAGAGGGCCGAAATCCCAATCGGTGATCGGCGCATGGGCGACAAAGCCCTGAGCCACCAGCGCGCGCTGCAAAGCCTCGATATCGGGCAGGGCGCGCAGGTTGATGTCGAAAATGCCGCCCGGGTCCCATGCCTGTCCGCCTTCGCGGTTCAAACCCGCCACCGGGCCGTCGATCTGGATCAGACGGATCCGCCCGCGCGCCACGCCGGGATGCCCGATCAACACCTCCTGCGCCCCGCCCGACAGGCCCATCAGCGCCAGCGCCCCGCCATCGACCGGCCCCTGCGCCAAAGGCACAAACCCCGTTGCCGCGCAAAGCCTTGCCGCGCTTGCCCCCGCATCGGCCACGATGGCCACCGCTTCTTCAAAACCATTGTCCAGTGCGATCATGGGCCAAGGCTGCGCCGCGCCGCCCCCGGCCCGCAATGGCCGTTTCCCACAGTTCCGCCCATCGGATAGACCGCGCAAAACCCGCCGGCGCCTCCGCGCCTTGCATAGCCTGCGCATCATGAGCCAATCACGCATGGGCGGCCGGACAGCCCTTATCACCGGCGCGGGTCTGGGCATAGGCCGCGCCGCCGCGCTGCGCCTTGCCGAGGAGGGCGCGGCGCTCGTCCTTGCCGACCGCGATGAGGACAGGCTGCGCGAGACCGCCGCCCTGCTGGGCGATGCGCCGCATCGGATCATCCCCTGCGATGTGACCGACGAGGCGCAAGTGGCCGATCTGTTCGGGGCGGCGCTCGATTGGCGCCCGCTCGACATTCTGGTCAACAATGTGGGCGGCGGGCGTTCGGGGCGGATTGCCGATCTCTCGCTGGACGATTGGGAACACACGATGGCGCTCTCCCTGCGCAGCATGTTCCTTTGCACCCGCGCGGCCGTGCCGGGCATGGCGGCGCGCGGCTATGGGCGGATCGTCTGCCTGTCCTCAGGCGCGCGCAACGGCACGGTGTGGAATGCCTTCTATTCCGGCGCCGCGCCCTATTCGACCGCCAAGGCCGGGGTTATCGGCTTTGTCCGCGCGCTGGCCATCGAGCTGGGCGACAGCGGGATCACGATCAATGCCGTTGCCCCCGGCCCTATCGATACCGAACTGGCCGGGCCATATCTGCGCGCGATGGACGAGCAAGGCCTCGAATATGCCCCCAGCCGCATGGTGCCGCTGCACCGGCTGGGCACGCCGCGCGAGGTGGCTGACGCGATCCTGTTCCTGGCCGGCGAGGAGGCCAGCTATATCACGGGCACCACGCTGGACGTGGCGGGGGGCCGATAAACGCCAAGGGAGCCTGACAATAATGGATCATCTGACCCGCCGCCATATGCTTGCCGCCGCGCCTGCGGCTGCCGGAATGGGCCTGTTGACGCCCGCCGCCCTTGCCGCGCAGGGCATGACCGCGCAGGGCATCGCCGCCCGGCCCGATCTGAATGATCCTGCGGTCCGCGCCCGGATGCGCGCCCGTGTGATCGGCTCCTGCGCACGTGAAACGGTGTTCATCTTCTATCGCCTGCACATCTATGGCTATACGGGCGATGGCAATCTGATCCCCTTCTTCACGATGAACCACCTCAACATCTCGGAATGGACGCCCCTGCCCGGCAATCAGTATGAATCGCGCACCTATGAGTCCGGGGTCTATTGCCGGTTCAACACCGACGAGCCGCTCGACGATTGGGTAAACCCCATCACCGGCGAAAAGCGCAAGGTCTGGCAATTCTATGGCGGGCCTTTCAATGTGGCGATCGGCCCGGACGGGATTGTCACCAAGGGGGCGGACCTCAATCCGGTCGTGCTGCCGATGGAGGAACTGGGCGATATGGTGATCGTGCCGACATCCTCTTCGGCGGCCTTTCCCAATGCCGCCACGCCTGATGCCTATCCGCATTTGTCGGCGGGCAAGACGATCTTCTGGGAAAGCCACGCCACCTATGGCGCGCGGGCGCAGGACGCGTTCAATGAAAAGCTGACCAGCGCGCCCGCCTTCTGCACCTTTCAGAACATGGCGACATGGCATCCTTGGCTGGGCATGGGCGGTCGGGCCGAAACCAAATCGGGCCGCACATGGGGCCGCGCCTATGGCGCCAAGATCAGCGGCCTTGACGAAATCCCCGCAGCCGCGCGCCGGTCGCTGGAAAGCCACACGCCCGACATTTTCAAATGGAAGGAATGGACCGGCTTCCGCAACGATATGGGCGATTATCTCAAAACCGTGCCCAAGGGCTGAATTGCCTGGGGGCCTTCGCCAAGGCCCCCGTGCGTCTCACGGCAGATCGCGCGCCACGCGAAATCCCAGATGGTTGTTGCGCTGTTGCGGCGGATCGCCGATGCGCTGGGCCACATGCAATGTCCAGTCGAGCAGGCTCCACCCGCCGCCGCGCACATTGCGCTTGGTGCAATCGCCGCCCGCGATCCACGCCGATCCATCGCCGGGCGCCCCCTTGAAATCGGGGTGATGGCAATCGGCCACCCATTGCGCGGTGTTGCCCGCCATATCATAGAGGCCGAACCGGTTGGGCGGATAGGACCCCACCGGCGTCGTGCGGTCATAGAAATTGCCGTAATTGGCGTCCTCATGGGTGATGCGCGTGCCGAAATAAAAGGGCGTGACCGTGCCCGCGCGCGCGGCATATTCCCATTCCGCCTCGGACAGCAGGCGATAGGGCTGGCCGGTTTTGCGGCGAATCCAGGCGACATAGGCCAGCGCATCGTCGTAATTCACATTGATCACCGGCCGCCGTCCACGCCCCCAGCCCTCATCGCCCGGCCGATAGCCGCCGCAGCCGCCATCGGCCACGCAGGCGTCCCATTGGTCAAACGTGACGGCATAGCGCCCCACGGCAAAGGGCCGCGCGATGGTGACGGGATGCACCGGCCCTTCCATCGCATCGAACATCGGCCATACGCCCACCGATCGGTTGTCCTTGGGCGTGGTGCCCATCATGAAGCGCCCGGCCGGCACCACCACCATCTCGGGCAGGTCGGCCCCATCGGCAAAGGCCGATCCGGGGCGCCGCGAGGGAAAAGTGGGCGCAGGGGCGGGTCGTATGATCGGCGTGCCGTCCGGCCCCAGTTCAGGTTTGGCCGGAGACGGGGCCGGGGGCGGGGCCGCGCCGATCACCGCCGCGCCCATCGCCATCATGGCCGCACCGCGCATCCATCGGGAAAGGGCGATCCGCATCTCAGGCCTCCTTGCGGGTGCTGAAGGCATCGGCCTTGACTTGCGCGGTGATATCCAGCGCGATTTCGGGCGGGGGCGGCGGATCGATGGCATCGGTGGCATTGCGCCGCGCCTCGGCCAGAATGCGGTCGATCAGCGCAATGGTGCGCGCCGCGTCAAAGCCGTTCACGCTGCGATTGGGCCGCCCGCGCGCGGCGGCGACGAATTCCTCCATCTGGATGCGGAAATAATGGGCCAGATCGCGCCCGCCCATCACGCGCGCATCGCGCACCACGCCGGGCGCGGGTTCCACCAGCAATTCGCGGTTGAAACGCAGGAATTCACCATCCTCGATTTCCACCACGCCCTTGCTGAAATGCAGGACCTTGCGGTCTATGATGCTGGGCTGGTTATAGCTGATATGGACGCTGGCCATGCGCCGCCCCGGATAGGCGAGCAGGATCATCGCCTGATCCTCGCCCTGCCACCCGGTCTGCAGGCGGGCGGCCTCGGCATGGACGCGGATGGGATCGTCCGCGCCCATGCACATCTGCACGAAATCGAGCGAATGGGGCGCAAAGAGCGAGAGGATCAGCCCTTCCTCGGGCTTGCGCGTGGCCCACCATGGCGCCTGCGGGCCGTTCCAGCGCACACAGGAGGTGACCTCCACCGCCATCAGCTTGCCGAAATCCTGCCAGTGGTCGAGCAGGTAATGGAACGCCGGACCCTGACGATAGGTATGCCCGGCGGCCAGCACCACGCCCTTGTCCGCTGCGGCCTGCGCCAGAGCGAGGGCCTCCTTGCCGGTGGGCGCCAATGGCTTTTCTACCAGCACATGTTTGCCCGCCGCAATGGCCGCCATCGCCTGATCGGCATGCAGATCATTGGGGCTGGCGATCAGCACCGCCTCAACCTCAGGTATGGCCAGCACCTGCGCCAGATCATCGGTCGCCACGGCGCCAAAAGGTCCGGCCGCCGCCTGCGCTGCGGCCAGATCGCGGTCCACGGCGGCGACCAGACGGACCCGATCCGCCAGTTGCCCGACCGCGCCCAGATGCGCGCCCGAAATCCGCCCGCATCCCACCAATGCCAAACCCAGCGGGTTCTCCATCTGCCATTCTCCTGTTGCGGCAAGCCATCAGGATGGCGCGCCCGTCCGCAATGCCGCGTACCGATAGCCCAAATCTCCGCCCAGCGGAGAGTCCGCTGTGACACCCTGTTGCACAATCCGCGCGGGATCATGCTGAGACGATAACTATACGGACACCCCCGATCCGATCATGACCCTGTCGCGCGCCTATACCACCTGTCGCTATGGCCAACTGCATTACCGGCAGGCGGGCGTGGATGGCGCGCATCCGCCGCTGGTAATGCTGCATCAGAACCCCTCGTCGGGCTGGGAATATGAGCCGCTGATCGAGCAGATGGCGCAGGACCGCCGCGTGATCGCCTTTGACACGCCCGGCCATGGCATGAGCGATGCGCCGCCCGCCCCGCCGGGCCTGAGCGCCTATGCGGCTGCCTTTGCCGATGGTCTGGCCGCGCTGGGGGTGGATGGGCCGATTGACCTTTACGGCTATCACACCGGATCGTTGCTGGCGGTGGAACTGGCGCTGGCGCTGCCCGTTCAGGTGCAGCGGATGGGGCTGACCGGCATTCCCATGTATCCCGCCGAGATCCGCGCCGCCAAATTGCGCGAGGCCGAGGAATTTCCCGTGCCCGACGAGGATGGCGCGGTCATCCTCGACCTGCTCACCCGCCTGTGGGCCTATGTGGTCAAGGCGCGCGATCCGGCCCAGCCATTGTCGCGCGCGATCCGTCATTTTGCGGACAAGGCCTATATCCTTGACCGCTTCACATGGGCCTATCGCGGCGTATGGTCCTATGACTATACCCGCCTTGGCCAGATCACCTGTCCGGTGCTTTTGCTGCAACCGCATGAAGCCCTGCGCAAGCCTGCGCTGGCGGCGGCGGCCTTGATACCGGATATTTCCATCCGCGATCTGCCCCAATTGGATCGCGACATTTTCGATATTGCTCCAGAGGTACTTGCCCGTGAACTACGTCTCTTCCTTGGTTGAATCCGGCCTGCCGATTGCCGACATTTCGCATTCGGTGCTCCACCCCGATTTCATCGCGCGCGAGGTCAAGGCGCGCTATCCGGTGGTGGGCAAGCTGGACGTGTGGCTGCTCTATCGCGGCATGAACGATGTCTATCTGGTTCAGGACGAGAAGACGAAATACGCCCTGCGCGTGTGGCGCAAGACCTATCGCGATGTCGATGATGTCGCCTATGAGCTCGATTTCCTCGCCTTCCTCAAGGATAAGGCCTTCCCCGCCAGCGTCGCCGTGCCCCAGCATGACGGCACGCTGTACTGGAAGGCCGCGACCCCGGAAGGCGCGCGCGCAATTGCCATGTATGACTGGGCGCCGGGCCGCAAATTCGGCGACATGCTTTCCGAGGAAACCTCGTTCAAGATTGGCGCGGCTTTCGCCAACATGCATCTTTTGGGCTATGAATGGGCGGGCAAGGACCACAAGTTCACCACCGAGACGGCCAAGGATTACAATATCTGCATGCCCGCGCTGATCGACTTTGTGTATGATCGCCCCGATGACCTGCGCGACTATCCGATCATTGCGGCCAACACGAACCAGCGCCTTGATGAACTGGCCGCCGCCGGCGTGCCGCTGGGCGTCTGCCATCGCGATTTTCACCCCTCCAACGTCCATGTCGATGAGACGGGCCGGATCACCCTGCTCGATTTCGACGCGGCGGGCGAGGATTTCCTGATGCAGGACGTGCAGAACTTCGTCTGGGGCAATCTGTTCTACGGCTTTTCGGAAAGCTATGGCACGGCGTTTGAGGACGGCTATCAGTCGGTGCGCCCCTTCACCGCCGAGGAAATCGCCAACAAGGAACTGTTCCTGATGGGCAAGGCGCTGCGTCTGGTGGCGGGCATGGCCCATTCCAGCACGGCGGTCGGGCGCGGCACTTTGCGCTTCCGCAACCTCGACTGGCTGGGCGATTACATCAAGACGCGCGCCCGCGCCTGCGGCCTGCTCTGATGCGGGCCCCGGCCGAAAGCTGGCCCCGCGCCGCCACCGCATGGTGGATGGTCGCGCTGCTGTTCCTTGCCGGGATCTGTTCGGTCATCGACCGGGCGATCCTGAACATGGTGGTCGATCCGGTGCGCCATGACCTGGGCATCGGCGATGGCGCGATCGGATTGCTGCAGGGGCTGGCCTTCGGTCTGTTCTATGCCTTTATGGGCATGCCGATGGGGATTGCGGCCGACCGCGTGTCGCGCCGCGACCTGTTGACCGGGGGCATCGCGCTCTGGTCGCTGGCCACCATCGGCAGCGGGCTGGCGGCGGGTTTCGGGCAATTGTTTGCCGCCCGCCTGCTGGTGGGTCTGGGCGAGGCGGCGCTGGGGCCCTGCGCGATCTCGCTGATTTCCGACCTCTTTCCGCCCGACAAACGCGGCCGGCCGATCAGCATCTATATGATGGGCCAGTCGCTGGCGCAGGGGCTGGGCATTGCCTTTACCGGCATCGTGCTGGGTGCAGCGGCCAAGGGGGCCTTTGCAACATGGCCTGTGCTGGCCGGTCTTGCGCCATGGCGGACGGTTTTCGTCATGTCGGGCTCGCTGGGCCTCGTCGTCGTGCTGGGCATGATGACCACGCGCGAACCGGCGCGGCGCGGGCAATCGCCCTTGGCCGCCCATCCCGGCATCGGTGAGAGCGCGGCATGGTTCTGGCGCAATCGTTCGGTGCTGGGGCCGCTCTATCTGGGCTTTGGCGTGTGTTTTATCGCCGCCTATGGCGGCGCTGCGTGGCAGCCCACGATGCTGATGCGCGGCTTTGGCGTTTCACCGCAATTTGTCGGCGCCTGGCTGGGGCCGCTCTCGATGCTCTTTTCGGCCACGGGGCCGCTGGTGGGCGGGTGGCTGCTGGATCGCTCGATGAAGGCGGGCAAACCTCTGCTGCGCTTCCGCCTGCTCTCCTTCATGCCGCTGCTGGCGCTGCCCTCGACGCTGGCGGTGCTGGCGGGCGATGCCAAGGTGGCGGCCTTTGTCGTGGCCACGGGCAATGCCATCTATGCGGTCTGCGGCACGTTGATGTTCGCCACCTTGCAGGCGATTGTTCCGGCGCGGATGCGCGGCACCTCCATTGCGCTGACCTTGGTGCTCAACACCTTGTTGGGCGCGGCCAGCGGGCCTTTGCTGGTGGCCAGCGTCAATGGCGCGGTGATGCATGATCCGGCCAAGGTGGGCTGGGCGATTGCGCTGGTGGCGGGGCCTGCGGTGATCGTGGCGGCGGGGCTGTTCAACATGGGCCGCATCGCCATGCACCGCGCGGCAAAACAGGGCGACGAAACCGCCGCCCTGCTGGGTGTCTGATTAGCTTTTGTTCCAGAGCGGCGTGAGCAGCGCTGCGGGGTCCTTCAGCACTTCGGGCCGGAAGCGACGGGTTGCGGCCTGCCATTCCGCCGGGATGCTGTCCATCGCCGCGCCCTGCTTGCCGATGCCGATGGCCGACATATGGCCCGGCGTATCGCCCATCTCCATCCATGGCCGCCAACTGCACACATTGGTGAAGCTGACATCGCTGGGCACATGGGGCGCCCCGGACAGGACATCGGAGAGCCGCGCATGGAACGTGTTGCTCTCCGAATAGCGGAAGGGCTTCGCGCCGGGTGCAAAATGCATCGCCGTGCGCGAACGTTCGGTGATATAGAGATCATCGCCCCGCACCTCAAAGGGCAGCACCTCGTGGTTGATCTCCAGCCCCGGTATCGGATTTGCCAGCGCAAAGTCCAGATTGGGGCGGATGAACACCTTGGACGGCGCATAGCCGCCCATCGGCACTTTCACATCGCGCCCCGTATAGGGATTGCGCCATTGGGTCAGCACTTCGCCTGTATCGGGATCGGTGAACCAGGCAATCTCGGCATTGACGGCCTCATAGCCGCCACCGGCCGCCGGGCGATGGCGCGCAAAGACCGCCGAGCGCACATTGAACAGCGGCCGCATCTCATCCCCGGTAATGCCGTAATAACGGGCCGAGACCCAGCTCGCGACCAGCCGGTCGTCCAGACTGCCGCGCATCTTGACGAAGGCCTTGAGCCGATCAGCAGGCATCGCCAGATCCAGCCGCGCCGCCGCCGAGGCAGGCGCAGCCAGCATCAACCCGCCCGCCCCCAAGGCCCCGCCCAGCACGGCGCGCCGCGACGCCCCCGTCATGGCGCCACCACAAGGCGCGAATTGACCGAACCACCCGCGCCTTCGCGCAGCGCCTTGGCCGCCTTGTAGCCATCGCTGGCCATATAGGCGCGCGCCGCATCGGCATCGGGAAAGCGGATCAGCACGGCGCGGCCCGCATCCTCGCAATTGCCCTCAAACACATCCTCGATCATCCCGCGCACGATATATTCCCCGCCAAAGCCCGCCGCGACCTGCGCCGCCGCCTTGGCATAGGCCATGAACTGTTCGGGCTCGCCGCTTTTCACCGTGGCCCAGATATAGGCTGTCATCTGCTGCTCCTCTCACAAAAAAGGCCGGCCCCACCTGCGCGGAGCCAGCCTGAAACCATCCGGTGTCCGGGGCGGCGGATTGCGCCGCCGCCCCGTCCGGCCATTACATCTTGACCTTGAGCTGCAGACCGAAGGTGCGCAGTTCGGGCAGGCCGACCACGGCCGCCGAATAGAAGCCGAAATGGGCGAAAGTGTTGTCGATGGCATAGTTGTCGCCAATCGAGGTGTAGGTGTGGTTGTTGAACAGATTGTTCACGAACACATCGACCGAAACATTGCCCTTCGACACGCCGCCGCGCAGGTTGAAGATGTGACGGTCAGGCGTGCGCAGGATGTTGGCCTCGTTCGACCACATGCCCGACTTATAGCTCCAGTCGAAGCGGGTAAACCACTTGGCATCGGCCACCGAGCCGAGGTCACCATGGAGCAGGATGCCCATGTTGGCCGAATATTTCGAGGTGTTCTTCATCTCCTTGCCGGAGAAGTTGTACATACCCGTCAATTGGCTGAGCGTGGTGCTGACGAACTGCTTGATGTCCGAAGCATTGATCGCGCCGGCGCCGTCAAGAGTGATCAGGTCATTGACCTTGAACGAGAAATCACCCTCAACGCCGTAAAGGTCGACATTGCCGGTGTTCGACGACACCTGCTGGAAGCTGGTGCCGGTGGCCGAGGTCGGATCGTTGATGATGATCGAGATCGCGTTGATCTGATCCTTCCACTGGGCATAATAGGCAGCCGCGGTGTAACGCAGGCGACCGTCCAGCAGCTTGCCCTTGATGCCCAATTCGTAATTGGTCACCTTTTCCGGCTTGATCGAAAGCTGTCCGCCCGCAGCGATAGCCGCATTCTGTACAACCGTCGTCGACGAGAGAATGCCGGTGTTGAACTGCGCCGGGTTCACGCCCTTGGCCCACGAGGCATAGGCCATGAAGCTGGGGTTGAACTGATAGTTCACAATCACACGCGGGGTGAAATTGTTATACTTGGCATGGGTGATGAGCGCGCCACCGGCAAAGGTCGTGGCGTTGGGGCCAAGATAACCGGCCTGAATGGTCTGACCCGACGGACGGGCAAAAGCGCCAAGCCAGTCGATCTGATAGCGGCCTTCGACGCTGGCCGACAGTTTGTCGGTCGCTTCATAGGTGGCGCCAAAGAACATGCCCGTGGTGCGGCTTTCCGACTTGCCGCCCGGCGAGAGAAGCGAGGAAGTCAGCGGACCAAAACCGCCACCAAGGCCCTGATATTGCTGGGCCTTGAGGAAGGAGGTGCCGACAACGCCGCGCAGCCTGCCGAACTTGTAGTTCAGGCGGCCTTCCATCGACCAGTCATTGGTCTTGCGTTCGATCAGGAACGGATAGTCCCAATAGCCCTTGGGGTTGGTGGACGACGCGATGGCGCTGGTGTCCAGACCGTCCAGGTCGATCAGGGTCGTCCAGACTTCGCGGTTGTAACCGGCCAGCACGGTGGCCGTGATGTTCGGATTGATCACCCATTCGGCGGTCGTGTGCGCGTGGTGGCTGATACGGCGCAGGCCATAGCCATCAACGCCTTCCTTGGGGCTGACAACGCGGTTGGTGCCGCCAGCCAGCCACGAACGGATGGCGTCATTGGCGGTCACGTTGGCCGAAACCGGATAGGCCAGATTGGGTGTAATACCGCAGATATAGGGATTGGTAACAGACTTGCCCTGGCCCTGAACGCCGACCGTATTGCCCTGGAACGAGCAATTCGCCTGGCTGGGGGCGATGACAGAGCCATTGCTGCCCTTGATGTCATAGGCATAGAGGCGAGCCTGCGCAGCAGGGCCGTCGCGGTCTTCCATCATCATGCCGAACAGCTTCATGGTGAAGTTGGGCGCGGGCTTGAAGAGCAGGGTTGCGGTGCCGGTCGTGCTCTTCTGGTCGCCCAGAGTGCCGCCGCCGGCGGCGCCATTGACCCACGAACCGTTCTTGGCCCAGCGCTCGCCGGTGACGCGGAACGTCAGGACATCGCCAAAGATCGGCCCTTCGATCGCGCCCTGCAGACGATAGTTGTTGCGCGTGCCAACCATGCCCAGCAGGCTGCCGTGCCATTCGCCGGTCGGGTCCTTGGTGGAAATGTTGATCGCGCCGGCAAAGGTGTTGCGGCCGTAATAGGCGCTCTGCGGACCCTTGACGACTTCGACCTGCTTGGGATCGGAAATCGACATGATGGCCGAGGGCGAGGCAACCGCCACACCATCGACAAACATCGAGGTCGTCGTGGCCAGCGTGGTCGAGGGCGTGAAACCGCGGATCACGATCTGCTGGAACGAACGGTCAGCATGGCCCGACGAGTTGTCGTTGATGTTGATGCCCGGCGTCGAATTGGCCAGCGAGGTGATCGACACGACGCCCTTTTGCGCCAGCGTTTCGGCCGTCAGCGCGGTGACCGTCACCGGAACCTTGAGAATGTCCTCGCTGCGTTTACGCGCGGTGACGGTGATGGTGCCTGCATCCTCGACGGGCGCGGCAGCGGCCGGTTCGGCGGCCAGCGCCGGCGTGGCAACCCCAAGTGCCACAAAAAGCGCAAGAGCCGAAGTCGTTGTCGCCACAGAGGCTTTCAAAAAGCGAGTTTCCATATTTCCCTCACTGGATAATTGTTATGTCGGCAAAAGCCGATCCAGAATTTAATCTCGTTCCCGCTGCTATCTGTTCTTATGAATTTCTATCCGCCTGTTGCTCACGCGGCGCCAATTGGTGCCATCCATCCAGCAGGGAATGTGACGAATTACGCGCCGCGCAAAACGCCACGGCCCCAAAACGGGCCGTTTTACTTTAACTCCCCTATCTGGCCGATTCCGCTTATCCCTTTCGGCTAAGCAGAGAGTGCCTTGCCCCTGCCCCGCGTGGCGCAGGAAATGCGGCCTATTCGCCTGTCGGATGCATCGGCTCGACCAAACAGTCACAAAAGCGTGCTAGGCACGGCGCGTCCAGCGCGAAATACGCAGGATTCTGTAGTTGACGGGGCTGTTTAGCGCGAAATCCGGCTCAAAAACGCCTGCATGGGCACCAAGGATGCCTGCGAGCACTCCAACGGCATCATATGGCCGCAATCCTTAACCACAGACAGCGACTTGTCCCTTGCCCCCAGCCTTTCCAGCGTTTGCCGCCCATCCTTGGCCAGCGGCACTTCGGGATCGCGATCCGACCACAGCACCAGCGTGGGCGTGGTGATCGCTGCCAGATCGGCGGGCGTGCCGGAAAAAGGCGGCGCCTTGCCGAAATGATGGGGCCAGCCCTGCGCACGATTGTTGAGCTGGGTCCATTCAAGCACCAGTTCGGGCGACACGCGGGTCGGTTCGGCATAATTCATCCGCAAGATCCCGCCCCACATCGCCGGTATGTGATGCCCGCCCAGCAGACCGTCAAAGGCCAGCACCGCCTTGAACCATGGCGTGAAATGCGGCGCCGGTTTGAGCGGCCCGGCGGCGATATTGGCCAGCACCAGACCGCGCAGCGCCTGCGGATACTGCGCAGCATAATGGGCCACGCCCTCGCCCGCGCTGCTGGTGCCCACCAGCACGAAAGGCGGCAGATTCATCTGCCGCGCCAGTGCCCCGATCAACGCCGCCTCGGCATCGCCATCGTACATTCCCTGCGGCTGCGGCCCGGAAAGGCCCATGCCGGGGCGGTCGAAACGGATCACACGATAGCGGTCCTTCAACCCTGCGGCCCAGCCATCCCACATATGCAGCGAGGCAAAGGAGCCATGCACCAGCATGACCACCGGCACATCGGCGCGGCGCGGGCCTTCATCCACCACATGCAGCGCCTGCGCGCCCAACGCAATAAAGCGCGAAGCGGGCATGGCATAGCGCGCGCGCATGTCGGCTTCGTCCGGACGCAGCCATCCGGCCCGCGCCGCGCCCACATAGGCCCCCACGCCCAGGACCGCCGCGATCAGCGCGCCCCCCGCCCAGCGCCCGAGCCTCACTTGCCGTGCACCAGATAGGTGTGAGCGCGCAGCACGGCATTGGCGCTGGTGTCGGCCCAAAACAGGCCCAGATCGTGATAATGCATCACCCCGCCCGCCAAAGGCTCCAGCCCCAACGCCTTGTCGGGCCGGACGAGCAGCAGGCCGGAAACGCAACGCGCCGAAACGGCCCCCGCTCTCAGCGGCTGCATCGGGCCGAAACCGGGGCTGCCCGGCACCGCGCCCTTGGCGGCGGCCGAGGGGGCCTCCTTCAGCCTGACGTCAAAGGTCAATGGATTGATGCAAAGCGTGACCTTGCCCGCATCATCGCCATATTTCTGCACATAGGTCGATTGCGAGTAGCCCGCCATTTTCGCCACATCACTCGCCCCGTCCAGATAGGCGTTCCATTGCACCACGCATCCGGTCTGGTCCGGCGCGGCGCAGGGCATCACGCTTTTGAACCTCTTGCCGAAATCGCCCTGCGCCAGATTGATGCCGATGATATAGGCCGCCACCATCCGCTTTTGCAGCGCCGCCCCATCGATCCGCCGCTCAAGCAGAGTGGCGGCATGAAACGCGCCCTGCGAATGGCCCGCGATGATGAAAGGGCGGTCGCCGATCTGTTTGAGAAAGGCGTCAAAGGCACGCTCGACATCGCCATAGGCCAGCGCAAAAGCCGCCTCGCGGACCGGGCTGCTGGCGAAACTGTTATAGGTGGCGGCGCGATAGCGCGGGGCATAGACATCACAGCAGGCGGCAAAGACGCTGGCCTGACGGGCGATGCTGCTCTCGTCGGTCCATTTTGCGGCCTTGGCGTCGGCGGGGTTTTGGTTCAGCTCGCCCGTCTCGCTGCGCAGCGTGGTGGGATGGAGGAAGAAGACCGCCACCTTGGGCGCGCGGGCCGGTTTGGCCGCCCCCGCCGGAAGGGCCGAGGCCCAGCCCCTGGAGGCAAAGACCGACCAATTGGCGCGCATGGCGTAGTCGGGCACAGGCGGCGCCTTGGCGGCCACGGCGGCCGCCCCATCCTGCGCCCGCACCGGCCCCGACATCGCCCCCAAACTCGTCAAGGCAAGCAACATTCCGACAATCGCTTTACGCATTCCACACCCCTTGCCCGGACAGAACAGCCGCCGTCCCGCCCGGATCATGCAGGGCAAAACAGCGGCCGGTCCTGCTCTTGAAACTCTCCCCGACTGGCGGACAGGATCAGTCCTTGACCGCCGTGCAGGCATACCAGCTGCCCATCAGGGTGCGCCCTTCGGGGTGGCCTTGGGTAAAGAAATCCTCGGTGTTCGGATTGAGGAACTGGCTGCCCTTGCGATAGCCCACGGCCACCTTTTCCGCCGCGAAACCGGCCTCGGTGGCCACCTTGACCCAGTCCGTGCGGGCCAGCGAGGTCATGAAGGGTTCGTTGTTGTAGTGCGATTCAAAATCACAGCGCATCTGGTCCCACAGGCTCAGATGTTCGTGGCGCGGGGGCACATCGACATGGCACATGATCCCGCCCGAACGCAGCAGGCGGTGGCTTTCTTTAAAGATCTGGCGCATCCCCTTGGCCGAGGTTTCGTGCAGCATGGCCGAGGAGCAGACCAGATCGAAGCTGCCATCCGCAAAATCGGTATGTTCGGCGTCCTGCTGGCTGAAATGGATGGCCACACCCATGCTTTCGGCGCGCGCATGGCCATAGCGCAGCATCGGCGCGCCAACGTCCAGCGCATGGACCTCGGCATCGGGGAAAGCCTGCGCGATGGCGACGGTCGAATGGCCCACCGCACAGCCCAGATCGAGTATCCGCCTGGGCTTGAAATCGGGAAAGAAGCCCTGAACATGGCTGGCCAGCGTATGGCCGCGCCCGTCATTCTTCCACCCGCCGTTCAGATTGCGCAGATAGGTCGAGGCGAAACGATCATAGAGCGCGCCCGCGCGGAAATCCTCATCCGACGTGTCGGTGATATAGCCGCCCGCCATGCGGTGATGGTCGATCGAGCTGATATAGCGCGGCATGACCAGATCGGGGTTCAGCCGCAGCGAGCCCTTGGGCGCGGCGGTCTGCTCGGCCACCTTGCCCGCCAGTTCGTCATATTGCCGGTCAATCGCGCCGTCGAGCGCCTGCCAGATGCGGTCCTGATAAAACAGCGAGAGCGTCAGCCAATATTGGTGCAGCGGATGGTTTTCCAGCGCATGGCGCACATCGGCGCTGCGGGTGGGGGCCTTGCCGGTTTTGGCCGTCACTTCGGGCACGATCACCTCGTCCAGCAGGCGCCGGTCGAGCGGGTCCATCTGCTGGTTGGTCCACATACGCATGGCGAGGAAGTGATCCTCCAGCGCCTGTTCGTCATGGGTGGCCTGCGGCATCACGGCATGGCCGAAATGGGCGGGCTCGGGACGTGCGGATTGGGTGGAAACGGCCATGGGGCAACCTCCTCAGTTGGCTTCGGCGGCAACGCGTGCCACTTCGTTTTCATAGGCGTTCTGTTCGGCCAGCGCATCGGGCATGAGGCGGTCGCGCGCCACGCCCAGCACGCGCTCATAGGCTTTCTGCCGATAGGCGCCGCGCCAGGCGCGGGCCTCGGCATCGGGGTGATAGGCGTCGATATCCTCCGGCCCATGCAGCCCGGCGGCTTTGAGCAGCCGCTCATTGGCATCCAGCCGGTCCTTGAGCACCATCACCTCGCCCAGCAGCGCCAGCACCATGCCCGCCAGCGCATCCTGAGTCGCGCTTTCCAGCACGACGGGCTGGCTGCCTTTGGAACGGGCCGTCCGGTCCAGGTTTTTGCGTTCAACCAAGATCTTGCTCCAAACTGAATCGAAACAGACGCCCGGTGCGGGCGCGGATATCTTTCTTGTCGAGGTCGGGCCCATGCGCCTCCTCGGTCACCGCGTCCTTGGCTTTCAGATCGTACCCCGTCTGGCTGGAAAGCAAGACCGCGATCTGCGTATCGGGCAACACGGCGAAGGGGAATTCGTGCCAGGTGCCGCGATGCATGGCAAAGCCTGCGCTGCCGTCGAAATAGAAGGCGCGCACCGCCGACAGGTCGGGCAGATCACCCTCGCAGGGCGGAGCCATCACCGCCACGAAAGGCTTGCCGCCCAGCGGGATGAAAGCCTGCGTATGCTGGGCATGGCGCTCCATATAGCGCACCTCGCCCGGACGCGGGTCCATGTCGGCAAGGGTGATCTCAACCGGATGGTCGCATTCAAACGGGGCCGGATAGCTCATCCGCACCGCGCCCTTGTAGAAATCCACCGCCACGCTCTTGGCCCCGCTGGCCGCGCCGATGATCGCGCCAAAGGGGGCCAGCGCCTCGGCCGTGGCCCGTTGGGGGATCAGGGTGATGATCTCGCTCATGCCTGCCCCCGCCACATGCGGATCAGCACATCGCTGCGCGCGATGAAATGCTGTTTGAGCGCGCCGGCCATATGCAGCGCCAGCACACCCCCGCCCAGCCACAGGCCCCAGATATGGACGCGGGCGAAGAAGCCATATTTGAACAGGACCGGCGCATTCCATGCCACTGGCGGCACGATATGCGGAATAAACCCGTTCGGCCCAAACCCGTCCGTGCCAAAGAACCACATTTCCGGCGCCGGATAGCCCGCCCCCGCCGCCATTGAGGAGAGCGCCGCCCAGCCCGAAAGCGGCAGCGCCAGCAGCAGCAGATAGAACATCCCCTGAACTGCTGCGGCCAGCACCACCTCAAACCGGGTGGAGGTGGCAGGCGGCGACGGGCGGTCATGGGTCAATCGCCAGACGATGCGGAACACCACCGCGATCAGCAGCAACATGCCCAGCGTATGGTGGATCTGGCTCGACAGGATATGGTTTGCCTTGCCTGCGGCATCGCGGGCGGCATAGGTCCAGCTCATGATGAAACCGGCCGGAACCTCGACCAGCACGGCCAGCGCCGTGCCCCAATGCAGGGCGCGGGCGATACGGTTCCAGCCGGATGCGGCGGATGCTCCCATGGGCGACTCTTTCTCCCGCCGCGTGTGATCTGCGGCTTTGGCGCGAGGATGCATGCGATGCCGCCCCCTCGACCGCCCCTCGCCCGATTTGCCCGCAGACCGGATAAATCACCCCCATGCCTCGCCCGCCCCTCTTGCTTGCGTCAGCGATAGAGGCTCAAATATGCCCCCGACAGATGAAAGGCCCGGACCGATGAGCGCAGTAATGCAGGATGACACGCTGAAAGCGCGCCTGGTTGAGGCGTTGGGCGCCGGGGCGGTGGTGGATGATGCCGCTCGCCTCGCCTATGTTGCCAATGACGTTTACCGCACAGGCGGCGCGCCTTTGTGCATCCTTCGCCCGGCCAGCGTGGCGGCGTTGCAGACCGCCGTGCGGCTCTGCGCCGAGGCGGGCGTGGCGATCGTGCCGCGCGGGGGCGGGGCCTCCTATACCGATGGCTATCTGTTTCCGGCGGGCGGCCATGTGCTGATCGACACCGGCGCGCTGACCGCGATGGAGATCGACGAGCGCAACGCCATTGTGACGGTCGAGGCAGGCGTGACATGGGCCAATCTCAAGGCCGCTCTGGATGCGCGCGGGCTGCGCACGCCGTTCTGGGGGCCGTTTTCAGGGATAGCCGCCACCGTTGGCGGATCGGTCAGCCAGAACAGCGTCAGCCACGGCACCGCCGCCCACGGCATTTCGGCGCAAAGCGTGCTGGGGCTGGACGTGGTGCTGGCCAATGGCGAATTGCTGACCACCAATGCGGCCGAAGCGATGCGTTTCTATGGCCCCGACATCACCGGCCTGTTCACCGGCGATTGCGGCACGCTGGGGGTCAAGGCGCGCATTCGCCTGCCGCTGATCGCCGCCCTGCCCCATGCCGAGGCGCTGTCCTTTGCCTTTGACAGTTTCGAGGCCTATCACGCCGCCGTCCGCCGCGCCCAGATCGCCCGGATCGACGACAGCCATTTCATGATCGACCTTGCCCTCTCGCAGGGCCAGATCGGGCGCCAGCAAAGCGCGGGCGCACGGATGCAGATCGCATGGAGCGTGCTGAGCAAGGCGCCCAACAAGCTCAAGGGTCTGGCGCAGGTCCTGAAAATGGCGCTGGCGGGCGAGGACCCGATGCGTTCGGGCCAGTATATGTGCCATTTCATCGTCGAGGGTTTTGACCCGGCCGATGCCGCGCACAAAGCCGACCGCCTGCGCCGGATCATCGGCGACGATGGGCGCGAGATTGCCAACACCATTCCCGCCTTTGTCCGCACCATGCCCTTTGCGCCGCTGGGCAATATCCTTGGCCCCGATGGCGAACGCTGGGTGCCGATCCACGGCGTGCTGACCCATGAAAAGACCGTGCCGTTCCACAGCGCCTTCAAGGCTCTGCTGGCCGCGCGAAAGGCGGATATGGACCGGCTGGGGATCTGGACCGGGACGATGGCATCGCCGGTCAATTCCTCCGGTTTCCTGTATGAAATCGCGCTTTACTGGCCCGATGCGCGCACGCCCTATCACCTTGAAACGCTGGGGCCGGATTGGATCGCGGGCTTGAAGGACTATCCGGCGAATCCTGAGGCCAAGGCCTATGCCAATGAGCTGAAGGAAGCGATTGTCGCGCTGATGCAGGAGTATGGCTCTGGCCATTTCCAGATCGGCCGCGCCTATCCCTATGTCTCGCGCCTCAAGCCGCAGGCCAGTGTTCTGGTGCGCGCGCTCAAGGATCAGCTTGATCCCAAGGGCGTGATGAACCCCGGCGCGCTGGGTTTCTGATCCGGCGGCCATGAAAAAAGGGGGCGGGAAGGTTGATCCTTCCCGCCCCCTTTTTTGTTCAGCCCTTACTTGGCAAAGGGATTGCGCGGCGCGGGGGGCTGGGGCGGGCTCCAACCGGCGGGAACCGGCGCGGGCTTCTGCTCGCGGGCATAGTTCTCAAGGCTGGAGAGCGACGGGCCGTAATCCGTTTCGGGCGCATGCAGCCATTTTTCACCCATGGCGCGTGCGGCGGCCACCAGATCGGCGGGCAGACCGGCAATGCCCTTCGGGCTGGTCGAGAAATGGGTGAAATAGTTCATGTGACCCGGCGCCTGGCCCATCAGCATCCACGGCAGCCAAGGCGTGATGCGGCTCCACGAGCCAGTGTGCGGAATGTGGGTGACATAAGGATTTTCCACGTCCGCGCGGTCGCAGACATAGATAAACTGTTCCGACACGCGGTTCATCACACCCGAGCTTTCACGCGGCCACTTGTCGGGCTGCAAGGCGTTGGGATAGATCATGTCAACGCCGGTGTTGAGCACCATCTTGCCATCGGGGGCAAACTGCCAATCCTGAAGGAAAGGCTTGGGTTCGCGCTTCATGGTCTGAATACCGCCATAGCTGGGGAATTCAGGCACGGTGTCGGCGATGGTGAAGTTGAAGGGATCATTGGCGATCGGCACCACCTTCACCCGCTCGCCGGTATAGGGGTTGTCCCATTCGGTCAGGATCTTGTTGGTGGCCAGATCGCGGTAGAACACGATTTCACGCAGCAGGCGGCGCCACGAACCATCAGGCAGGCGGTTGATGCGCACCACCGAAAAACCCTCAACATTCAACAGAGGCCGCACCGGCTCATTGTCGCGCACGCCAAAGATCTTGCCGCGCAGCCAGCCCACCTTCTCCTTGCCCGGCGCGATGTCACCATCCAGACGGGCATAGGTGTCGCGGGTCCACTTGGGGTCCTTGAAGTCGATCTTGGTCACGAAATCGATCGGCGGCTTGCCCTTGGGCGCGGCCTTATTGGCCGCAGCCTCGGCGGCGGCGGGAACCAGCGCCGCGCCGGCCGCAGCCCCTGCGATGCCCAGCGCGCCGCGCCGACTTACCTTCATCTCATCCATCTTCATCCGACTCCTGATACGCCCAAGCGGGGATAATCTGCGGCGCAGTTTTCCGTATTCCCGCGCCCGCCACACGGCGGCAGGCCGACGCTGTCCACCAGACGGATAGCGCATGGCGCTCCGCCTTGCCATCCGGCCCGCAACCACCCATTTCTTAGGCACTCATTTCTGGTCCCAGATCCACAATCCCCCGGTGCCTCTTTCCGATGGAGTCGAGATGCTCAACACGTTTCAGCAAGCGAGCCACAAGATGCTCCCCACCGCGACGGCCGATGAAGCCGCGCGGCAGGAATTTGCCAAGAGCCTCAAGGGCTTTGTCCAGAGCACCCTGCTCCCCGGCCTGACGCCGGTTTACAACACGCGCGTTTCGCAGGCCTTTGAAAAAGAGCATGGCCGCAAGCCGCAGAACCGCCGCGACATCCGCAACGGCATGGTGAAAGACGCGTATTTTCAACATTATGCCGCCACCAACCGCATCGCGCAGGAATTGCTGTGGGAATCGGTCAATGTCTCGGTCGACCGTCAGTTGCCCGAACTGATCGAGCGCGCCCGTGAACTCTCGGCCGACACCAAGGCCGAATTGCGCATTCCCGAAGGTTTCGTGCCGCCGCGCTATGTCACGGCCTTTGACATCCACTGCATGCCGGGCGGCTATTGCAGCGAAGTGGCCAAGGACGACGTGGCCGCCGGCGCGCTTTATGATCGCGGCGTGTTCCTCTATGCGATGGGCTATACCGGCCCGGACAATGACGACATGGGCCGCAGCGTGTGCAACTATCTGCGCCGCCACATGCCCGATTTCAAACCGCGCCGTATTCTCGACATGGGCTGCACGGTGGGCCACTCGACCCTGCCCTATAAAGAATATTTCCCCGAGGCCGAGGTCTGGGGCATCGACGTTGGCGTCCCTTGCGTGCGCTATGCCCATGCCCGCGCCGCCGGGATGGGGCTTGAGGTGAATTTCGCCGCGATGAATGCGGAGGAAACCACCTTTGAGGACGGCTATTTCGACCTCGTGGTCAGCCATATCCTGCTGCATGAAACCAGCGGCAAGGCCATGCCCCGCGTGTTTGCCGAGGCGCACCGCGTGCTGGCGCCGGGCGGCATGATGATCCACGCCGACCTGCCGCCCTTCGACCTGATGGACCCGTTCACCCAGTTCATCCTCGACAACGAGACCTGGTACAATAACGAGCCCTTCTGGGGCGCGATGCGTGACATGGATCAGATCGCCCTGGCCGAAAAGGTCGGGTTCGACCGCGCCGCCGTCAAATTCGACACCGCGCCCATGGCCGTGATGGAATTTGCCGCCGCCGCCGACGGCTACAGCCAGCAGGCCGCCGAAGACGTGGCCGAGCGCGAATTTACCGCCGGCGAATTTGCCCCCGGCGGCGGCTGGGAAGTGCTGATTGCCCGCAAGGCCGATGTGGCCGCTCTGGCCGCCTGAGAGGATTGACGATGACCGACACTATCGAACGCCCCCACGTCATCCGCGACGCCAAGGGCAAGCGCCCGCAATTCTATGACACCGACGGGCTGGACACCGCCATGTCGATGATCATGGTGCTGGCCAGCGAGATTTCGACCCTGCGCGACCGGCTGGACAGCGCCGAGCGCGCCGCCAAGGCGCAGGGCATCGACCTTGCCGCGGGAATTGAGGCGCTGGTGCTGGATCAGGAGGCGCTGGAAGAGCGCGAGGCGCGGCGTCAGGATTTCCTTGGCCGCCTGTTCTATCTGGCCCGCAAGGATGCGCAGGAAGCCCGCGATGCCGAAACCGAGGCCGGGTTTGCCAAGGTGATCGAGGAAATTGCCGAGCAGTAAGAAAAAGGGTGCGAGGAGATTTGGCCCTCGCACCTTTTTCTTGGGTATAAAATGCAGCGTCGCAGGCCCAAACCTGCGGCGCTTATTTTTTCATCAGGCGTACAGGCAGATCGGGCGAGACAGCCCGGTCCAGCGCGGCAAGCGCCTTCGCATCCCCCCGCCCATAGGCGCCCAGGAACAGACCCGCGATCCGGTTCGCATCCTTGAGCCCCTGCACCGCAGGCGGCCCTTTCTGCGCATAATCACAGATCAGGCCGCCGAAATAATGGCTGACATCCGACAGCACGAGGCCATAGCGATGCCCCCCCGGCGCGGCGGCCTCATAGGCGTCGAGATGGACCTTCCAGCCATCGGGATCAGTGGCCGTCATCCCCGGCACCAGATCGAGCGTGCCGGTCTGGACCAGCGCAGGCACCGAGAGCTTGCCATAGCCCTCGCGCGTGATCAGCACGGGGATCGCGGCGGGCGGGGAAAAGGCGATGACCGCCTTGGCCTTGCCGTCGCTCTGCGGCCCGCCCCATCCGGCCGGCGCGACGCTTTGCGAACCACCCAGCACCAGCGCTGTCAGCCCGCCATAGGAATGGCCCACCGCCACATAGGGCCGATGTCCGATATGCGCGCTCAGCGCCGCGAAATCCTCCAGCCGCGCGCGCCAACTGGCCAGCCCGGCAAATTTGGCGGTGTCGGGATGCTCGCGCGAATCCACATGCAGCGGGGCCAGCACATGCCAGCCCGCCGCGACCATCGGGCCGATCATCGCCTCATAGAAACGCGGCGAGGAACCCGCGCCATGGCTGAACAGGATCGTGCCCACCGGATGGGCCGGGCGCCATTGGGTGATGGACACCTTGCGCCCGCCTGCGGCCTCTATGTCGAAGACACAGGGGGCCGTCGCCGCCCATGCGGGCAGCGCCGCCCCCGCCCCCAAGGCCGCCGCCGAACCGATCAGCGCCCGCCGGGACAATCCCGGACGCGAAAGCCCCCCGTCCATCACTTCACCGTCTTGAGATAGGCGATCACCGCTTTGCGGTCCTCCGGCTTGGGCAGACCGGGGAAGAGCATGATCGTGCCCGGCACCAGCTTGGCGGGCGAGGTCAGCCACTTGTCCAGATTGCCCTCATCCCAGGTCAGCCCGGCCTTGGCCAGCGCGGGCGAATATTTGAAACCGGCCATCGCGCCCGCCTTGCGCCCGAACACGCCCGACAGGTTCGGCCCCACCTTGGCCGGGGCGCCCGGCACCACCGCGTGGCAGGCCCCGCATTGCAGGAAAAGCAGCTTGCCCCGCACCGCCGGATTGGCGCCCTGCGCCTGCGCGCCGCCCGAAGTTGCCAGCCCCATGGCCATCGCGGCCAGAACCATGAAACGCGAAACCTTCATCCCTCTTTCTCCATTGCACGGCAGGCGGCGCCATGACGCCGCCCGCCGGTATTTTACATCTTATAGGTGAACGTCAGCTGCCACGTGCGCGGATCGCTCATGTAACGCGGGCGCACCACCGAGAAGCCGAAGCCGGTGGTCCACACGATCTGGTTGGTCAGGTTCTTGACATTGGCGCGCAGCGACCAGTTGTCCTTGCCAAAACCCAGATAGGCATTGGCAATCGTGGTCGAGGGCACATGGCCGATGTAGAGATTGTCGGGCGTCGAATAATAATCCGAACGCGCCGTGGTGTTGATGCCCATGGTCACCTCGCCGCCATGGGCGGGCACGGCGGCATCCGCGCCGAAGGAAGCCTGATATTTGAACACATTGGTCATCGCATTGCCGACATAGGAGGCAACGCCCGCAACCGTGGCGGCCGATGCCTTGTACTTGCCGTCATTATACGTGCCATTGGCCCAAAGCGTCAGACCGGTGATCGGCCGAAGCGAGAATTCGGCCTCGATGCCCTTGTGGTCGGCGGCGTAATTCTGGGTGATGAAGGCGCCGGTGCCGGTCACGCCCTGCTGTTGCAGGCTGGAATAATCGTTGAAGAAGGCCGAGATGTTGAGCTTGCCCTTGCGGTCAAGAAACTCGGTTTTCAGACCCAGTTCGTAGGCCTTCATCTTTTGCGGGGCAAAGGGCGAATTGAGCGCCACCGCATCGCTGGCCAGACCATTGTAGCCGCCCGCCTTGAAGCCTTCGGAGAAGCTGGCATAGGCCATCACGCGCGGGGTGATCTGATATTCCAGCGCCGCTTTGGGCAGGAAGGTGCCCCAACTGTCCTTGCGGTTGACGGCGGTGCCGCTGATCACGGCATTGAGCGTTTTGTCATCCTGCGTATAGCGCCCGCCCAGCGAGAGCGTCAGTTCGGGCGTGAAATGGATGCCGATCTGGCCAAAGGCGGCATAGGAATTGGTCTCGATGTTGAAGACCGTGGTCGAGGGCGTGAAGAAGATGCTGGAGAGCATCGTCTGCGCGCCCGTTTCGCGGAAGAAATAAAGCCCGCCGACATAGCTGACCTTGCCGCCCAGCACATCGCCGTGAAGCTGCAATTCCTGGCTGAAGGATGTGTCATGCAGCGAGGAGGTGCGGTCAAACAGCGACGTATAGCCCGCCAGCGGCACGCCCAGCGCCGACCATGCCACGCCGCCCGAAAAATCCTGCGCCCAATTGTCGCGCAGATGGCTCCAGCCCGTGATCGATGTCAGCTTGGCGCTGCCCACATCGGCCTCGATGTTGAGATTGGCGCCATATTGCACCACCTTGGTAAAGCTCTTCGAGGGGCTGAGCACGGTCTGATACGAACCGCTTGTCGGCGCGACCGCCAGATAGTCATTGCCCGCATAGGTGGGCGAGAGCGCGGAAGGGTAAAGCCCGTCGCCATCCAGCGTAGAATAATAGCCCGACAGGCGAGCGGTCAGGCCCGCGCCGACATAGGCCAGATCGCCCTTTACGCCGTAATAATTCTCCGCGCCCACCTTCTTGCCCAGCGTGGCATTGTACTGGCGCCCGCCGTCCTGGCCGCGATAGAGCGCCGAGATCCCCGCGCGCCATGCGCCATCAGACGACAGCGGCGTGTTGCCCACCAGTTTGATGCTGCGCCCGTCCCAGCTGCCCGTGCCGAATTCCAGCTTCAGCCCCGGCGTGGCGCCCGGTGTGCGGCTGACGATCTTGAGCGCGCCCGCGCTGGAATTGCGGCCATAAAGCGTACCCTGCGGCCCGCGCAGCACCTCGATCCGTTCGATATCCAGCAGGTCGATGAAGGAAGCCGCCGCGCGCGGTTGATAGACATCGTCGATATAGATGCCGACTTCGGGTTCCGACGTGACATTCGCGCCGTCCGTCACCCCGCCGCCGCGGATATAGGGCGTGATCCCCGCCGAGCCGCCAGAAACGGTGCGGATCTGAACATTGGGGGCAATCTGGCTGATGTCCTTGACGTTGGTGATGCCCTGCTTGACGATCGTGTCCGCGCCCAGCGCCGTCACCGCCACGGCGACCTTTTGCACCGTCGAGGCGGTGCGGGTGGCGGTCACGGTGATGTCGGCATTGTCGGTGGTGGCGGGCGCCTGCTGCGCCTGCGCCGCGCCGCCGATGCCCAGCGCCAGCAGCGCCGCGCCCGCGTAAAACCGGTGGAAATTCCTCATACTCGCTTCACTCCCCTGGCATGGTTGATCCCATGCCTATGCGGGGAAATTTTGCGGCAGCGGGCCGAGCGGGCCATCGCCGGGCCGGGCTTTCTCCGCTGGGCGAGCAGATTTTGGCCGCCCTGCGGACACGCGAGCCATCGCGGTGAAAAGCCACGGCAGGACAAGGGCTTATCCGGCAATTTCAGGCAGGCGGTAACGGCTGAACACCAACAGCGCCAACCCCTGCATCGCGGCGGGAATCGCGCTGTAGAGCAGGATGATCCCGGTGATCGCATGAGGGGTCTGCGCCGCCGCGCCGCCGGTCGAGGACACAAAGCCAAAGGCGCTCATCACCAGCCCCGCAATCACCGGCCCCATGGCAAAGGCCAGCTTTTCAAAGGCGGAAAACAGCCCGGCAAACACGCCCTCATTGGCCACGCCCATCAACCGGCGCTGATAATCGACCGTATCGGTCATCATCGAAAGCGCCAGCAGAATAAACCCGCCATTGACCATGCCGATCACCACCGCGCGGACCAGCACCAGCACATGCTGTGTGCCCAGCGCCTGCGCGCCCAGATGGGTGATCACATCATCGGCAGGCGTGGCCCACAACCATGTCACCGTCACCGCGACCCAGACCATCGCGGCCACGACATAGGCGCGCGGCTTGCCGATGCGGCGCGGCAGCCAGAGCCAGAGCGGCTGGGCGGCAATACTGGCCGCCGACATGCACAGGATGAAGATCGGGATCAGCCAGATCGCCTCCAGCGCATAGAGGAACACAAAGCCGATCACCGTATAGGAGGCGGCCTGCCCCACATTCGAGACAAAGCTGGTGGTCAGCAGCACGAGGAAGGGCTTGTTCTGACGCACCAGCGCCAGTTGCTGCCACAGATTGCCCGGCACATCGCCCGCCATGATCAACGGCACCCGGCGCAGCCCGCTGGCCGTGGTCAGCATGGAAACCAGACAGATCGCGCCCAGCACATAGCTCATCATATGCCAGCCCGCCGCGCCGCCGCCGAAATGCTCGATGATCGGTTGCGCCACGCCCACCCCGATCAGCACGCCAAAGGTGGCAAAGAACATACGCAGCACCATGATCCGGTTGCGCTGATGCGGATCGCCCGACAATTCGGCCGCAATCGCCAGATAGGGCACCGAATAAATGCTGAAGGCCGTGGAGCCGATGAAGAACAGCGCGCAGACCGTGGCCGCCGCCCAATAGGGGCTGGAAAAACTGGTGGCGGCAAACAGCGCGACAAACGAGGCCGCCGTGCCCAGCGCCCCGCCGATCAGGAAAGGCGTGCGGCCATAGAGCGCCTTGACCCGGTCCGACCATGCCCCGACCAAGGGATCGCACAGGATCAGCCACAATTTCGGCCCCAGCACCACCAGCCCCGCCAGCCACGCGGGAACCCCCAGCATCGTGGTCATGAACAAAGGCAGCAGCACGGCGGGCGTATCGCGAAACACCTGCGCGCCCAACTGGCCGATGCCATAGCGCAGCACGACGCCGGTGGGCACCTTGTCATGCAGATCGGCCTGAAGAGTGGCGGCGGGGGAGGTCATCGCGGGCATTTCCTGAAAACTTGGGGGACGATGGCGATGACCGGATTGCTCCGGCCCGCCCATCCGCATTGTTGCGCAAGCAGGCGCGCAGGCGTGGGCCCCGCCGGACTTATCCGCCCTGCGGAGACTCATGCCAGTGCGTCAGTTCAAACCATGCCTCAACCATGGCCCAGCGCATCATCAGGAACAAGCCGTCGCCCGCGCGAACCCACAGATCCGCCGGCGGCCAATCCTCGCGCCAGCGCAGCCGGTAATGCCATGCCGCAAAGCGCCCCGCCGCCACGTCGATCTCGCCCGGCCCGATATAGGCCACCGCGATCTCCATCGCCTGCATATGCGGGTCCTCCTCGCCATTGGGCGAGATGGAATTGGTGACGGCGGCGATCGAGCGATAGTCGCCGGGCGCATCGGTTCCGCGCTGATGGATGATCAGCGCATCGCCCGAAAGCGGATGCAGGCCCAGATAGGGCAAGGGCGCGGCCAGCGGCAGGATATCGTTGCCGCATCGCGCCTGATCCGGCGCGATGTCGAAACGCATCAGGCTCTCCTCCCCGCCCTGCCAGATGCGGCATTGCCCGTCGCGCGGCCGGAAATGATCATCCATGCCGATCGAGACTTCACGGATCAGGCCGATATCCTCCATCACGCAGAGCGCGCGCAGCAGGCGGCGGCCCTGCGCGGCGATGAGGTCGAAGGTCTCATACCCCGTCTCCTGCCCCGCACCGTTGCGATAGGCGATCCGTCCGCTCTGGATCACAGCGATTTCAGGAATTGCGCGATGGCGTCGGCCCAGCCTTGCGGATCCTCGTCGCAAATGTCGATGCCGCCGCCCGCAATCTCGGCATAGGCGAAATCGGGGCGCAAATCGCGCGCGGCCTGCGCCCATGGATGGGTCATGTCGCCCGTGTTCGACAAGAGCAGCACGGGCAGCGCCAATCGCCGCAAAGGCCCGGCGTGGTCATAGGCGAAGGCCGCGGTGTGGCCATAGGCATAGGCGCCCATCCGATAGGCCTGCATCGCCTGCACCACATAATCGGTCAGACGATCCGGCCCGATCCGCCCTTGCGCCAGGCGGTGGCGAATTTCCGCCACTTCAACGAAATGGGCCGCCTCATCCCTTGCGGCAAAGGCCCTTTCGCGCGCGCCCAGATCATCGCCCAGCGCCTTGCGCTCTTCATCGGGCAGGACCATTGCGCCATGGATCACCAGCGCCTCGACCCTATCGGGAGCCGCCAGCGCAAATTCGGTGCCCACCAGCGCGCCGGTATGATGCCCCGCCACCGCCGCCCGCGCCGCGCCCAGAGCATCCAGCACCGGGGCCACACATCCCGCATAATCGGCAATCACCGGCTGTCGGGGCGGCGCATCCGACAGGCCGAAACCCGGCATGTCGATGGCGATCGGCGCAAAACCATGCGCAATCAGCGGGGCAAAGACATTGTCGAACTGCCCGCCCGCCATGATCGCCTGATGGAGCAGCACCAGCGGACGGGCACCGGCGGCCAGCTCGCGATCAGCATATTGATAGTGGATCTGGCCGAAAGGCCCATCGACATAAGCGCGGCGCATGCTTTTCTCCCAATCGAGGCCCCAGACTGCCCATGGTGCGTCGCGATGCCCGCTCTACAGGGCGAAATATCCGCAGAGCGGAGTGCCCGGTTCGGCCCGTTGCCGCAGGGCCGCGCTGCTGCGCCAACTGACGGCTTAACCTGAAAGCGCCGAGGCAGTATGAGCGATATGTCCCCACAACCCCTTACGGCAAGCGAAGAGTTTTCGCGCGGATGGGGCGTCATTCTGGCCTCCATGCTGGGCATCGGTCTGGGCATGGCGGCGCTGCCGACCTATTCCATGGGCTTGTTCGCCCCTTATCTGGTGCGCGAATTCGGCTGGTCGGTGGGCCAGATCATGGCGGCCATGTCGATCATCACGCTGATGTCGCTGTGGGCCGGCCCGTCCTATGGCGCATGGGCGGAAAAGATCGGCGCGCGGCGGATCATTCTGGTGGCGATTCCCCTTTGGGGGCTGGCCTTCATGTCGCTCTCGCTGCTCAATGGCTCGCTGGTCCAGTTCTATCTGACATGGCTGGTCATCGGCCTTGTGGGCGCGGCCACCTTGCCGATAACCTTTACCCGCGCGGTCAATCGCGGTTTTGACAAGGCCAAGGGGCTGGCGCTGGGTCTTGCCATGACCGGCACCGGCCTGTTCGGCATTTTCGGCAAGCCTTTTCTGGGCACGGTTCTGGCGGCCTACGGCTGGCGGGCGGGTTTTGTGGCCGTTGGGCTGCTGCCTGTCCTGATGGCCTTTCCCGCCGCCTTTTTCCTGTTTCGCGAAGAGGAAATCAGCCTGCCCGATGGCCACCATGTGCCCGTCGAGCGCCCCGGCCTGACCACGGGCGAGGCGTTGCGCGACTGGCGTTTCTGGCTGATTGCGGCGGCACTTGTTCCGATTTCCTTTGCCATGGGCGGCCCGGTGCCCAATCTCGAGCTGATCCTCAAGGATGGCGGCCTGAGCGCCCAGCAGGCCTTGACCGTCACTCCGCTGTTTGGTCTTGCCTCGATCACCGGGCGTCTGGTCGGGGGCTGGCTGCTGGATCGCATCTGGGCGCCGCTGGTGGGTTTTGTCATCCTTTCGCTGCCCGCATTCAGCCTGTGGTATATGGGCAGCGGGATGCTTGATGTCGGCCATGCCCGGCTTGCCACCTTTACGCTGGGTTTTGCGCTGGGCATCGAATACGATCTGGTGGCGTTTTTCGTGGCCCGCTATTTCGGTCTGAAGCGCTATGCCGCCATTTATGGCCTGCTCTACGTCTGTTTCGCGGCCGGGGCCGGGTTCTCGCCGATGGTGTTTGGCCATAACCATGACACCACCGGCAATTTTCAGGCGATCCTGTCCATTTCATCGGTGGTGCTGGTTGTTTCGGCGGCCAGCTTCCTCCTGCTGGGCAAATACCGCCGTTTCGATCAATAACAGGCCGGCGGCGTAAAGGGCATGTCGGCCAGATGCGCCAGACGCGGCGGCAGGTCCGGCCGATAGGGCGCGGCAAAATCAAAGCCGGCCTCCGCCTCGGTCCAGATGTTGACATGCGCGCCGCCGACAAAGCGCATCAGGCTAACGCTGCCCCAGCGCGCGCCATAGGGACCATGGGCGATATGGGGCGGGCGCCAGAAATAGGCGCCCGGATACATCGTTCCCTGCGGCCCGGTCAGTGATCCGGCGATGAGATAGCTCTCCTCGACCACCGGATGCATCTCCTGCGGCCCCTTGTTGCCCTGCGGGATCGCCTGCGGCAGGATCAGCGAGAGGAAAGTACGCTCTCCGGTTTCGGGATCGCGGCGCAGATCCTTGCGGCTGATGCCCAGATGTTTGAGCTTGGGATCGTTCAGGCTCATGTCCCACGGCATGGCCGCCACATCCAGAAAGGGCACCGCGCGGGGCGATTGTTCGGCGCTGCCGTCTCCTGCACAGGGCACCAGCTTGGGATCGGCGCTGTAAAAGGCGATCAACACGCAGCCCGTTCGCGTCGAGGTCGTTTCCCGCGTCCATCCCGCAGGCAGGAAGGCATAGGTATCCTGTGGGTATTTCTGCCCGTTCAGCTCGATCTGGCCTTCCAGAACATAGAATTCCTCATCGGCCAGCAGATGTTCCGGCCCCTCCCTGCTCCACCCCGGCGGAAAGCGCAGCAGGACCGAGCAGGCCCCGTCGCCCTCATCGCGGCTGAGCAGTTTGATTTCGGCATCGGGCCGCGCAAGGCCGGGCCCGATGCGCAGCCATGGCAGCATCTGGGCCTGGACAAATTCGATATGTTCGCGCTCCAGCATCTTTGGCCTCCCTTGAAACAGGAGCCCAGACTGGCCCAACGCGCCGCGCGCCCCTTTGCGTCAGCGCAAAAGCGGCATCCGACAGGCGGAGAGAGGCGATTATTCTCCGCTGCGATACGGCCCTAGACAGGCGATCAGCACCACCACCAACCCCAGCCCCAGCCCCGATCCGGCCAGCGCCGCGCCATAACCGCCGGTCGCGTCCACGCTGGCCCCCACCAGCATCGGACCCAGCGCCGCGCCAAGGCTGAACGTGCCGAGGATCACGCCATAGGTCGCGCCGTAATTGTTCATCGCGGCATAGCGGCTGGTGAAAAAGGCCAGCATATCGACCTCGGCCCCCGCTGCCAGCCCCAGCATCAGCGCGGCAGGCAGCACCGGCCCGCCCAGCCCCAAAAGCAGGCACGAACCCACCGGCATGGCCAGAAACACCGCCGCGACATAGGGCGCATGGAACCGGTCAAACAGCCAGCCCACGATCACCCGCGCCGCAATCACCGCCAGCCCGATGCTGGCAGCCATTTTCGCCGCCAGGCCTGCATCCATCCCCCGGTCCACCAGCAAAGGCACCAGATGGATGATCAGCCCCGCCACGATCACCCCCACCAGAAAGGCAATGGCCAGCAGCATAAACACAGGCCGATTGCGCTCAAAGTGGCCGCCTGCGCGGTTGGCAAAATGCCCGCCCTTTGCGCGCGCGGCAGGCGCGGGCGCCTCGCGGCTTTGCATCAGGCCCAGCGGGATGCCCACCAGCGCGGCGGCCCCGGCCATGACCAGCGTGGCCGTGCGCCAGCCATCATGGGCAAAGACCGGCCCCAGCAACGCGGGCACCAGCGCGGCGGCCAGCCCCGTGCCCACCAGCATCAGCCCCAGCGCCAGCCCGCGCGCGGCATCGAAACGCATCGAGACCATCCGTGCCCATGCCGCCGGCGTCGTCCCGCAACCGGCCAGCGAGACCAGCAGCCACAGTCCATACCAGCCCCACACCGAAGGCCCCGCCATCGAAAGCGCCACCAGCGCCAGCGGCATGGCGACATAGGAGCCAATGGCCAGCGGCCGCAGCCCGATCCGGTCCGCCAGCCGCCCGACCAGCGGGGCGGAGAGGAAAATGCCCAATTGCTGAAACGTGGCCGCGCCCGACACTGCCGCCCGGCTCCACCCGAATTCGGCCTGAAGCGGTTTGACAAACAGGCCCAGCGAATAAAAGCCGATGCCCATCGTGCCAAAACCCACGCCCAGCGCGGCGGCCAGCACGATGGGCCAGTGACGCGCCAGTTCCTGGCGCGCGGTGAGAGGTTGAATGCGATCCGTCATGGGTTCAGATTGCGGACATTGCCCCGGCCCTGCAAGGTGACTCTATCCGACAGGCGGATATTTCGGAAAATACCAGTGGTGGCCCTGATTTTCCGAAATCGCTCAGACGCGCCGCCCTGCCAGCGATCCCCCCGCGCTGGCCACGATCATCAGCGCGACGGCCAGCCATTGGGCCGGGGTCAACCGCTCGCCCAGAATGAGGAAACCGACCAGAGCCGCAACAGCAGGGGCCGCACTGGTCAAAACGCCAAAGACCCGCGCGCTCAAACGGCCCAGCGCCTTCATTTCCAGCACATAGGGCAAGGCGCTGGACAAGAGCGCCACCGCGATGCCCAGCCCCAGCACCGAAGGATCAAGCAGGCGGCCGCCCGCCGCCGACAGACCGAAGGGCAGCGTGACGCAGCAGGCGATCGTCATGCCCAGCGCCACCGCCGTGGTGCCCTTGACCTGCGCAGCGCGCTTGCCGAACAGGATGTAGAGCGCCCATGCCAGCGCGGCGGTCAGCGCAAAACCGATGCCCGCAGGATCGAGCCGCACGCCGGCACCCGGCCATGGCGCCAGCAGCAGCAAGCCGCCGATCGCCAGCCCCAACCACAGAAAATCGCGCAAGGACCGGCTTGTGGCCAGCACGACGCCGAGCGGCCCGCAAATCTCGATGGCCACCGCAATGCCGATGGGGATGCGCGCAAAGGCGGCATAGATCAGCAAGTTCATGCTGCCCAGCGTCAACCCGTAAAGCACCAGCCAGCCCATGTGCCTGCGCGCAGGCATGGCGCGCCATGGCCGCGCGATCGCCAGCAGCAGGATGGCCGCAATCGAGGTGCGCAGCGCCGCCACGCCCTCTGGCCCGACGCTGGCAAACAGCGTCTTGCCCAGCGCCGCGCCGACATTGACCGACACCTGCGCGCCCGCCATGCACAGCGCGGCCAGCGCGGTGCCATCGGGCGCGTCAGTCTGGCCTGCGCGGTTCATCGCGGGCGCCGGTCACGCTCAATCGAGCAGCGCGCGGACCTTGTTGAGCAGCGCACCAATGCGCTCGGCCGCCTCGCTGAAGGTCTTGACGTCCTCGCGGTTGGCATTGCCGCGCGCTTCCTTGGCCGATTCCAGATAGCCTTCCATGTCGGCTTCCAGTGCATCGACGATGATTTCGGCCTCGTCCTCGGTCAGCGTCAGTTTGATTGCCTTGGTCACGCGATTTCCTGTCATCATAAAGAGGGCCGCCCACCGGCAGGGGCGGCGGTCAGCATTCCGGGGGATGGACTGTCGCCTCAGCGAATGTCCAGATAGCTCTTGGTGGCGGGCTTGCCACGAAAGGCGATCGAGAAATAATTGATGAAATAGATCGCGGCGGTTTTGGCAAAACCCTGACGCGCCATGCGGCGGCCCGATGTGGGCATGACAAAGCGCGGCGAGAAGAGGACCTTGCCCTGCTTCTTGGCGCGCTTGGCGATGTCCACGTCCTCGCCGTAAAATTCGATCGTGGCGTCAAATCCGCCCATTTTGGTCAGCGCCTCGCGCCGGATGGCGAAATTGCCGCCCACCAGCATATAGCCGGTGAAATTGTAAAGCGGACGCGCGGCCACGAACCACGCGTTCGAGATCGCATTGCGCAACCCGCTGACATCATAAAAGCTGTAGGGGCCGGACAGGCAGGCCAGCTTGGGGTTCTTGTCGAACTGCTCGATGATCTGTTCGACCCAGCCGGCGGGCGGCAGGGTATCGGCATCGACATAGGCCAGAATATCGCCCTTGGCCGCCTTGAAACCGCATTGGCGGGCGCGGGTGATGCCCTTTTCCGCCTCGAACACATAGGTCACGCCCGGATAACGCTCGACCACCTGTTTCGTGCCGTCGGTGCTGTTGTTGTCGACGACGATGATCTCGAAGGCCTTGCCCGCCACATTCCGCATGACCGCATCAAGGCATGCGGGCAGATAATCTTCTTCGTTGAAGGCAGGGATAATCAGGCTGATAGTGGGCATGAAAGCTTGGTGTCCGGCGGTCTTAATGCTTGCGCAACAGCATGATCTCTTATGCTCCTGCCAATCGGGAATTGGCGGGCGCTATATCGCCCTATCCCGGGCAATGTCCAGCGGGGCGGGGCGCTCTTCGAATGTTTCTTTTCCCGCAATGCCGCACCTCGGCGGGGCTGCGTGCAATCTCCTGTGGCAATGGTAGCGCAATCAGAGCATGATGCGGCCAAATCCATAAGGAGAGGGCCCGAATATGAGCATGATAAGAATGGCAAAGCTGCTGATCGGGGTGATGGGCGCGGGCATCGCCCTGCCGATCATGGCAACACCTGCTTTTGCCGCCGATGCCGTCACCGATTGCCCGATGGCGCGCACGCCCTATTCGATCGACAGCCCTCTTATCGACGTCCTGATCAATCCGGCGGCCAAGGCGGTTGCGGCCGAGGAACTGGGCGAGAGCTTTACCGGACTCACCCCCTTTCTGACCGGCACCAAGGCCCCCACCTTCAGCGCCATCGTTACCCTGCGCGGCGTATTTTCCGGCGGTCAGGCCGGGCCGCCCAAGGACCCCGCCCTGCTGGCCAGACTGGACGCGCGGCTGCGGGCATTGCCGGTCACGCCCGCCGACCGGATCGCCCGATGCGCGCGCTATGACAACGAGCCAGCCGATCCGCGCCCCACGGGCAAGGGGCTGCATGTGCTGGTGTTTGAAAAGATCAACGGCTTCCTCGACGCCAAATCGGTGGGCGCCGCGCGTGAGGCGCTGCAGGGGCTGGCGCAGGAAAACGGCTGGTCGATGCAGGTGACCGACAAGGGCGGCGCGATCCGGCCTGAGGTGCTGGCGCGCTATGATCTGGTCGTGTGGAACAATATCAGCGGCGATGCGCTGACCCTGACCCAGCGCCGCGCGCTCAAGGACTGGATCGAGCATGGCGGGGGCTTTGTCGGCGTGCATGGCGCAGCGGGCGATCCGGCCACGTTCTGGGACTGGTACACCGACGATCTGGTGGCCGCGGCATTCCTCGGCCATCCGGCCAATCCGCAATTCCGCCCGGCCACGCTGCGCATCGAAGGGCAGGACCCGGTGACGCGCGGCCTTCCGGCGCAATTCACGATGACCGACGAATGGTATTCCTTCCGCGCCAATCCGCGCCAGAAGGGCGTGCGCGTGCTGGCGACGCTGGACGAGGCCAGCTATGATCCGCCCGCCAATCTGCGGATGGGGGCCGACCATCCCATCGCGTGGAAACATTGCGTGGGCCGGGGCCGGGCCTTCTATTCCGCCATCGGCCATCCGCCCTCCAGCTTTGCCGATGCCAATTACCGCCGGATGCTGACGCAGGCGGTGGAATGGGCGGGCAAGCCGGACCCGTCCTGCGCCAAATAGGGGTTCACCGTGCGGTTGCGGTCGCCTGCGCGCCCGCAACCGGCGCGGGGCGGCCATCGGCCAGTTGGCTCAGCAACCGCCAGCCCTCATCCCAATCGCCCAGCCCGCTTTCGGCATTGATATGGCCCAGCGCCCCCGCATCGAGGAATTGCGCCCGCCACATGCGCGCCAGAACCCGCGCCGCCGGTTGCCCGCAATAGGGGTCGTTGCGACTGGCCACCAGCAACGCGGGAAACGGCAGAGGCACCGAAGCGGTGGGCGAAAAGGCGCTGACGCGGGGGTCGAGCGGAAAGAAATCGACCTCCGGCGGCGCGACCAGCAAGGCCCCGGCCACCAGCGAGGCCGCATCCGGCTCCATGGCCGCCCATGCCGTCACCGCATGGCATCCCAGACTGTGCGCGGCCAGCAGGACCGGCGCCGTTTCGCGGCGCAGGGCAATGCTGAGCTGATTGACCCATGCATTGCGATGGGGCCGGTCCCACAGGCCCAGTTCGATCCGCCGACAATTGGGATGGATCTCTTCCCAGCGGGTCTGCCAATGGCCGGGACCGGAATTGCCGAGGCCGGGCAGCGTCAGCACCAAAGGAAGTTCGGGATGGGAGGGCATGATGGTCTCCGCGCATGGGGATAATGTCTATTTATAAAGTAGAGTATGTCCGGCGCGCCAGCTAATCCTCTTTGCCCACCCCCAAGCGAAATTTGTCCATCCGGGCCTCGGGCCGCGCGGATACTACCGGCACTCCGCGACCCGCTCGCCCAAATCGTGGAAATCCTGCTGCATCCGCCGCAGGGTAAAGGCCATGCCGAACACCCGCCCCATTTCATCAAACGGAATCGCTCGCGCCTCGTCGGAATGTTGCAGGGTGACAAAGGCCCGCTCGAAAATCTCGGCGGCCTCGGAATCTTGCACCGGCGCCGCGCCATCCGACAGAGCCGATGCCGCATCCTGCGCCGATTGCGCATGGGCGCGCAGCATCCCCTCAACCGCCGGGCCGACAATCGCCATCGCGGTGGGCGGAAACGGCGTACGCAGAATCTGGCTGATCTGGGCAATGCCGTTGCGGATGCGCCAGAGCGTGCGCGGGATGGCATCGGACACATCCTCGCGCACCAGCCCCATCGCCCTTTCGCGCCGTGCATCGTTCAAGACCGCCTCGGTCGCCACCAGCGACTGGCGCAGGGCGATATTGGCCTCGGCCGAGATCAGCGCCTCGCCGCGTGCGACCGCATCGGCCTGGGCGTTCAGCAATTGCGCCATCGTGCTCAGGATCTCGCAAAAACGCGCGATCATCGCCCCGCGTGAGCGCACCGGCAGGATGAACCGGCTCGCCATCACGCCGATCGCCCCGCCCAGCGTGATCTCGATGATCCGGTCGATGACGAAGATCCCCACGGGAATATCGGGCGAGCGCGTCAACAGTACGATGGCCGAGGTCAGCGCCGCGCCGCGCAGCCGGGGCTGGCGCACAGCGGCAAAGGTCAGCACCCCCGACATGACGATCAGCGAGGCCCCCACCGCCACGGGATCGCGCGGCGTTGCCATCACCACCGCCCCGCCCAGCACCGCCCCGGCAATCGTTGCGAGCAGCCGGTCAAAGGCCGCCGTCGCCGTCGCGCCGAGCGAGCCCTGCATGACGATCAGCACCGTGAAAATCGCCCAATAGCCCTGCTTGAGCCCCAGCAATCCGGTCAGCCAATAGGTGGCAAGGCAGGCGGCCATGACGCGGACGGTCTGGGCCAGGGCGAGGCGATTGCGGGTGGGCAAGGCAAAAGGCATGGGTGCATCCTAGGCCGCCCCGCCGCCAAAGGCCACATCAGTTGGTGGCGCTGACGGTCCAGGTGGCGCTGATGATGCCCTCATGGCGGGCGATATGGGCGGTGATCGCGTCCAGATCGGCCGGATTGGCCGTGGTCGGCACCAAAATCGCGGCCAGTTCGACATGCACCTCGCCATCGGCCAGCGTTTCCATCTCGCGGATCGGGTAATGGTGGGTTTCCAGTTCCTCGAACAACAGGTCGCGCGCCTCCGAGACCCCGCCCGCCGGGCAGACGACATGGACGCGGTAAAGCGCCTCGGTCTCGCCGGGATCCATCGGGCGGCGGTTGACCGCATCGACCAGCGGGCGCAGCAGCGTGTTGCCCGCCAGCACAAACATCGCCACCAGCACCGCCTCGGCCGGTTTGCGCGCGCCCGCAAAACTGCCCACCGCCGCGCTGGCCCAGAGCGTGGCCGCCGTGTTGAGGCCGCGCACGTGGGTGCCCTCCTTCATGATCACGCCCGCGCCCAGAAAGCCTATCCCTGAGACGACATAGGAGATCACCCGGACCCCGCCGTCGACGCCTGCCACGCGCAACCCCAGATCGGCAAAGGCCGCCGCCCCCACCGCCACCAGCACATTGGTGCGCAAGCCCGCCGTGCGCTGGCGCCATTGCCTCTCCAGCCCGATCAGCGTGCCCAGCACAAAGGCCGTCAGCAGGCAGATGAAGCTGGTGATGAGGCCGATCAGATCGACATCGAACAGGGCGGCGATCTGGGCCGGGTTGGGGGTGTTCATCGGGCTGGTGTCCTGTTGCGCGGGCCGGTGCCGCATCGGCGCGCCTTATTGCCCACGTCATGTTAACACCAGACGACAAATGGCCCCGCCCCCGGCCCGCTGGCAAGGGGCCAAGAACCGACGGACCTGTTAATGGCCCACAGGCAGGATCAGCTTGAGCCAGAGCTTGTCGCCCTGCGGACGATAGCGGGCGGTAAATTCATGCTGCCACGTGCCGATCAATTGCGCCTTGCCCAGCCCCACGCGCAGCGTGGGCCCGGCGGCCACCGCCTCGCCCTTAAAGCCGTCCAGAGCATCAAGCACCCGCTGGGCCGAGGCATCGTTCACCCGGTCGGACGAGGTCTGGACATAGTAATAGCCCGAAACGCCAAGGCTGGCGCGCGGCGCAATCGCCTGCGTCACGGCATATTCGAGGTGAAACTCATTGCCCGAACGATAGCGCGCGCCGGTGGGGTTCAATCCGTTGATCTGGGCATCGGGATTGGCAAAATTGATGTCGAACATGGTTTTGACATCGACCTGCAACCCCTTGCGCCCGGTATAGGCCAGCGCAATGATCGGTTCGACATTCCAGTAATGGCGGCTGACCGTGGCCGGATTGGTGCGGTCATAGCGGCCGATGGGCACGTTCACGTCGATCCCGGTGATGACATGCAGCCCGTTCTTAAAATGCCAGCCCAGAATGAACGGGTCGATGGTGACATCGGTAAAGCCGGTCTGCTGCCCCTGCACGCCGCCCACGCGGACCTGCGCGGCCACCAGCGGGGCGACCATATGCATGGCGAAATCCGCGCCCAGCACCTTGCGATCCGTCACCCAGACAAAGCGCGTGACGGCGGCCTGCGCATCGACGTGGAAATCGGGCAGCAGGCCCTTGTCGCCCTTGCCATCGTTGAAACGGTTGGCCTCGTAATTCTGAAGATAGCCCAGATAATAGACCCCCGGCGGCGGCAAGGCCCCGCCCAGCGCCCCTTCCGCACCCAGCGGATAGACCCCGCCGCCGCTTTCCGTTGCATGGGCCGGGGTGATGGCGGCGGGCGCGGCGAACAGCGCGCAGCACAACAGAGCAAACTTGCGCAACATCCTCATATCTCCCTGTTTTTATAAAAATGGCCGGGCGTCTTTTGCCGCGCCCGGCCCGTAGTTCAGATCGGCCAATGCGGCGTTTGCGTGTCGATGGTGATCCATTTCAGCTCGGTGAATTCGGCAATCCCCGCCTCGCCGCCAAAGCGGCCATAGCCGGAGGATTTGGTGCCGCCGAAAGGCATCTGGGCCTCGTCATGGACGGTGGCGCCGTTGATATGCACCATGCCCGCCTCGATCCTTTCGGCCACGCGCAAGGCCCGCGCGATATTCTGGCTGAACACCGCCGAGGTCAGGCCATATTCGGTGTCATTGGCGATCCGCACCGCCTCCTCCTCATCGGCGGCGCGCAGGATCGTGGTGACGGGGCCAAAGCTTTCCTCGGCATAGATCCGCATGTCGGGCGTCACGCCGTCGAGCAGGATCGCGGGCATCAGCGTGCCGGGGCGCAGCCAGTCGCCATAGACCGCCGCGCCCTTGTCCACCGCATCGGCCACCAGATGGCGGATGCGATCGGCGGTGGCCTCATCCACCACCGAGCCGAGCGGCGCGTTCTCCCGGCGCGGATCGCCGGCGACAAGGCCCGCCACCCTTTCACGGAAACGCGCGACGAAAGCGGCGGCAATCGGCTGTTCAAGGATGATCCGCTCGGTCGACATGCAGATCTGGCCGCTGTTCATATAGGCGCCGAAACCCGCCGCCGCGACCGCCGCATCCAGATCGGCGTCGTCCAGCACCACCATCGGCGCCTTGCCGCCCAGTTCCAGCAGGCAGGGCTTCAACTCCTGCGCCGCCAGCGTGGCGATGATCCGGCCCACATGGGTCGATCCGGTGAAATTGATCCGCCGCACCGCCGGGTGCCGGACCAGCGCCGCCACCACCGCGCCTGCATCCTTGGGCGCATTGGTGATGACATTGACCACGCCCGCCGGAAAACCGGCATCGCGCAGCACCGCCCCGATCAGGCGATGGGTGGCCGGGCATTGCTCGGAGGCTTTGAGCACCACCGTATTGCCGCAGGCCAGCGGCGTGGCAATGGCGCGCACGCCCAGGATCACCGGCGCATTCCACGGCGCAATGCCCAGCACCACACCGGCCGGGCGGCGCACCGTCATCGCATGGCAACCGGGCCGGTCCGAGGGGATCGTCTCGCCCTTGACCTGCGTGGTCAGCGCAGCGGCCTCTCGCAGCAGCCCCGCGCCCAGATGGACGTTGAACCCCGCCCAGCCCGCCGAAGCCCCGGTTTCCGCCGCCATGCAGGCGATGAAGTCAACGGCGCGCGCCTCCATCGCATCGGCGGCGTCCAGCAGCAGGCGGCGGCGGGCATTCGGCCCCAGCGCAGCCCATGCAGGCAAAGCCGCGCCCGCAGCCGCAGCGGCGGCATCCGCGTCCGCCACCGTGGCCGCCGCCGCGCGACTGGCCACGCCGTCGCCCAACGGGCCATGGCGCTCAAACGTGGCGCCGTCGCTCGCCGCTCTGTCCTCGCCCCCGATCAGCAGGGCGACATCGAGCGGGCCGCTCATTTCAGCGTGCCCAGATAGGCCACGACATCGGCGCGCTGGGCCGGATTGGCCATGCCCGCATAGGGCATCTTATTGCCCGGCACCAATTTGGCAGGCCCGGTCAGCCACCGGTCAAGATGGGCGACATCCCATTTGAACCCGGCCTTGGCCAGCGCGGGGGAATAGGCAAAGCCCGCCCCCTTGCCCGCAACGCGGCTCGCCAGACCCGCAAGGCTGGGGCCGACCAGCGTCTTGCCCGGAACCGTGGCGTGGCAGATCGCGCATTGGGCCTGAAACGCGGCCTTGCCGCGCGCCGGGTCGCCAGCGGCCTGCGCCGAATTTGCGCCCAGCACAGGCGCGCCAAAAAGCAGGGCCGCCGCAAAGGCGGCCCGGAAAATCTGTTTCGTCATGCAATTATCCTTTTGGAGGCTGCACGCCTCAGATGCGGATGCCCGATTTGCCCGGCGCGATGATGCCATTGGGGTCCAGAGCGCGCTTCAGAGCCTGATCGACATGGCGCTTGACCGGGCCGTAGAGATCGGCGGTCTGGTCCATAAAGGCGGTGTTGACGCGATAGACCGCATAGCCGCGCTTGCCGAATTCGCTCAGCAGCTTGGCGAAACAGGCATGGGCGCGCTCCATTTCCTCAGGGTTCGAGCGGTCGAACAGCACGTCGATGATGTGATGCATGTCGCGCATGCCGACGATATATTCGGCCACATAATCCAGCCCGAATTCGCCAAGGATCTTCTTGGCCAGCTCGGTCTGGTCCTTGGTTTCCGAACCCTTGGCAACGGTCACGGGGGCAAACCACATCGAACCGCCGCCGCCGCGCCAGCGATAGAGGCCGAATTCCTGAAGCGTCATGTCGCCGCGCATCAGTTTCGCGCGATATTTGAAGGGTTCGGTCTCGCCCGCTTCCTCCTCGGTGATGATCCGGCCCTTGCCGCTGGCCTTGATCGCCCCGGTGATGATGTTCCAGTTGACCTCGACCTGCTCCTTGGTGCCATAGAGCGCGGCATAAACGTTCCACGCGCCAATGCCTTCCTTGGCCTTGATCTCCTCCAGCACATGGTCGGGCGTGGTGCCGGTGCCCTGGTAATATTTGCTGCGCGGCATGATGGCGGCCGCTTCCCACATCACATTGGCGAAAACCATCGCATTGGGGATGACGCCCGCAATGCGCAGCGGGCGCAAGGTTTCCACGATGTCATGGATGTCCTCATCCTTGTCATAGCGGATCGAGAAAGGCTTATAGACCGGCGGCTGAGGCATCAGCCACATGCCCATCTTGGTGACGACGCCATAGTTCGACTGGGTAAAGATGCCGTCGAGATAAGGCCCGTAGCCCCATTTGAAGACCTGCCATGCGTTGGTGTTTTGCACCCCGCCCATGCCGGTGCGCAGCACCTGACCATCGGCCAGCACAACCTCCATCCCGCATTGCATCATGAAATGCTCGCCATAGGGGGTATAGCCCACGCCGCGATCGACCGTATTGCCCAAAGGCCCGGCAATGGCCGAAGGCGCAGGACAGGACAGCCAGAGCGGAATGTTGTTCTCGACCAGATAGTCCTTGAGCTGCTGATAGGTCACGCCCGGTTCGACCAGCGCAGTGCACAGGACCGGATCGACCTCAAGGATGCGGTTCATGTGGCGCAGGTCGAGAATGACCTGACCCGCGCTTTGCGGCGCGGCCGAGCCATAGCCGAAGTTGCGCCCGGTCGAGATCGGCCAGATCGGTACGCGCACGCGGTTGCACACGGCCATGATCTTTTGCACCTGTTCGACGGTGCGGGCCATGATGACGGCGGCGGGACGGTGCAGATCCTCGCTCTCGGCCACCATCACCTTGGTATAGGGCGCCAGATGGTCGGCATCGGTCAGCACATTTTCCGCGCCAAGGATGGCGATGAATTCGCGGATCGCACCGGCGAAGTCGGCCGCGCTGACGCCGGGGGGCAGGATGGCAGGGGCCGCCGGGCCAGAGGCAGCGGCAGGAGCGGTTTTTTGAGCGGTCATGTCAGGATCTCCGGAAATTTCAGAGCTTTTTGGCCGGGGCGGCGGGCTTGGCGGGCGCGTTCAGGCGCGATTTGGAGACATAGAGCGCCACACCATCAAGCGTGGCGTCGTCAATCGCACCATGGGGAAAGGCGGGCATGGCCAGAAAGCCGTGGCGCACGACCTGCTTGATATATTCGGGCGGCAATTGGCGCCCGCGCAGCTCCGGGCCGACGCCCGAGAGATGGCAGCGCGCGCAGACCTTTTCCCACGCTTCATTCGAACCGCGCCACACCCCGTCGGGCGAGGCATGGACAGCGGGCGCGGCGCCCAGCGACAACAGGGCGACAAGGGCAAGAGAACGAAATTTCATGGCAGGTCACTCCTGTCCGGCAAGGGGGGCGCCCACGGCATCGTGGCGGGCAATGTCGAGCAGCACCGCATCGTCGGCATCGAGAAAGGGCGTCAGATGGGCCGCGCCATGGCGGGCGATGGCCGCGCGGATCTGCGACAGGCGGGCCAGATAGGAGCCCTTGAGCAGGATGGCCTGCCCGCTCCAGCCCGCGGGCAGCGCCCCGGCATGGCTGGCCAGCGCGACCGGGGCGATGCGCGTCCATTCGGCGGCGGCGGCCGGAACGGCGGTGGCCAGCGTCGCCAGCGCGCTGGCGGAGAGGAAGGTCCGCCGCGTCAGATGGGAAAAGGCAGGGTCCATAGGTGTGATGTCTCCTTGATGCAGCCGTTGGGGGCGGGTGCGACGATGGGTGCAACAAGGGTGCGCGTGATGGTCCGGCATGGTGGCTCTCTCCCTTGTCACGGCCGCTGTCGCGCGGCCTGGTGGGATCATCGCAAAGCCTGTGCCAAGCGCGGAAATGGTGAACAGAATTTTGATAGTTCTTTGTTTTTACGTCGATTATCTTTTCAAACCGCGTCAGATCGCCGTGAGATGCCGGCTGAAAACATGCATAATTTCAGACGTTCCCTTTTCCCCGACTGTAGAATATCCTACACTCCTCTCCCATCAAAGGCCGCCCCATGCCGCAGGATCTCTTCTCCCATCTCCATTTCGACCCCGCGCAGGGCCATATCTGGCTGGCGGGCAAGCGGATGATGCTGCTCCATGCCCGCGCCTTTGCGTTATTGCGGCGCGAGGTGATCGACGCGCTGGGGCTGGAACAGGCCCGCGCGATCTTTACCCGGCAGGGCTATCACTCGGGCGCGCTGGACGCGGAGAGCGCGGCCCGCCTGCGCCCCCATGCCACGATCGATGACATGTTCGCCGTCGGCCCCGAACTCCACATGCTCGAAGGCATGGTCCGATCCGAGGCGCTGCATGTTGATTTCGATGTCGAAAAGGGCGCGTTTTCGGCCGAATATCTCTGGCACGGCTCGTCGGAATGCGGGGCGCATCTGGAAACGACCGGGCGCGGGGCCTATCCTGCGGGCTGGTCGCTGGCCGGTTATGCCAGCGGCTATGCCAGCGTGTTCCTTGGCCGCCCGATCCTGTTCCGCGAGGTGGAATGCATCGCCATGGGCCACCCGCATTGCCGCGTCCGGGGCCTGCCCGCCGAGGAATGGGAAGAGGGCGAGGAGGACCTGCGCTTCATGCGCGGCGAGGCGATCAACCAGATCGAACGGGCGCGCTCATCGGCGCGCGGGGGCGATGAGCGGCGGATCGTGGGCGCTTCGGCCGGGTTCAACGTGGCCTTCGACATGCTGCACCATGTGGCCGACACCGATGCGGTGGTGTTGTTTCTGGGCGAAAGCGGGGTGGGCAAGGAGATTTTCGCGCGCAACCTGCACGCGATGGGGCGGCGTGCGGACAAGCCCTTTGTCGCGGTCAATTGCGCGGCTATCCCGGAAAGCCTGCTGGAGGCCGAATTGTTCGGGGTGGAAAAGGGGGCCTTTACCGGCGCCCATGCCGCCCGCGCGGGCCGCTTTGAGCGGGCCGAGGGCGGCACGCTTTTCCTCGACGAAATCGCCACCCTGTCTCTCGCCGCGCAGGGTAAATTGCTGCGCGCAATTCAGGAGGGCGAGTTCGAGCGCGTGGGCGGGGTGCGGATGCACCGGGCCGATGTGCGGCTGGTGGCGGCCACCAATGTCGATCTGCGTGCCGCAGTCGAGGCGGGCACCTTTCGCGCCGACCTGTTCTACCGCCTCAATGTCTTTCCCATCCGCATCCCGCCGCTGCGCGAAAGGCGGGCCGACCTGCCTTTGCTGATGGAATATTTCCTCGAACGCTACAGCGCGCGCTACGGCAAGGCCGTCACCGGCTTTGAGGGCGATGCGGTGGCGGCCATGCTGGGCTATGCCTGGCCCGGCAATATCCGCGAGCTGGAAAATGTCATCGAACGCGGCGTCATCATGGCGCGCGACGGCGAACCTTTGCGCCTGCACCATATCTTTGCCGGGGGCGAAGCGCTGGGCCCCCTGCCCTTCCGGGTGCGCGCAGGGGGCCGGGTGGAAAGCGGAACCAAGGTCGCGGGCGGCGATGACCTCGATCTGGCCCGCAACGAAAGGCGGATGATCGAACAGGCGCTCGAGCGCAGCGGGGGCAACAAGGCCCGCGCCGCCCGCCTGCTGGGCATCACCCGCGCCCAGCTCTATTACCGGCTGGAGCAGATGAGCGCGACGCCATAGACCACCGCGCCGCCCCCCTCGCGCAGGCCGCCGTTGATCGCGGCGCGCTTCGCCCCTATCGCGGGGGGCATGCGACTGCTTCCGGCCACCTCCCCGCTCCTTGGCGCCCTGCTTGTTGGCGCCTCACTTCCGGGCGCTCCCCTCGCCCATGCCCAGACCTCGACGGTCGTCACGTCTCCGGAGGCCTTGCCCGTCACGCATGACCGCCCCCGCGTCTTTTTGGGCGGCAGCATCGACATGGGCAACGCGCCCGACTGGCAAAAGGGCATGATCGAGGCGCTGGCCGCCGACGATGTGGTGATCCTCAACCCCCGCCGCCCCGACTGGAACCCCAAATGGCGTCCGGAGGCCGACGAGCCGGAATTTCGCCGTCAGGTCGAATGGGAACTGGGCGCGCTGGAAAGCGCCGATGTCATCGTCCTCTATTTCTCGCCCGGATCGCAAAGCCCGATCAGCCTGCTGGAAATGGGCCTCCATGCGCGGGGCGGCAAGCTGATCGTGCTTTGCCCGCCCGGATATTGGCGCAAGGGCAATGTGGACATTACCGGCGCGCGCTATGGGGTCGAGCAGGTGTCCAGCCTGCCCGAGCTGATGGCCGCGGTGAAGCGCCGGGTGGCGACGCTCGGAAAAAGGTGATTTTGCCGGGATCCATATCCGATCTGGCGTGTTGCAGCCCTATTTCCGGCTTTCCATCAGCGGCTGGATTCGCGTGCCGAAAGCCTCCACCCCCTCGACAAAATCATCGAATGTCAGCAGCACCCCGCCCGTATTGGGCACCTGCGCCATGTCATCCAGCATCCGCGCCACGCTGGCATAAGAACCGACCAGCGTGCCCATATTGATATTGACCGCGCCTTCGGGGGCGGCCAGTTGGCGGACATTGGTGTCGGTGTTGACCTTGTCCTTGGCCCCCTGTTCGGCCAGCCAGGCGATGGCCTCAAGGTCCACGCCATCATTATAGCTCTTCCACTTGGCCATCGCTTCTTCATCCGTCTCGGCGGCGATCACCATCACCAGCACAAAGACCTGAACATCGCGCCCGGTTGCCTCCAACGCCTTGGCCAACCGGTCATTGTTGAAGGAAAAGGCGGTGGGCGTGTTGACGCCTTTGCCCAGACAAAAGGCATAGTCCGCCCATTTGGCCGAGAAGGCCAGACCCGCATCCGATGACCCGGCGCAGATGATCTTCATGTCTCCCTGCGGCCGGGGCAGGACGCGGCAGTCCTCCATCCGGTAATAGTCGCCCTTGAAATCGGACACGCCGGTCGCCCACAATTCGCGCAGGATATGGGCATATTCATCCAGCATCTGATAGCGGTTGCGGAAATGCTCGTCGCCCGGCCACACCCCCATCTGGGTATATTCGGGCGGCTGCCACCCGGTGATCAGGTTGAGGCCGAAGCGGCCATGGCTGATGGAATCGATGGTGCTGCACATGCGCGCGGCAAAGGCGGGCGGGATGATCAGCGTGGGACAGGTGGCGTAGATCTTGATCTTTTCCGTGACCGCCGCCAACCCAGCCATCAGCGTGAAGCTCTCCAGCCCATATTCCCAAAACTGCGTCTTGCCGCCAAACCCGCGCAACTTGATCATCGAGAGCAGGAAATCCAGCCCATATTTCTCGGCGCTCTGCGCGATCTGTTTGTTGAGGTCGAAGCTGGGGTGGTACTGCGGGGCATTCTCGCTGATCAGCCAGCCATTGTTGTTGATGGGCACGAAGACGCCGACTTGCATAGGGCTAGCTCCCGACAGGCGCGGTCCTGCTGGTCAGCCAGTCGAGGATCTCGCGGTTGAACCGATCATGTGCGGTGACATTGAGCGCGTGGCCGCCCCAATCGAAATGGCGATGGACGGCGTGGGGCAGCCCCTCGACGAGAGCCTGCGAACTGCGCCACGGCACCAGCAGATCGTCGGCCGCGCTGATGGCCAGGACCGGCGAGGCGATGTGATACAGCCATGGCTTGGCATCAAAGCTGCGCGCCGCCGCGATGCGCTTTTCCATTGCCGCATCGCCCGGCCAATGGGCCAGATGATGCTCGCTCTCCTCACGCAGGGCCGCATCATGCTCGCTCAGCCAGTCGGGCGGGAAGAGGAACAGGGGCTGGGCCTCCAGATAGGCCCGCGCGCCGGCATGGCGCAACAGCGCCAGGCGCACATCGAAACAGCGCGCCGTCTGCGGATCGAGCCGCGCCCAACCGTTGATGACGACGATCCGCTCGACCCTTTCGGGCGCGGCGCGGGCGGCCTCCAGCGCCGCCATCCCGCCGATGGCATGGCCCATGATCGCGGCCCGCGCGATCCCCAGCCTGTCCATCAGCGCCAGCATATCCGCGCCCAGATCGGCCAGCGTCACCTGCGCGGGCAAGGTCCTGTCGCTGCGCCCCGTGCCGCGATGGTCATAGGCGATCACGCGGAAATGGCGGGAGAGCGCGGCCAGATTCGGCCGCCAATAGGCCGCCGAACCGCCCAACCCGCTTGACAAAATCAGCGGCGGAGCATCGGCGCGCCCGTGTTCTTCATAATAAAGGTCCGCCCCGCCCGGCATCAGCCGATATGCGCCACGCTGGCAATTTCCACCAGACAATCCGGTTTGACCAGATCGGCCCGGATGCAATAGCGCGCAGGCTTGTCGCCGGGGAAATACTGCGCATAAACCTGATTGAAGGCGGCATAATCCTTCAGGTCTTTCAAAAAGATATGGTTCATCGCCACATCCGCCATCGTGGCGCCTGCCGCCTCCAGCGTGATCTTTATCACCTCCAGAACGTGGTGCGTCTGGGCCGCCGCATCGCCCACATGCAGCACCGCGCCCCCTTCGCCCAGCGCCAGCACGCCCGAGACATAGACTGTGTTGCCCGCCTTCGCGCCTGCGGAATAGGGCGCGATGGGGGCGGGAAATTGCGGCGGATTGATCGGTTCGAAAGGCATCATTCCCCTCCCTTGGGCAATTGCCCCAAGCTGCCGCAGAAATCATTCACCGTGCTGACCCAGCCGAAGAATTTCTCGACATTGTAGATCGTGGCCTGATGGACGAAATCGGGGCCCAGATGATGGGTGGCATCCTCCAGCATCACGCTGAAATATTCCAGATGGAACGCATCGCGCAGGGTCGACTCGACGCAGACATTGCTGGCGATGCCGACAAAGACGATGGTTTTGATCCCGCGCGAACGCAGCACGCTGTCGAGCTGCGAGTTGAAAAAGGCGCTGTAGCGTGTCTTGTGAACGCGAATGTCGCCGGGCTGGGGCGTTAACCCATCGACCAGCTCATAATCCCAGCCCCCGCGCGCCAGCAGCTTGCCCTGCCATTCGGGCCTTGCGCGCATGGTCTTCAAAGCATTGGATTTATGCCAGTTGGGCGATCCCGGTCCGCCCGCCTCGACATAATCGGCATCCCAGCCGTTTTGCAGAAAGACCACCTGAACCCCGGCCCCGCGCGCGGTGTCCAGCACCTGTGCGACGCGGCCGATGACGCCTGCCGCCCCGGCAATGTCAAACCCGGCCAGGTCGACATAGCCGCCCGGCGAGGCATAGGCGTTCTGCATGTCGATGACGACCACGGCGGTTGTGGCCGGATCAAGGCGTATGGCCTCGGGCCGCGCGGGCAGAATGGCGCTTTTGCCACCGGGCGCGGCCGGGCCGGGCGTTGGGTCGATGATCACCGTCATAACCGGTTCTCCTCACGCGATTCGTGAAGTTTCCCAGAAAGATGGCATCCGCGCAAGAGCAATGCTGCACCGCAGCAAAGCGGCCGATTGTCAGGATTCCTGCGACAGATCGCGGCAAGCGCTATGGACCATGTTACAAAACTCTTATATACTGCGTGGTATGAAATTCGATCCTGACACCATCGTGGCGCCCAATTCCACCCATCGGGGCCGCCCGCGACAGTTCTGTCCCGATGCCGCGCTGACCGCCGCGCTCAAGGTGTTTTGGGAGCGGGGCTATGAAGGCGCCTCGATGACGGAATTGACCGAGGCGATGGGCATCACCAAGCCCAGCCTTTACGCCTGTTTCGGCAATAAGGAAGCCCTGTTTCGCAAGGCGCTTGACCTGTATGAAAAGGAAAAGCTGGCCTATGTGCGTGCGGGCCTGACCGCGCCCACGGCCAAGGGCGTGGCCGAGGCTTTCCTGCGCGGATCGCTGGCGATGCAGACCGGCAATGACCCGCGCGGATGCCTCAGCGTGGTAAGCGCGGTGGCCTGCACCAATTACGCCGACTCGATCCGCGACGAGATCACCTCGCTGCGTCTGGCCACCGACCGCGCGATCATCGAGCGTTTCGAACGCGCCCGTGACGAGGGCGATTTCCCCGAAGGCGTCGATCCGGCCGCCATGGCCCACTATCTGACCGCGATCCTTCAGGGCATGACGGTGCAGGCCCGCTCGGGCGCCACCCCGGCCGAGCTGGAACGGCTGGTGACGACGACTCTAGCAATCTGGCCGGGGCGTTAAGAAAAATCTGCTTGTTTCCAACGGGATGAATTAAAAATACCGGTCGGTATAAAAATCCGGTTGACGCCCGGCCCGTCCTATTTTATACCGCTTGGTATTGAAAGGGCACGGGCCGACTACCCCCCCCGTCCACCAAGTGCAGGACCGTCCGTTCCTGCCCGGTTCGTCCCTTTCAACGGGCGCCTGAACAGCGCGTCCGACCTCAGGCGCGGCGTTTACCCCAAACGCCGTTTGCCCAGACCGGTTCCCGTCCGGGGCGCAATCCCCCCACCCCCCCGCGCGTCGCGGACGGGGCCGGTTTTATCCCATCCCTGCGCGGGCTTCACGCCCGCCATCTGTTTCTACCCGGCGCGCCGGGGAAGGTTTGTTGGCGTGCCCCCGGCGCGCGGCGCAGCCGTCCCTTGCGCGTTTTTCCTGCCTGCCCGGAGCCGATCCAATGGACATGCTGACCTCTCACCTCGACAATGCCTATGAGCGCGATATTCAGCGCGACACGGCACCCGACACCGGCCGATCCCCCCTCACGCGCCGCATCACCTGGGTCACGCTGGCCCTTGCGCTGGCGGGCGGCTTTGGCTGGCGCGCGATGCATCACGATGCCGCCACCGCGCCCGCCATGCCCATCCCGACGCTGGGCGTGGCCACGCCGATGGTCGCCCCTGTGACGCAATGGGATGATTACGTGGGCCGCTTCGCCCCCAGCCAGAGCGTCGAAATCCGCCCGCGCGTGGGCGGCCAGATCACCGCGCGCCATTTCCGCGACGGCGACATCGTGCAGAAGGGCCAATTGCTCTTCACCATCGACCAACGCCCCTATCGCGCCGCTCTGGCCGAGGCTGCGGCCAATGTCGCCTCGGCGCGCAGCACGCTGGCGCTGGCCCGCAACGATCTGGCCCGCGCATCGCGCCTGTCAGGCGATGAGGCGATTTCGGCGGGCGAATTGGATGGCCTCAAGGCCCGCCTTCAGGCCGCACAGGCCGCCTTGGCCGCCGCGCAGGCGCGCCAACAGGCCCGCGCGCTGGACATGGAATTCACCCAGGTCCGCGCCCCCATCGCAGGCCGCATTTCCGACCGACGCGTCGATGTCGGCAATCTGGTGGCCGCGGGCGAAGGGGCCAATGCCACGCTGCTGACCACGATCAACGCGCTCGATCCGATCTATTTCACCTTCGATTCCTCCGAAGCGCTTTACCTGAAAGCCCAGCGCGATCGCGCATCGGGCAACACCAGCACCAAGGTCGAAATCAAGCTGCAGGACGAGGCCGATTACCGCCATCAGGGCCAACTGGACTTCACCGACAACAGCCTCGACCCGCATTCGGGCACGATCCGGGGCCGCGCGGTGCTCGCCAACCCCGGCCTCTTCCTGACGCCGGGCATGTTCGGCGCGATGCGGCTGAGCCATGGCGGCACGGTGCAGGCGCTCTTGGTTCCCGACGAGGCGATCCAGTCCGATCAGGCGCGCAAGACCGTGCTGGTGGTCGGCCCCGACGGGACGCTGGCGGCAAAGCCCGTCACGCTGGGTCCGGTGGTGCGCGGGCTGCGCGTGATCCGTTCGGGCCTTGCCCCCAAGGACCGCGTGGTCATCACCAATCTTCAGGCCGCCATGCCCGGCGCCAAGGTGAACACCCGTCCGGCCACCTTCACCCTGCAGGCGCCCACTGCCGCTCCCGCCGCGATCAACACCCCCGCCGCCGCGCAAGCGACGCTGGCGCGTTAAACCCAAAGGGCATCCCCCCATGCGCTTTTCCCGTTTCTTCATAGACCGCCCGATTTTCGCGGGCGTTCTGGCGGTGTTGATCACCGTGGTGGGCGCGCTGGCCTTCCTTGGCCTGCCCGTCTCGCAATATCCCGAAGTGGTGCCGCCCACGGTCACCGTTTCGGCCCAATATCCCGGCGCCTCGGCCGAAACCGTTGCCGCTACGGTGGCCACGCCCATCGAGCAGGAAATCAACGGCGTCGACAATATGCTCTATATGAGCAGCCAGTCGACCGGCGACGGCAAGGTGACGATCACGGCCACCTTCAAGATCGGCACCGATCTCGATGCCGCGCAGGTTTTGGTGCAGAACCGCGTGGCGATTGCCGTGCCGCGCCTGCCGCAAGAGGTTCAGCGGCTGGGCGTTGTCACGCGCAAGACCAGCCCGGACTTCCTGATGGTGGTCAATCTGCAATCGCCGGACGGCAGCCTGCCGCGCGACTATATCTCGAATTATGCGCTGACGCAGGTGCGAGACCGTCTGGCCCGGCTTGACGGCGTGGGCGATGTGCAATTGTTTGGCGGGCGCGATTATGCGATGCGCGTGTGGATCGACCCGGCCCGCGCCGCCGCGCTCAACTTGACGGCGGGCGAGATCGTCGCGGCCCTGCGCGCTCAAAACGTGCAGGTCTCCTCCGGCGCTCTGGGCCAGCCGCCCTATTCCAAGGGTGAGGCGTTCCAGCTTGGCGTGGAAACGCAGGGCCGCCTGACCGATCCGCAGCAGTTCTATGATGTGGTGATCCGCACCGATGCCGCCGGCCATCAGGTCCGCGTGCGCGATGTGGCCCGCGTCGAACTGGGCGCGCAGGATTACAGCATCAACACCTATCTTTCGAACAAGCCCACCGTGGTCATCGCGGTGATGCAGCGCCCCGGCTCGAACGCTCTGGCCGCGGCCGCACGCATCAAGTCGGAGATGGACACGATTTCCAAGACCTTCCCCAAGGGGCTGGAATATTCCACCATCTACAACCCCACCGAATTCATCAGCCAGTCGATCGACGCGGTCTATCACACGCTGTTCGAAGCGGTGGTGCTGGTGGTGCTGGTGATCCTCATCTTCCTGCAAAGCTGGCGCGCGGCGATCATTCCGGTGCTGGCCATCCCCGTCTCTCTCATCGGCACGGCGGTGATGCTCTCGGCGGTGGGCTATTCGCTCAACAACCTCTCGCTGTTTGGCCTTGTGCTGGCCATCGGCATCGTGGTCGATGACGCCATCGTCGTCGTCGAAAACGTTGAACGCAACATGGCGCTGGGCATGAGCCCGCTGGAGGCGGCGCGCACATCCATGGACGAGGTGGCCACCGCTCTGGTCGCCATTGTGCTGGTGCTCTGCGCGGTCTTTGTGCCCACCTTGTTCATCACCGGCCTGTCGGGCCAGTTCTACAAGCAGTTTGCCGTCACCATCTCGACCGCCACGGTCATCTCGCTGCTGCTCAGCCTGACGCTTTCGCCTGCCATGGCGGCGCTACTGCTGCGCGGGCATGTCGATAGCGCCCATGTGCATATGTCGCGCTGGCGGCGGATGCTGCAAACCGGGGCCGACCGCTTCAACGCCGGTTTCGACCGGATGAGCACGGCCTATGCCCGCCTGACGCGCCGCCTGCTGGGCATGCCCAAGCGCATGATGGGGGCCTATGCCGCGCTGATCGCGGCCACGGCGGGCCTGTTCCTGATCACGCCCTCGGGCTTTATCCCGGCGCAGGATCAGGGCTATTTCCTGGCCATCGTGCAATTGCCTTCGGGCGCCTCGCTGGAGCGCACCGACGGCGTGGTGCGCGATGTGGCGGCGCGCATCCTGCCCATTCAGGGCATTCGCGGGGCGGTGATGTTTGCCGGCTTCCATGGGCCATCGCGCACCTCGGCTCCCAATTCGGGCGCGATCTATTTCCCCTTCAAGAGCTTTGCCGAACGCAAGGCGCTGGGCGTGACCTATCAGGGCATCATGGATCAGGCCAACAAGGCCATGGCCGGTTATGACAAGGCGCGCATCATCTTGGTGCCGCCCCCGGTCATTCAGGGTCTTGGCGCGGCGGGCGGCTATCGCTTCATGCTGCAGGACCGCGAAGGGCGCGGCTATGATGCGCTCAATGCGCAGGCCTGGGCGCTGATCGCCAAGGCCAATGCGGAGGCTGGTCTCAAGCAGGTCTATACCCTGTTCGATGTCAACACGCCGCGCGTCTATGCCGATATCGACCGCCGCAAGGCCGATCTGCTGGGCGTGCCGCCCGAACGGATCTTTGAGGCGCTCGAGGTCTATCTGGGTTCCGCCTTCGTCAATGACTTCAACCTTTTGGGCCGCACCTATCGCGTGACTGCGCAGGCCGACCCGGACCACCGCTCGACCGTGGCCGATATTGCCAACCTGAAAACCCGCTCGAACACCGGCGAAATGGTGCCGATCGGCGCGGTCGCCAATTTCGAGGACAAGACCGGACCCTATCGCGTGGTGCGCTATAACCTGCAACCGGCGGTGGAAATCGACGGCGACACCGCGCCCGGCTTCTCCACCGGCCAGTCGCTGGCCACGATGGAAAAGCTGGCCGACACGACGCTGGCGCCCGGTTATGGCGGCGAATGGACCGACATTGCCTATCAACAGGCCCATGCGGGCAACACCGCCGCGATGGTCTTTGGCATGGCCGTGCTTTTCGTCTTCCTCGTGCTGGCCGCGCAATATGAAAGCCTGACGCTGCCGCTCTCGATCATCCTGATCGTGCCGATGTGTCTGCTTGCGGCCATGGCGGGGGTCAATCTGCGGGGGATGGACAACAACATCCTGACGCAAATCGGCCTCGTGGTGCTGATCGCTCTGGCGGCGAAGAACGCCATCCTTGTGGTGGAATTTGCCAAGCAGGCCGAGGATGAGCGCGGCATGAGCCCGGTCGATGCCGCGGTCTATGCCTCGCAAACCCGCCTGCGCCCGATCCTGATGACCAGCCTTGCCTTCATCCTTGGCGCGGTGCCACTGGTCATCGCCACCGGCGCAGGGGCGGAACTGCGTCAGGCGCTGGGCACGGCGGTGTTCTTCGGCATGGCGGGCGTCACCGGCTTTGGCCTGCTCTTTACCCCCACCTTCTATGTGCTGTGCCGGAAACTGGCGCTGCGTCTGGCCCGGCGGCGTCGCCGGGGCCATGGCGGCGCGCTGCAACCGGCCGAATAAGGAAGTTTGCGATGACACGCATCATTCCCCTCCTCTTGGCCACCAGCCTGCTGGCCGGTTGCGCCGTGGGGCCGAATTATCATGCCCCGGTGGCCAATGCCTCGGCCAAGGCGCCCTTTATGGGCGCGCAGGCCGCGCCCTTCGCCGCCGCCCCCGCCGCTGATCAGTGGTGGACCATGTATGGCGATCCGGTGCTCGACGGTCTCGTCCGCGATGCTCTGGCCGCCAACACCGACATCCGCGTGGCCGCCGCGCGGGTGGAGGCGGCCCGCGCCAGCCTGACCGGCGCACGCGCGCCGATCCTGCTGCCCGAAACCACGCTGACCGCTTCTGCCAACCGCCAGCGGATTTCCTCGATCCAGACCATTCCGGGCCAGTCGCGTGAGCGCTGGGCCTATGATGGCGGCCTTGCCCTCTCCTATGAGGTCGATGCCTTTGGCCGTCTGCGTCGGGGGATAGAGGCGGCCAAGGGCGATGCCGCCGCAGCGCAGGCCGATGAGGATGCCGTGCGCCTTGCGGTGGTGTCCGACACGGTGCGCGCCTATCTGGATGCCGCCACCAGCGCCGAGCGCGAAAAGGTGGCGCGCGAAACGGTGGACCTGCTCGACCGCTCGATCCGCATCACCGGAGCGCGGGTCGATGTGGGCCGGTCGGATCGGCTGGACCTGATCCGCGTCACGGCCCTGCGCGACCAGCAGGCCGCCGCCATCCCGCAATTGCAGGCCGACCGTCAGGCCGCCCTGCTGCGCCTTGCCACGCTGACGGGGCGCAATCCGGGCGATCTGCCCGCCGCGCTGCGCGGAGTGATCGCCACGCCCACGCTGAAACAACCGATCCCGGTGGGCGATGGCGCGGCGCTCTTGGCGCGGCGGCCCGATGTGCGCGCGGCCGAAAGGCGGCTAGCGGCCGACACGGCGCGGATCGGGGTGGCCACGGCCGATCTCTTCCCGCGCATCACCTTGGGCGCCTCGGCCGGGGCCAGCGCGCTGGGTGGGATGGATGTGACCAGTTCCTCAGCCTCGCGCTGGTCGCTGGGGCCGCTGGTCAGCTGGAGCATACCCAATATCGTGGCGGCGCGGGCGCGGATCGCGGCGGCACGGGCCGAAACCAAGGCCTCGCTGGCGCAATTCGATGGTACGGTGCTGGTGGCGCTGGAGGAAACCGAGCGGGCGCTCTCCAATCTCTCGCACGCCCGCCAGCGCGCCGATACGCTGGAGCGCGCCCGCGATGAAGCCCAGCGCGCCGCGCGGATCAGCCTTGCCCGCCAGCGCGAAGGGCAGGTCGATTTCCTGACCGTGCTGGATGCGCAGCGCACATTGGCCGGGGCCGAGGCCGATCTGGTGGCCGCCCGCCGCGCCAGCGCCTTTGCCGAGGTCGATGTGTTCCGCGCTCTGGCCGGAGGGTGGAAAGCAGCGTGAAAGGGCCAAAGGGGGAGTGATCCCCCCTTGCCTACGACTGGCTCAATTCCGCAACCAGATCATAGGCATCGCCGCGATAATAGCATTGCGCCACCTCGATCACCCGCCCATCGGGCAAAAAGGCGCGGCGGTCGATGAACAGGCAGGGGTCGCCCTCCTCCACCCCCAGCAGCGCGGCATGTTCAGCCGAAAAGCCGATGGCGCGCACCCTTTGCAGCACGCGCACAGGGCGCAAGCCGCGCAGGTCGAGCGCGTCATAGAGCGATTCCTCCACCGCCTCGGCCGAGGGCAGGCCCCATGCGGGAACCGCGACATGCTCCAGCGCCATCGTCTCGCCATCGGCATAGCGGATGCGCTGAAAGCGATAGACCGGCGATCCGGGCGAGAGGCCCAGCGAGAGCGCCTCATCGGGCGTCACCGCCCCTTCGCTGCGGTCCAGCCAGCGGCTCGACGGCTTGCGCCCGCGTGAGAGCATGTCTTCGGAAAAGGAGGAGAGTTTGGAAATGCTCTTTTCCACGCGGCCCGATGGCGCCGGGGCCGCGCCGCCGACAAAGGTCCCCGCCCCCTTGCGCCGCTCCAGCAGGCCCTCATCGACCAGCTTGTCGATCGCCTTGCGGATCGTCACGCGTGAGAGAGCATAGACCTCGCCCAATTCGCGCTCGCTGGGCAAGGCGCTGCCCACCGGCAGGCGGCGGCTGTCGATGGCATTGCGGAGCAGCTTTTGCAGCCGCAGATAGCGCGGCCCGGATTCGTCTTCATCCAGAACACCGACCTGATCGATAAAGGCCATAATACTCCCTTGCCCGGACATTCGGGCCTGCGCGGTCTGCTATCTGTCTTATCCAAAAAGGAATGGGGCTCGGCAAGACCTTAATATGTCTTGCCGAGCCCCCTCCTGCAAACGCCTGTCGGTTGTTTATCTGTGCCAGGCGGAAATGGTTTCGGGGGCAAAGAGCAGATGCCATTGCCCGCCCAGTTGTACGCCCCCGCGCAGGCCGTGGGCCGCCAGCGCCGCCAGATCGGGTGCGGCCTCGCTCTCGACCACCAGACGGCTCGGTCCGACATGCACGGACGCCACCGGTCCCAAAGCGGCGCGCACCGGCGCAGGCAGCGATTGCGGCGACAAAGTGGCCAGAGCCTCGGCCACAGGAGCCGCCGCGCGAACCACCGGCCCGCCCGAAATCGCCGCCTGCATTTCGCTCGCCACGCTGTCGGCCTGCGGGCCAAGCACGACCTGAAGCCCCTGCGCCGAAGGCCGGATCAGCCCGCGCGCGCCCAAGGCTTTCAGCGCCGCCTCATCCACCGCCTCCTGCCGCGCGACAACCAGCCGCAACCGCGTGGTGCAGGCGCCCACCTCGACCAGATTGTCCGCCCCGCCCAGCGCCGCGACAAAAGCCGCGCCCCGGCCCTGCTCTGTCGAAACCTCGGCCGCCTCGCCGCTGTCCTCCTCACGCCCCGGCGTTTTCAGGTCGAGCCGGACAATCGCAAAGCGAAACACCGCATAATAGATCGCGAAATAGGCCAGCCCCACCGGGATCAGCACCAGCGGCCGCGTCGCCTTGGAAAAGTTCAGCACATAGTCGAACAGACCCGCCGAAAAGCCAAAGCCCAGATGGACATTAAGCAAGGACATCAAAGCCATCGCCGCCCCGGTCAGCACCGCATGGAGCGCAAAGAGCGCAGGGGCCAGAAACATGAAGCTGAACTCGATCGGCTCAGTCACGCCGGTCAGGAAGGAGGTCGCCGCGAGGCTGGCCAGCATCCCGCCCGTCTCGCGCCGCTTTTCAGGCCGCGCGCTGCGATACATGGCAAGGCAGGCGGCGGGCAGGCCGAACATCATCACCGGGAAAAAGCCGCTCATGAAAGCGCCCGCCCCCGGATCGCCCGCGAAAAAGCGCCGCAGATCGCCCGTCACGCCGTGATAATCGCCCAGCACGAACCATGCGATATTGTTCAGAATATGGTGCAGCCCCGTCACCAGCAGCAGGCGGTTGAGCAGGCCATAGGCAAACAGGCCAAACGCCCCGCTGCCCAGCGCCGCGCGCGAGGCGCCATCGACACCCGCATTGATCGCATCATGGCTGAACCCCACCAGCGCGGCCAGCAGCACACCGCAAGCGCCCGCGATGATCGGCACAAAGCGCTTGCCGCCGAAAAAGGCGAGGAAATCGGGCGGGCGGAAGCCGGAAAAGCGATTATAGCCAAGGCCCCCGATCATGCCCGAAACAATGCCCAAAGGCACTGCCACGCGGCCGATCTGGCCCTGACGCCATGCGCCCGTTACCGCCCCGCGCGCCGCCTCGGCCACGCCCGCGACCACATCGGCGGGCACCTTGAGCAGCGCCTTGGCACCCTCGCTGGCCACCAGAAAGCAAACGACCCCGGCCAAAGGCGCGGCGCCGTTGCCGTCGCGGGCAAAGCCTGTCGCCACACCAATGGCGAAAAGCAGGCCCAGATTGGCGAACATCGCCTCGCCCGCCGCGCTGACAAAGGGCAAGCCGAGCAGATCGGGCTGGCCAAGACGCAGCAGCAGCGCGGCCACCGGCAGCACCGCAATCGGCAGCATCAGCGCGCGGCCAAGGCGTTGCAGCCCCTGCGCGGCACTGTGGATCGCAGATGTCATCACGCCAGCCCTCCGATAAATTCGGCCGCCAGCGCGCGCACCTGCGCCGCCCCCTCGGCCTCCAGCACACGCGCGGCCAAGCTGCGGCAATCGGCCACATCAACGCTGCGCACCAACGCCTTGATTTCCGCCACCATCGCGGGCGCGGCGGAGAGTTCGGTCACGCCCAGCCCGATCAGGATCGGCACGGTCAGAGGATCGGACGCCAATCCTCCGCACACACCCACCCATTTGCCATGCCGCGTCCCCCCGGCACAGGTTTGCGCGATCAGGCGCAGGACCGAGGGGTCCAGCCCATCCAACCCCGCCGCCACCGCCGGATTGCCGCGATCCATGGCCAGCGCATATTGCGTCAAATCATTCGTCCCGATCGACAGGAAAGCGCATTGCGCCGCCAGCGCATCGGCCATCACGGCGGCGGCGGGCGTTTCCACCATCACGCCGATCTCGGGCAATTCCACGCCAAGCAGAGCCGCCTGCGCCGCCGCCACGCCCTGCAATTCGCGCAGTTCGGCAACGCGGGCCACCATCGGGGCCATGATCTTGATTGGCCGCCCCTGCGCGGCACGCAGGATCGCGCGCAATTGTGTGGCAAGCACATCGGGCCGCGCCAGGCCCACGCGCAGGCCGCGCAGGCCCATCGCAGGGTTCTCCTCCGGGGCAATGGGCAGATAGGGCGCAGGCTTGTCGCCGCCAATGTCGAGCAGACGGATGACCAGCGGCCGCCCCTCCAGCGCATCGGCGATGGCGGCATATTGCGCGGTCTGCTCATCCTCATCGGGCGCGCTTTGCCGGTCGAGAAACAGGAATTCGGTGCGCAACAACCCGCAGCCCTCGGCCCCGCCCGCCACCGCAGGGGCGGCCTCGGACAATTTGCCCAGATTGGCAAATACCTCGATCCGGGTGCCGTCACTTGTCCGGCCCTCTTCATGCGCGCGCTCCATCGCGGCGGCGCGGCGGGCGGCGCGGGCCTCGATCATCGCGCGCACGCTTACCAACCGATGCGCCTCGGGCGCGATTTCCAGCGCCCCGCCATCGGCGTCCAGCACCAGAGGCGTGCCTTCGCCCACCAGCATCAGCCCCTCGCCCAGCGCCACCAGCGCGGGCAGGCCCCGGCTCGCCGCGATGATGGCGACATGCGATGTCGGCCCGCCGCGCGCTGTGGCCAGACCCACCACGCGCGAGAGATCAAGCGCGGCCACCTCGCTGGGCATCAGATCCTCGGCTACGAGGATCGCGCCATGCGGGGGCAAGGGCGCCTCAGGCTCTTCGCCGCACAATTGCCATTGCAGGCGCAGTTCGAGGTCGAGCAGATCGCCCGCCCTTTCGGCAAAGCGCGGATCGGGCAATTGCCGCAAAGCCTCGGCCTGCGCCCACAGCACCTTGCGCCAGCCCATTGCGGCGCTGGCCCCGGCGGCAATGGCGGCATAGGCCTCGCCCACCAGTTCCTCGTCTTCAAGCAGCGCCAGATGCGCGCCCAGAATCGCCTTTTGCTGGGGGGTGCCTGCCTCGCTCTGGGCGGTCAGCGCCGCGCGCAAACCGGCAAGGGCCTCATCGAGCAAGGCCCTTTCGGCGGCCTCGCCTTGGCTGATCGCGGCCAATTCGGGTTCGGCGCGGCGCGGGCGCCAGACATGGCCCACCGCCATGCCGGTCGCGGCCATCACACCGCTCAACCGATCGCCCGGTTGAGGCGCGGATGCGGCAGCGGGCGCGATAGCCGCTGGCTCCACCTTGTCGGCAACCGCCAGAAATTCGCCCATCCCGCCCGCGATCATCTCGCTAAGCGTGTCGAGCGCCTCCTGCGCCTGCGCCCCGCGCGCCAGCAGACGGATCGTGTCGCCATGGCCCACGCCCAGCCGCAGCATCGCGCTGGGGCTGGTGATGGCGGCGGATGCCTCGCCCTTTTCGACCTGCACCCTTGCGTCAAAGGCGCGGGCGCAGGCGGCCAGACGCGCGCTGGGTCGGGCGTGAAGGCCATGCGCCAAGGGCACGCGCAACGTCAGCGACAAAGCCTCGCCATCCGCATCCGCGCCCGATTCCGCCGCGCCCGCGCCGGTAATACGGCCCAGCATATCGCCCTTGGCCACCAGCCCTTGGGCCCCCGCCGGTTGCCATTGCCAGCCCTCGGCCTCGATCAGGATGATCGGCATGACAAGGCTCTTCGCCCGGCCCGCCACCGCGCCCAGATCGACGCGCAGCAGCGGGTCGCCCGCCGCAACCTGCTGACCCACGGCCACCAGCGGCGCGAAACCTTCGCCCCCCAGCCGCACCGTTTCCAGCCCGAAATGCAGCAGCACATCCAGCCCCGGCGCCAGACGCAGCGTTACCGCATGGCCCGCCGCATGAACCGCCAACACCTCGCCCGCGGCGGGCGCGCAGACCGTATCGGCCAGCGGATCAATCGCCAGCCCCGGCCCCAGCAGGCCCCCGGCAAAGGCATCATCGGGCACTTCGGCCAGCGGGCTGATCCAGCCGTCCATCGGCGCGCGCAGATCCACAACCATCGCCTTTATCCCACAAAGCGGCAGGCGCCGCCGATCCAGGTCTGCGCCACGCGCAGATCCGCGCCCAACGCAACGAAATCCGCCGCCATGCCCGCCGCGATTCGCCCGATCCGGCCTTCAAGCCCCAAAAACGCGGCAGGCGTGGCCGAAGCCATATTCGAGACCTGCTCCACCGGCAGGCCGGTCATCGTGATCGTATTGCGCAAGGCCGTGGCCATATCCAGCCCCGAACCCGCCAGCGTTCCGGCCGCATCGGTGCACATGCCGTCGCGCACATAGATCGGGCGGCCATCGAGCATGAAAGGCTTCCCCCCATTGCCCACGCCCGGCATCGCATCGGTCACCAGCATCAGGCGCTCCGCCCCCTTGACCCGGCAGGCCAGACGCACCGCAGGCGTGGCCACATGGACGCCATCCACGATCAGCCCGCAATAGACATCGTCGCGGTCAAAGGCCGCGCCCACCATGCCCGGCGCCCGATGCTGCAAAGGGGTCATCGCATTGTAAAGATGGGTGACGCCGCGCACGCCATGGTCGAAACCGGCGATGGCCTCCTCATAGGTGGCGTCCGTATGGCCCGCGCTGATGATCACCCCGGCGCGGGTCAGCGCGACGATCTGTTCGGGCGCGGCCAGTTCGGGCGCGATGGTCAGCATCACCACGCCCCGGCGCGGGCGCGTCAGCAGCGCCATGGCGGCGTCATCAAGTCGGCGCAGGCGGGCCTCGCTGTGGATGCCCTTGCGCGCGGGGTTGATGAAGGGGCCTTCGATATGGACGCCGACGATGCCCGGCACACCCTGCGCGATGGCATCGTCCACCGCATCAAGCGCGGCGGCCACCGCTTCAACCGAATCGCTGATCAGCGTGGGCAAAAGCGCGGTCGTGCCAAAGCGGGCGTGGGCCGCCGCAATCGCGGCCACGCCGTCAACCGTCGGGCAATCATTGAACAGCACACCGCCGCCGCCATTGACCTGCGTATCGACAAAGCCGGGCAGCAGATAGCCCCCCTGAAGATCGATCACCTGATCGGCATCACCGGCTTCATCAATCGAGACAATCCGCCCGCCATCCATCACCAGACGGGCCGATGAACGCCACTGCCCCGCAATCAGGGCCTGACCGTTAAGGACATCAACCGTGTTCATCGCGTGCGCGTCACCTTGGCCAGATAGGGGGGCTGATCGGGATCATGGCCCCGCGCCTGCGACAAGGTGTTAGCCATGCGATAGAAGCTGGCAATCATCAAGATCGGCGCCAGTTCATCGCGCGCGGCCAAGGCGGGCAGATGGGTCACACCCTCTGGCGCGGCATCCCCGGCATCGGCCAGCCAGACATGCGCGCCGCGCTGGGCAAATTCGCCCGCGATTCTGCGCACATCATCGCCCGTGGCATCGCCGCCCGCAAAGGCCAGCACAGGAAAGCCTTCACGCACCACCGCCATCGGGCCATGGCGCACCTCGGCGGCGGAGAAAGCCTCGCCATGCAGGGCCGAGGTTTCCTTGAGCTTGAGCGCGGCCTCCTGGGCAATGGCCAGACCATAGCCGCGACCAAGGATAAACAGGTTCGAGGCATCAAGCAGACCGCTGATCAGCGGGGTCCAGTCGAGCGCGAAAGACGCATCGAGCAGCGCGGGCAGCGCCTCGACATCGCGGGCCAGACCCTCATCGCCTGTCCATGCCGCGACAATCGCGGCAATGCCGGCCAGCGAGGTGATATAGGATTTCGTGGCCGCCACCGAACGTTCGGGACCGGCATAAAGCGGCAGGGTGAAGTCTGCCATCTGAGCCAAAGGAGAAGTCTCGTCATTAACCAGCGCAACCACCGTCGCGCCCGATGCCTGCTGACGCTCGACCGTGGCCAGCATGTCCGGGCTGCGGCCCGATTGCGAGATGGCGAGGCACAGGGCCGCCCCGCCCGCCGGATGGACCACCGGCGCGTCATAGACCGAAACCGTCGAGAAAGCCGCCGAGGCCGTGGGCAGGCCAAGGCGCGTCTCGATCAGATATTTGGCATAGGTGGCCGCATGATCGGACGAACCACGCGCGCAGGTGATGACAAAAGCGGGCGGGCATTGCGCCAGATGCGCGGTCAGCCGGGCCAGCTCGGCGCGATTGCCCGCCACAAAGCGCGCCACGGCCGCGCCCGCCTCGGCGGCTTCGGCATACATAAGGGTAGAGGCGAGAGGGGGGCGATGGTCATCAAGTGAAGGTGTCACGAATGGGGTCCTGCCTTGCGCCGCCCCGCGATGGAGGCAAGCGGTCATGCCGATTTGTCGGAAAGTGATATTTAATTGGTATTATTTTAAGGCGGCCATCATTGCAACAGCTTTCATCCACCTTCGCAATTTGACGTATCAGGCGCAATTTTGACCGAGACGCGCAAACCAAGGGAAACCACCGAAGCACCCCCATAAAACCAAAGTTTAATCATCAGTTTACCCGAAAATTCCCTCCTTTTTGGACAGGCCAATCATACCTTTTTCCCGCCATACGTCGCATATTTGCAATACCAATTTGAACAAATGTGTCATTGAAATGACTTGACAGACTCGCTCTTCCGACGGATTTCTGGGCGCGAACGGGGCAGATGTCGCACAGGATGCGCCACCCCCGGCAAGGATACAGGGTTCAGCTCAATTGCTTGAGGGGGTTTTATGACGATCTTGCGTGCTTCGCTTGTTTCGCCGCTTTCACGTGCTGCCAGAATGACGATGCTTTCCACCTGCGGCGCCTCGGCGCTGATCGTGGCGGGCGCGGCCCATGCGCAAACTTCGGGCGTGCAAACCGCGCCTGCGGCCCCCGTTGCTGACGCCTCGGACGGCATTGTCGTCACCGGTTTCCGCGCCAGCCTCAAGTCGGCCCTGGACACCAAGCGCAAGGACACGCGCATTTCGGACGGCATCTCGTCCGAAGACATCGGCAAATTCCCGGCGGAAAACATCACCGAATCGATCCAGCGCATTTCCGGCGTCCAGATGTCGAACATCAACGGTCGCGGCGCCACGATCAGCATTCGCGGCCTTGGCCCCCAATATGCGATGACCACGATCAACGGTCAGACCATCAAGAGCGCCGACTTCACCGACGGTTTCCGCTTTGACATCATCCAGACCGAACTGGCCAGCGCAATCCAGGTCATCAAATCGCCCACCGCCGACATGGACGCGGGCGGCCTGTCGGGTACGGTGAACATCGAAACCACCAAGCCGCTCGATTATCACAAGCGCCAGTTGGTCGTTTCGGCCAAGGCGCAGAATTCGCAATATGCCGGGGGCAAGATCACGCCCAAGGTCGGCGTCAGCTATATCGACCAGTTCCTTGACGGCACGCTGGGCGTCTATGTCAACCTTGGCTATCAGAAGCTGAATGACCGCGCCGACTATATGTGGATGGACCGCTGGACCAGCCAGAACATCGGCGGCAACAGCATCCTGACCCCGCGCCGCCCGCGCTATCGCCGCATCGACCGCGAAACCGAACGCCTGATGGCCAGCGGCGGTCTGCAATGGCGCCCGTCCGACCGCATCGAGGTGGGCTTCAACGCGATCTATGCCAAGGACAAGACCACCTATGACCTGAACCAGCAGGTGTTCCTGTTCGACACCTCGCGCATCACCGTCAATTCGGCATCCAATGGTGCGGCCACCAATGTGACGGCCACCAATTTCACCATGGAAAACAACCGTCAGCACGAAGACCGCAATCTGACGACCCAGCTTTACACGTTGTCGGCCAAGTGGAAGGGCGACAATGGCTGGAGCGGTCGCGCGATTGCCAATTATTCCAAGGGCACCTCGTATCAGCGCGAAGCGGCCGCCATTCTGGGCATCAACATCGCCAGCGCCACGCTGGACATTTCGAACCCCGAGGCGATCAAGTTCAACACTTCTTCGGCGCTGAATTCGACCGCGACCTATGCGCCTGCCACGCTGACGCGCAACGAATATCCCAATGGCGCGACGCGCAATATGCGTACCACCGAGCTGTCGGGACAGGCCGATCTCTATAAGGACATCTCCTTCGGCCCCTTCAGCAAGCTGGCCGCGGGCGTCAAATTCCGCCACGAAACCTTCAACCGTTTCGTTTCGCGCCATGACCTGATCGCGCTGGGTTCGGCCCAGCCTGCCCCGTCGAGCAGCATCTTCCCGGCGATGGCGACCTACAACTATCCGGTCAACGGCTTCCTCAACGGCATGTCGGGCATCCCCACCGCATGGGTCGCGCCCGATCTGGCCGCCTATGACAAGGCGCTGGCCGCCGCCGGGATCACGGTGCCGGAAATCTATGCGCCCGAAGCCTCGTATCACGTCGATCGCTATATGCCCTCGGTCTATGGTCAGGCCACGATCGAGACGGAAATCGCAGGCATGCCGCTGCGCGGCAATATCGGCCTGCGTTATGAATATACGACGCAAAAGGTGCAGGGCAATGTGACCGGCCCGCGCAGCGACAGCTATCAGGAAGTTCAGGCCAAGATCGGCGATTACAACCTGAACCAGAAATACGGCAATCTGCTGCCCAGCCTGAACCTTGTGCTGGAACCGGCCAAGGCGGTGCAGGTGCGTCTGGCTGCGGCCAAGGTGCTGGTGCGTCCGATCATGGACAGCAACACCTCGATGGCGCAGACCTCCTCGGTCTCCACCGTCGGCACGCAAAAGGTCTATACGGTCGATCTGGGTCAGGCGGGCCTGAAGGCGCTGACCGCCAATCAGGTCGATCTGGGCGTGGAATGGTATTATGAGCGCTCCAGCGCGATTGCCATCAACGGCTTCTACAAGTGGATCAAGAACGGCACCTATTCCTCGCTGATCTGCCCCTCCTCGTTCAACGGCACGGCGCTGTCCAAGAACTCGGCGGGCGATTGCGCCGACAGCGCGGGCAATGCCTATGACATCACCCAGTCGCTGAATGACCCCAGCACGATCAAGATCAAGGGCTATGAAATCAGCCTGAATCACTCGTTCGACAAGATGCTGCCGGTCAAGGGTTTTGGCCTTATCGCCAACTATACCCGCGTGATCCCGCAAAAGCTGGCGGTGGGCACGGGCTATACGGTGCGCAATCTGTCGAAGGTGACGTGGAACGTGACGCCCTATTGGGAAAACCGTTACTTCTCGTTCCGCGCCTCGCTCAACTATCGCAGCGCCTATGACCAGAACAGCGCGGACAGCTTCTTTGCCCGCGAAGGCCACACCGTTCTGGCCCGCACCCAGGTTGACCTGAGCGCCGGGTATACGCCCAACGCGCATCTCAGCTTTACCGCAGGCGTCATCAACCTGAACGACAGCCGCGAAAAGGCGACCTACACCGGCACCTCGGTGTGGCAGGAAAGCAGCTTCTATGGCCGCAGCTTCTATGCCTCGGCTTCCTACAAGTTCTAAACTCCTACCCTGACTGTCCGGCGGGGGGAGGGCGATCCGTCGCTCGCCCCCTCGCCGGATTTTTTGTTGCCGGCCCCGTTTGCCTGATTGTCCTTCCCGCCAGCACGGAAGATAAGTCCCGCCATGACCAGCCTGCCTTTCCTGCGCATCTCCAGCCTTGCGGTGGCGCTGGCCTTGAGCCATCCGGCACGGGCCGCCGACAGCCCCGAAGTGGCCGCCGCGCGCGCCGCCATCGCGCGCATGGGCGTCCGCGCCGCGCAGGTTGATCTTGCTATCCGCCCCGCGCCCCATCCCACCTATCGCGTACGCATCCGGCACGGCGCGATTGCCGCCACAGGCTCCTCGGCGGTTGCGTTGGTGCATGGCGTGGCGCAGGCGCTGGAGGCCAAGGGCAAGCTGCATTTGAGCTGGGAGGGCCGCCGCGCCGCGCCCCTGTCGCGCGCCGACAATTTCGACAGCGGCGAGGTTTCCTCGCCCTTCGATCTGCGCGCCTATCTCAACACCTGCACCTATGGCTATACCACGCCGTGGTGGAACTGGGCGCGCTGGAGCCAAGAGATCGACTGGATGGCCGCCCATGGCGTCGATACGCCGCTGGCCATGGAGGGGCAGGAATATGTCTGGCGCGCGCTCTGGCGCGAAGAGGGCATGGACGAGGCCGCCATCGGGCAAAGCCTGTCCGCCGCGCCTTTCCTGCCGTGGCAGCGGATGGGCAATATCGCAGGCTATCGCGCGCCGCTCTCGCCCGGCTGGATTGAAAAGAAGCATCAGTTGCAGGTGCAGATCCTGAAACGGATGCGCAGCCTTGGCATGAAGCCGGTGCTGCCCGCCTTTGCCGGCTATGTGCCGGAAGGTTTTGCCAAGACCCATCCCAGGGCGAAGATTTACAAGATGCGCAGTTGGGAAGGTTTTCCGCCGACCTATTGGCTCGACCCGTCCGATCCGATGTTTGCGCGTCTGGCCAAGCGTTTCATCGAGATCTACAACGCCACCTATGGCGCGGGCGATTATTACCTTGCCGATGCGTTCAACGAAATGGTCCCGCCTATTGCCGAGGACGGTTCAGACGCGGCCAATGCCCAATATGGCGATGCCATCGCCAACACCGCCGCCGCCAACACGCAGGCCGAAAAGGTCGCAGCGCTGCCGCCTGCGGTGCGCGATGCGCGTCTGGCCGCTTATGGCGAGAAGCTCTATCACTCGATCACCGCCGCCGCGCCCAAGGCAACATGGGTGATGCAGGGCTGGCTGTTCGGCGCGGACAAGGCATTCTGGACGCCGGACGCGGTGCGCGCTTTCCTGTCCAAGGTGCCGGATGACAAGATGCTGGTGCTCGACATCGGCAATGACCGCTATCCCGGCATCTGGCAGCAGACGCAGGCTTTCTATGGCAAGCAATGGGTTTACGGCTATGTCCATAATTACGGCGGCAGCAACCCGGCCTATGGCGACCTTGGCTTTTACAAATCGGATATCGCCGCTGCGCTGAACAATGCGGGCAAGGGCCATATGGCCGGTTTCGGTATGTTCCCCGAAGGGCTGCATTCGAACAGCATCGTCTATGCCTATGCCTATGATCTGGCATGGGGTCCAAAGCGCGATCTGGGCGAGTGGCTGAAATCCTATACCGCCGCGCGCTATGGCAGCACCTCGCCCGCGCTGGTTTCGGCATGGCAAACGGCCATCGGCGGCGCCTATCAGACCCGCTATTGGACCCCGCGCTGGTGGAACCAGATGGCGGGCGCCTATCTCTTCTTCAAACGCCCCGGCATGAGCGGCGCGGATTATCCCGCCGCGCCCGGCGATCCTGCGGCGCTGCGCCGGGGGATCGAGGCGATGCTGGCCGCAAGCCCTGCGCATCCTTCGGCGCTGTTTGCCAAGGATATTGTCGACCTCACCCGCCACTATGCCAGCATGAGGCTGGACGACCGGCTGAAAGCCGCGCTGGCCGCCTATAAGGCGGGCGATGTGGCGGGCGGCGACAAAGCGCGCGCGCAAATGGCCGATCTGGCGCGCCGGATCGACACGCTGGCCGCCAATCAGCAGGAAACGCTGGCCACATGGGTGCGCGACGCGCGCGCCTATGGCGACAGCCCGGCCGAAAAGGCCGATTACACCGCGCAGGCCAAGGCCATCGTCACCATCTGGGGCGGAACGGGCCATCTGTCCGACTATGCCTCGCGGGCATGGTCAGGGCTTTATGCCGACTATTATCTGCCGCGCTGGCAAATGATGCTGGAGGATGCGCGCGCCGCCGCCCTGGCCCATCGCCCGCTGGATGAAGCCGCCGCCATCGCCCGCATCCGCGCATGGGAAGAACAATGGGTGGCCGATGGCAAGGATTTCGCCCATGCCGCCCCCGCCGATCCGGTCCACGCCGCGGCGCAACTGCTGAAAGACCTGCCATGAGCGATCCCGTCAAACCCCAGCGTTTCGTCTCGCTCGATGTGTTTCGCGGGGGCACGATCTTTCTGATGATCCTTGTCAACACGGCAGGGCCGGGCGCGCGGGCCTATGAACAACTGATCCATGCCAAATGGATAGGCTTCACGCTGGCGGACCTCATCTTCCCCACCTTCCTCTTCGCCATGGGCAATGCGATGAGCTTTGCCATGCGCAGGCCCCTGCCCGCCGGCCCCTATCTGGCGCGCCTGCTGCGGCGGGGCGCGATCATCTTTGCGCTGGGCTTCCTGATGTACTGGTTTCCCTTTGTGCGGCATGGCGATGCGGGCTGGGAACTGATCCCCTTTGCCCAGACCCGCGTGCCGGGCGTGCTGCAAAGGCTGGCTTTGTGCTATGTGCTGGCGGGCCTCATCGTGCGCTGGCTGGATTGGCGGGTGGTGCTGGGGGTCTGCGGCGCGCTTTTGCTGGGCTATTGGGCGATCCTGCTGCATTTCGGCGTTCCGGGCGATGTCTTTGGCAAGATGGGCAATGCGGGCACGCGCTTTGATATGTGGCTGCTCTCGCCGGGCCATCTTTATAAAAAAGACGGCGGGTTTGATCCCGAAGGCTTCCTTGGCACTTTGCCCGCCGTGGTCAATGTGCTGGCGGGCTATCTGGCCGGATTGCTGATCCAGCGGGGGAATGATCTGCGCGACGCCTTGCGCGTGATGCTGATGGCGGGCCTTGCCTGCATCGCGGCGGCCCATGCGTGGGAGCCCTGGTTCCCCATCGCCAAGAAGCTGTGGACCAGCCCCTTTGTCCTGCTGACCACGGGGCTTGACCTGCTGCTGCTGGGCTGGACCATCTGGATCATCGAATTGCGCGGCAAGCAGGGCGGCGTCCGCTTCTTCACCATTCTGGGGCGCAATCCACTGGCGATCTATCTGTTTTCCGAAATGTTCGTGACGGTGCTGAACATGGTGCCGCTGGGCGAGGACGGGGTTTACGACTGGGTCGGCATACATCTGTTTCAAGCCATCGCTCCGGGGGCCTTTGGTTCGCTGCTCTGCGCGCTGGCCTATACGATGGTGTGCTGGGCCGTGGGCTGGTGGATGGACCGCAAAGGCCTGATCCTGAAAGCATAAGGCCGGGAGAGTATCATGAAATTTGCCAAGACTGCCCTGCTGGCCGCCGCCCTGTGCGCGACCAGCCTTTCGGGCCATGCCTATGCCGAAGGCGACGGGATTATCCGCTTTACCCCGACGAAGGGCGGTTTCGCGCTGGCCGAAGGCAACCGCATCGCCCCCATCCTCGTCGCGCCCGGCGAGAGCATGGCCGTGCGCCATGCCGCACAGGATCTGGCCCGCGATATGGCGCAGGTGACAGGACAGACCCCGCAGGTTCTGGACCAGGGCGCCAAAGCCCCGGCCGCCATCATCATCGGCACGCTGGGGCAAAGCCCGATCATCGACGCCATAGTCAAAAAAGGCGTGATCAATCCGGCGGCGCTGGCGGGCAAATGGGAAAGTTTCCTGATCCTCTCGGTCAAAAACCCCCTGCCCGGCGTGCCCCGCGCGCTGGTGGTTGTGGGCAGCGACCGGCGCGGCACCGCCTTTGGCGCCTATGAAGTTTCGCGCGCAATGGGCGTCAATCCGTGGAGCTGGTGGGCCGATCTGGCCCCGCGCCATCACGATGCGCTCTATGCCGCGCCGGGCCTGCGCCATTTCGGCCCGCCCTCGGTGCGTTATCGCGGCATTTTCGTGAATGACGAGGACTGGGGCCTCTTCCCTTGGGCGGCGCAGACCTTTGACCCGGAATATAAGAACATCGGGCCGAAAACCTATGCCCGCATCTTTGAACTGATGCTGCGCCTCAAGGCCAACACGCTCTGGCCCGCGATGCACAAGACCACGGCGGCTTTCAATGCCGATCCCGCCAATGCCAAGCTGGCCGATGATTACGGCATCATCATGGGCTCGTCTCATTCCGAGGTGATGCTGCGCAACAATGTGGGCGAATGGAAGGATGCGCCCGAGGCCTTCAACTATGCCGCCAATCCCGAAAAGATCCGCCTCTATTGGGAGGAACGGGTGGAAAAGAACGGGGCCTATGAGAACCTGTGGACCATCGGCATGCGGGGCCTGCACGACACCGGGATGGTCGGCACCAGCACGATGGCCGAAAAGGTCGCCTTGCTCGACAAGGTCATCAAGGACCAGCGCGACCTGCTCGACAAGCATGTGGCGGGCGGCGCGGCCAAGGCGGGGCAGATCTTCGTACCCTACAAGGAAGTGCTCGACATCTATCGCTCCGGCCTGAAGGTGCCGGAGAATGTCTCGATCGTCTGGCCCGATGACAATTTCGGCTATATCCGCCAGTTCCCCAGCAAGGCCGAGGCGCATCGTTCGGGTGGGGCGGGGGTCTATTACCACCTGTCCTATCTGGGCTATCCGCTCTCCTATCTCTGGCTGTCGACCACCCCGCCCGCGCTGGTGCGCGAGGAAATGACGCGCGCCTATGACAAGGGCGCGCGCAACATCTGGATCGTCAATGTGGGCGACATCAAGCCCGCCGAGATCGGTACGACCCATTTCCTCGACATGGCATGGGACATTGAAAAACACCGGGGCGAGAGCCAGCAGGACTATCTCAAAAACTGGCTGGGCGAGGCTTTCGGGCCGGAACTGGGCGCGCAGGCCGCCGCGATGATGGATGAATATTTCCTCCTCAATTTCGCGCGCCGCCCCGAACATCTCGAATGGCCCGCCAAGGGCGAGGACCGCCACCTTTCGGACTTTACCGTGGCCGAGGCGCATGACCGCCTGCGCCGCTGGCGCGCTCTGGCGGCCAAGGCTCAGGCTCTGGCCGCGCAAGTCCCGGCCGACCGGCAGGATGCGTGGTTCGAACTGGTGGAATTTCCGATTCGCGCGGCATCGGCCGCCAATATCCGCTATTTCGCGGCCGAATATTATGACGAAATGATAGAAGTCACGCCCGCCGAAGCCTATTCGGCAGGCGGGGCGATTGCCTGGGCCGAAGATGAAATCGCCGCGATCACCGCGCGCTATAACAACGCCGTCGCGGGCGGCAAATGGCGCAACATCATGCCCGCCGAACCCGCCGATCCGCAGTGGCGCATCTATCGTCCCCGCCCCATCGTTACGCCCGCCGCGTCGCTGCGCAGCGCGCCCGACCGCTTCTTTGCCCGCGTCGATGCAACGCCCCCGCCGCAATCGCCGGTGCTCGAGGCCGAGGATGTGCCCGCCAAGGGCTGGCGCAAGGTGGAAGGCATGGGGCGCGGGCGCGGCGTGATGATCGCCGATGCGCAGGGCGCCCCGTGGTCGGCCGGCTTCGCGCTGGCGCAGGGGCAAACCGGCGTCGCGCTGGGCATCCTGCCCATGTTTCCGGACGGAGACGCGCGCGAATTGAAGCTGGAGGTCAGCATCGACGGCGGCGCCCCCATCGCCATCACCGTCCCGCGTCAGGTGGGCAGCGCAGGCTGGGTCGAAGGCGTCCTAGGCAATCAGTTGAAAGTGGCGGTGCCTGCCGCGCTCACCCCTGGCGCGCATCGCATTGCCGTCACCGCGCGCAGCGGCGGCATCGCGCTCGACCGGCTGATCCTCACTCCCGCGCCGTGATGGGCTTTGCGGGCCGGATCGCGCCATCCGCCCCGCAAAGCCGCCATCAGAACGATGGATCGTAATTGAAATAGACCGGGTTCGAGAGCGCCACCATCGTGTCGCTCCGGCCCGCCGCCATCGGCACAGCCGGATAATCGGCCTGCGGCCCGGTCACTTCCAATCGGTAATAGCTGCGCTTGCCCAAGGGCGGCGTGTCGGTGAAAGTGGCTTCCGGTTCGCTGGCATTGACCGGCAAGGTGGCGAAAGTCTCGCCATCGCGCACCACGCGGACCTGATATTGCGCCCATGGAATCGTCGCATTGGACAGGCGGATGCGGAATGTCACCGGCTTGCCGTCGGCGCGCAGATTGTCGCCCATCATCGCGTCGATCTTTCCATCGCCATCCAGATCGGCATAGAATTCGACACGCGGATCGCGCGGATTGGCGCTGATCGAGCCGTGGCCATGGGTCAGCGCATCGACCACGCCCTGCCGGTCGCGTCTGGCCGCATAGACCCATGTGGTGGGCGTTCCGACATAATTGGCCATGCGCTCGCCGCTGAGCGGCCCGCGATCCTCCGGCTTGTCGGGCCAACCATGGTGAGAATCGCTGCCTCCGCGTGCCGCAATCATCCGCCCGGATTTGAGCATGTCGTCCCACACCAGCAAGGCGGGCGGGTTCTTGGCCCAGTTCGAACTGTTCCAGACTTCGATCGAATCCACCATGTCGAAGGAAAAGCCATAGTGGTCCTTGTTCGTCGGATGGTTGGCCGACATATGCACGCCCAGCCCCTTACGCAGAGGGATCAGTTTCACATCGCGCGCATCGCTCATGCTGCGCAAAAGTTTCTGGTCATAGGGATGCGAGGAAAAGACATTCACATGCCCGCGCTCGGTCGTCCATTCGGCGGCATAGAGCAGTACGATCCGACCCGAGCGCCATTCCGGATCGGCCCATGTATGATGCGCGGTGTCGCCATCGACATGGTTGTCATGATCGGTGATACCCAGAAAGTCGAAGCCCTCGTCCTCGGCAAAATGGATGATCTTGCCCACGGAATTGTTGGTCGTATCCTTGCTGTGGCGCGAATGGAGATGGAGGTCGCCCTTCATCCAAACGCCCGGTTCGACCGGCGCCGAAACACCCTGTGCATGAGCGGTGGAGGCCAGCAGCATCGCGCCCAGCATGATATTCAATTTTCTCACAAAAACTCCCGAAGACAATGCGGGAATCCTTATGCCACAATCATGCGCCGGATTTGAGAACCAGCGGCAATCCGGCGGCAACAAATACGACTTCATCCACCGTTTTCGCGATACGCTGGTTGAGCCACCCCGCCGCATCGCGAAAGCGCCGCGCCAGCGCATTGTCGGGCACGATGCCCAGCCCGACCTCATTGGCGATCAGCGCGACCGGCACGCGGCAATCGGCCAGCCCCGCGCAAAGCGCCATGCCCGCCGCATCGCAATCGCGCTCCGCCAAAATCAGGTTCGACACCCAGAGCGTCAGGCAATCGACCAGCACCGCCCCGTCCCGCACCGCCGCAATGGCCTCGGCCAGGTCCAGCGGCGCCTCCACGGTCCGCCAGCGCGGCCCCCGGTCGGCCTGATGCCGGGCGATGCGCTCGGCCATTTCATCGTCAAACGCCTGCGCGGTGGCGATATAGGTCAAGGGCCCGGCAAAACCCTCGATCCGCGCCTGCCCATAGCGGCTCTTGCCCGAGCGCGCCCCGCCCAGAATCAGCAGCGCACTCATGCCGCCCTCCGCGCCAGCGCAATGAGCGCGTCCATGTCGAGATGCTCCTCGAGCGCGGCGGCCACGGCATCGAGCGCGGCATCGACCCCGGCGGCATAATCACCCCCATCCGAGGCCGCCCCCAACCGCGCCAGCAAAGCCCCGCGCAGGGCGGTCGAGCCCAGCAGCCCGTGGCAATAGGTGCCCATTACCCGCCCATCGGCGCTGACCGCGCCATCCTGCTGCCCATCGTCAAACCGGGCAAAGGGCAGCGCCCCGCCGCTCGTCCGGCCCATATGCATCTCATATCCGGCAAAACCCGCGCCCAAGGCCTCGCCCCGCACCTGCCGCAGCATCTTGCTCTCGCCCAGCACCGTGGTCACATCCAGCAGGCCCAGCCCCGCCGCCTCGCCGGGCGCGCCCTCAATGCCCAAGGGATCGGCAATGCGGCGCCCCAGCATCTGATAACCGCCGCAAATACCCAAAACCGCGCCGCCGCGCCGATGGTGGGCCAGAATATCGATATCCCACCCCTGCGCCCGGATCGCGGCCAGATCCGCCAGCGTCGCCTTGGATCCGGGCAGCACGATCAGGCTCGCTTCCGCCGGGATCGGCGTTCCGGGCGGGATCATCACCACCTCGACCCCGCTCTCCATTTTCAGCGGATCGAGATCGTCGAAATTGGCAATGCGCGGCAGGATCGGACAGGCCACGATCAGCCGGTCGCCGCCCACGCGCCGCCCCTTTTCCAGCACGACCGCATCCTCGCTGGGCAGACGCACCACATCGCCCAGCCAAGGCACCAGCCCAAACCCGCGCCATCCGGAGCGCTCTTCAATGGCGGCATAGCCATCGGCAAACAAAGCCGGATCGCCGCGAAACTTGTTAATGATAAAGCCGTGGATCATCGCGGCATCCTGCGGATCCATCACCGATCGCGTGCCCACCACCGAGGCGATCACCCCGCCCCGGTCAATATCGCCCACCAGCACCACCGGCACGCCCGCCGCGCGGGCAAAACCCATGTTGGCAATGTCGCCCTCGCGCAGGTTGATTTCGGCGGGCGATCCCGCGCCCTCGACCACCACGATGTCGCATTGGGCCGTCAATCGCGCAAAACTCTCCAGCACTTCGGGCAGCAGCCCGCGCCGCCCCTCGCGGAAATTGCCCGAACCCAGCGTACCGCGCACTCGCCCATGGACCACCAGTTGCGAGGTGCGATCGGCCTGAGGTTTGAGCAAAACCGGGTTCATGTCCGTATGCAACGCCGCCCGCGCGGCCAGCGCCTGCAGCGCCTGCGCCCGCCCGATCTCGCCCCCATCCATGGTGACGGCGGCATTGTTCGACATATTCTGCGGCTTGAAGGGCATGACGCGCAGCCCCCGATTGGCCAAAGCCCGACAGATCCCGGCCACCAGCACCGATTTGCCGACATCCGAGCCTGTGCCCTGCAACATTATCGCAGCCATATTGCCCCCACGATCACAAACACCATCACGCAGGCCCGCCGATAAAGCCCCAGCGCCCGCCCCAGATCCGCAACGCCCGCAGGCGGCCCATCGCCGATCCACGCCTTGTCGCGCAGGATGCCGTCATAGCGGATCGGCCCGGCCAGACGCACGCCCAGCGCGCCCGCCATCGCCGCCTCGCTCCACCCGGCATTGGGCGAGGCATGGCGGCGGCAATCGCGCCACAGGATCCCCCACCCCCCGCCGACCAGACAGAGCGCCATCCCGGCCAGACGCGCCGGGATCAGATTGACCAGATCATCCGCCCGCGCCGCCGCCCAGCCGAAATCGCGCAGGTCCGGCTCCGGATGGCCGATCAGACTGTCGGCGGTGTTGAGCGCCTTATAGGCCCAGACCCCCGGCAGGCCCAGCACCAGCAGCCAGAACAGCGGAGCCAGCACCCCATCGCAAAAGCTCTCGGCCAGACTTTCGATGGCCGCGCGGGCCACACCATCGGCGTCCAGTTCCGCCGTATCGCGCCCCACGATCATCCCCACCGCGCGCCGCGCCGCCGCCAGATCGCCCGCCTGCAAGGGATTCAGGACCGCGCGGACATGATCGTCCAGACTGCGCATCGCCAGCGCGGGCCAAGCCATAGCCGCCGCCGCCACCCAACCCAACGGCCCCAGCGACAGAGCGGCATATTGCAGCAACCAAGCCCCGCCGCCCGCCACGATCAGCAGCACCGCCACCGTGGCCACGCCCGCCATGCGCCGCCCCGCCGCGCCGCCGCGATTGCCGATGCGCTGCGCCGCGTTGATGATCCGCGCGAACAGGCCCACCGGATGGCCCACCCAGCGATAGAGCCATCCCGGCCAGCCCAGCGCCGCCTCCAGCGCCATGGCCACCAGAGCCGCCCGATCAGCCATCGCCCAGCGCCTCATCCAATCGGCGCCAATCCGCCTGCGCCGCCGGGATGCCCAGACGCAGCCAGTGCGGATCATAATCAAACGGGCGGGTCAGAATGCGATGCCGCGCCAGCCGGTCAAACAGATCCTGCGCCCCCTCAATCAGGCGGAAATGCGGACATGCGCCGCGCGCCTTGAACCCATGGGCAGCCATCAGTTCGTCCATCCGCCCGGCCCGCGCCGCCAGATCGCGCCGCGCCCCTGCGATCCACGGCGTATCGCGATAGGCCGCCACGCCCGCCGCCAAGGCCCCCGCCCCCAGCGGCCAGTCGCCCAGAATGGCGCGCAGCATCGCCACCACCGGCCCCGGCCCCAGCACAAAGCCGAGGCGCAGACCGGCAAGGCCAAAGAACTTGCCAAAGGAGCGCAGCACGATCAGCCGGGGCCAAGCGCCAACCCGGCCCGCCACCGACACCTCCGGCGTGGCATCGGCAAAGGCCTCGTCCACCACCAGCCAGCCATCGCGCGCGGCCAGATCATCATGCCACGCCCGCAATGGCTCCGCCGGGGTGATCCGCCCGTCGGGATTGTTCGGATTGGCCAGCAAAAAGGCCCGGCGTCCCTCCGGCCCCTCGGCCGCCGCGCCATCGGGAAAGGCCGCCGCATGGGTGCGATAGGCGGGCCAGCGATAGGCCCCTCGCCCCGCCCATTGCCCGATCAGGCGCAGCGCCATCTCGCTGCCCGGCACGGCGCAGCAATATTGAGCCGCCACGCCGAAATGCGCCGCCGCCGCCTCTTCCAGCGCGGCCAGCGCCTCCCGTTCGGGCAGGCGTTGCCAGTCGGCCTCAATTGCGCCGGGCCATGGCACGGGGTTGATCCCGGTGGACAGGTCGAGCCAATCCCCGCCGCCGAAATGCCGCGTCGCCGCCGCCAGAGCGCCGCCATGATGGGTAAAGGCCCCACTCATCGCGCGCAGACCATGGCCAGCAGCAGCGCGGTTTCAACCAGTTCGATCCCCGCGCCATGGCCATCGCCCGAAATGCCGCCGATCCGCCGCCTGATCCAGAGCGCCCAGAGCGCCATGGCCGGAACCGCCACCGCCAGCCAAGGCGCAAAGGGCAAGGCAAGGGCGAGCATACCGCCCCACAAAGCCACATGCCGCCAACCCACGCCATCGCGAAACAGCGTACCCAGCCCTTCATGCAGCGGGGGCAGCATCAGCGTCCAGACCAAAGGCCCGACCCGCGCGGCCACAGCGACCGGCACCAGCCAAAGCGCATCCCCCGCATCGTGGAGCAGCACCAGCTTGGCCAGCAATTGCAGAACAATGGCCACCACGCCGAAACTGCCGATATGCGGATCGGCCAGAACGGTCTTGAGCCGCGCGGGGTCCTTATGCGCAGCCCCCGCCGCATCGGCCATATCGCCCAGCCCATCAAGATGCAGCCCGCCCGTCATCCCCACCCATGCCGCAAGGCCACCCAGGGCCCCCAGCCACGGATCGACCCGCCCCAGCGCCCAGACCGCCCCGGCCGCGCAGCCTCCCACCACCAGTCCGGCGGCGGGAAACCAGCGCATCGCTTTGGCGTAATCCGCCCGGTCCGCCTCCATCGCGGGCAGCGGCAGGCGCGTCATGAATTGCAGCGCAAGGATCAGATGTTTCACGCGGCCAGTTCCGTCACCTGCGCCCCATCGGCCCACAGGCGCAGGCTGATCCGCGCGGCATAGGGCAAATGAAAGGCCCATGTCTGGCGATAGCTCAGGCCCAGCAGCAGGCCTAGCGCCGCGCGCATCGGCCCGGCATGGGTGATGACCAGCGCATCCCCGTCAATGGCCCGCAGCGCCTGCGCCACGCGGCCCTGCATATCGCCCCAGCTTTCTCCGCCGGGGGGCGGGTTGGCCTGCGGATCATCCCAGAAAGCCGCGATGGTCCCGCCCAGTTCGGCCGGATCGCAGCCCTCCCACGCGCCGAAATCCAGTTCGCGCCAGAGGGGATCGAGCCGCAGGGGCAGGCCCAGATCCTGCGCGATGCCCTCGGCCGCCAGCCGCGCGCGCGACAGGTCCGAGGCCATCACCTGCGCCGCCGCCAGCCCCCGCGCGCGGCGGCGGCAGGCCAGCAAACCCTCGGCCAGAGGCATGGCATCGTGATGGCCGTTGAGGCGCCCCGCCCCATCGACCGCGCCATGGCGGATCAGGTGGAGCATACACGCCTTCACGCCCCGGCCACCTGAGCCCCGGCCACTTGCGCTTGGGCAAAAGTGGCCATTTCGGCATGGGCGGCCAAGGCGCTGCGCACCAGTTGCGCGGCCACCGCCGCCCCGCTGCCCTCGCCCAGACGCATGGCCAGATGCAGCAGCGGATCAAGGCCGAGATGGGCCAGCAGGCGGGCATGCCCCCCTTCGGCCGAGCAATGGGCGGCGATGCAATGGGCGGTGATACCGGGCGCCGCCACCGCGATCGGGGCGATGGCGGCACAGGCGATAAACCCGTCGAGCAGCACGGGAATCCGCATAAGGCGCGCGGCCAAAATGGCGCCCGCCATCGCCGCTATCTCGCGCCCGCCCAACCGGCGCAGCGCCTCGAAAGTATCGCGGATGTCAGGCCCGTGCAGCGCCAGAGCCTCGTCCACCACCGCGATCTTGCGCGCCACGCCCGGCGCATCAAGGCCTGTGCCCCGCCCGGCCCAATCCGCCCCGCCCCCGCCAAAGGCATGGGCGCAAAGCGCGGCAGCGGGGGTGGTGTTGCCGATCCCCATCTCGCCCACGAACAGCAGATCGGCGCGCGGATCGACTGCGGCCGCCCCGGCATTGATCGCGTCGAGGCATTCCTCCTCGCTCATCGCCGGGGCCTGCGTCATGTCCTGCGTGGGGCGATGCAGGTCGAGCGGAACGATGGCCAGATGCGCCCCGCAGGCGCGCGCCAGCGCATTGATCGCCGCGCCGCCCTGCTGGAAATTGCCCACCATCTGGGCCGTCACCTCGGGCGGATAGGCGCTGACGCCGCGCGCCGCGACGCCGTGATTGCCGGCAAAGACAATGCCTTGCAGGTGATCGAGCGCGGGGATGGCGCGCCCGCTCCACCCGGCCATGAACAGGGCGATCTCCTCCAGACGGCCCAGCGATCCGGCAGGCTTGGTCAATTGCGCCTGACGCGCGGCGGCGGCGGCTATGGCCCCGGCATCGACCACGGGCAAGGTCGAGAGGGCGGCAAGGAAATCCGCAGGGCCAGCAAACACGCTCATGCGACGACAAAGCCTTCGGGCGGGGTGCGGGTGATGAAATGCCCCTTCACGCCTGCGGGCCATTGGCGATAGGGCACCTGTCCATGGTCGCTGGCCGCATGAAGCGCGGCATAATCGAGGATCGCGCGGGCGGCCTCGCCATCGGGCGCGAAATCGCCCAGCACATAGCCAATCCGCCCCGGCGCGCGGATCTGCACCACACAGTGGCGCGAACAGGCAAACAGGCAGGGCATTTCCTCCACCGCGATCCCTGCTATCGCCGGGTCATCCCCGCGCGCCTCGCGCAACGCCTCGGCCAGCAAGGCGCCGCCGCGCCGCCCCTGCTCATCCTCGCGCGCATCGGCCGAAACCCGGCATGTCGAACAGACCACCACGCATGGCCCTTGATCCACCGCGCGCAGCATTACCGGAAATCCGCATATAATTCGGGCATATCTTTAATCCCTCGACCAGACGTTCACGCCCCGCCCGAGGGGCCACAAGCGACATGCAGACGCATCCCGCCCGGAAGCCCATCCGGCAGAGCCACAATGTCGCTGTTCGAGGAAAACCCCGTCCGCGCCGCACACCCTGTCGGAGCGAAAAACGACGGCGTCAGGCAGGTCTCCTGGCTCGCGGGTCCATGCCGGTTCGGCCGCCTTCTCAAAGGGTTTCCCCCTCAATGGCATCGGGCCGATGGCTATCCGCTCACAGTTGCAGGGGCAGCCCGGGTCTTGAACCCGTGTTCCCTTTTGATCCCCTCGCGGGGAACCTGTCGCTTGGCGCCGTGGGTATCGGGCGCGGCGGCAAAGGTCAAGCCAAGGTCAAATTGAAAAGGGGCCGGAAATCTCCGCCCCCCCTTTTTTGCATCAGTGCGCGGCGGCAGTGTCAATCGGCCCCTTGGGCTTTGGCACCAGCCAGACGATCATGGCGGCGGCCACAAAACACACCGCGATGATCGCGAAAATATGCACCGTTGCCACCATCACGCTCTGCCCCTGAACCAGTTGGGTCAGCGAGGCGATGGCGCCTTCATTGCTCTGTCCGCCATCAACCATGCCGTCGATGGTGGCCTGCCCCTGCGGCATGGCGCCGGCAATGGCGCTTTGCGCGCGGGTGGCCTCGTTTTCCCATCCGGTCTGGACCAGCGAGGTGGCAAAGGCCCCCGCCACGGTGCGCATGAAATTGGACACGCCCGCCGCATTGGCTTCCTCGCCCGGATCGACGCTGGCCATGGCAAGGCCGATGGTGGGGATGAAGAACATCACCATGAAAGGCCCGGTCATCAAGGTGGGCAGAGCCGCCTGCCAGAAGGTGACATCGCTGTTGAAACTGGTGCGCCATGCGGCAAGGCCAGCAAGGCCCATGATCCCGGTAAAGATGATCTTGCGCGGGTCCATCTTGGCCGCCAATTGGCCGACGACGGGCGCCGAGAGAACCGCGAACACGCCCATGACGCCCGTGGCATAGCCCGCCCAGGTGGCGGTATAGCCAAGGTTCTGCTGCAGCCACAAAGGCAGGATGACGACCGTGGCGAAAAACGCGCCAAAGCCCACCGAATAGGTCAGCGCCGAGGCCGTGAAACCGCGATGGCGAAAGATACGCAGATCGACGATCGGGTTCTTTTCGGTCAATTCCCAGATCAGGAAACAGGCAAAGCCGATGGCCGCAATCACCGCCAGCGCCTGAATTTCGACCGAGGCGAACCAATCATGGTTGCGCCCTTCGTCGAGCAGGATCTGAAGCGCGCCGACCCACACGATCAGCAGGCCAAGGCCCACCATGTCGATGGGGGCCTTGACGATCTCGTCGCGCCGCCCGCGCAGCAGCGCGATCAGCAGGAGACCGCCCGCCGTGGCCACCGGCACGCCGATGAAGAAGATCGAGGGCCAGCCCACATTGTCGCACAGCGTCCCGCCCAGCACCGGCCCGACAATAGGCCCGATCAGCGTGGTCATCGCCCAGATCACCGTGCCCAGCACCTGCTTTTCCGGCGGCAAGAGACGCATCATCAAGGTCTGCGCCAGCGGCATGATCGGCCCCCCGCACAGGCCCAGCGCCACGCGGCAGGCCACCAGCATGCCCAGCGAAGTGGACATGCCGCAAAGCGCGGAAAGCCCGGCAAAGGCCAGATAGCAGAAGATGAACACCCGCTGGGCCCCGAACCGCGCCGCCAGCCAGCCGGTCAGCGGGACCGTGATCGCCTCGGCCACGGCATAGGAGGTGATCACCCAACTGCCCTGCGAGGCCGAAACGCCCAGCGATCCGGCAATGGTGGGCACCGAGACATTGGCGATGGTGGTGTCGAGCACCACCAGAAAATTGCCCAGCGCAATGGCCAGCACCACCAGCCATAATTGCGCCCCCTCCAGGGGCCGGTCAGGAGAGGTGGCCTTGATCATTTCGTCACATCAATATCGGCGTTCATCGACAGGCCCACGCGCAAGGGATGCGCGGCCAGTTCTTTGGGATCAAGCGCCACGCGGACGGGCAGGCGCTGAACCACCTTGATCCAGTTGCCCGTGGCATTCTGCGCCGGAACCACGGCAAAAGCCGCGCCCGTGCCGCCCGAAAAGCCCACAACCTTGCCGTGATACTTGACCGAAGAGCCATAAAGGTCGCTGGTCAGCGTCACATTCTGGCCGGGGCGCACCTTGGCAAGCTGGACTTCCTTGTAATTGGCATCGACATAGGCCGCATTCACCGGCACCACCGACATCAGGCTCTTGCCCGGCTCGGCGCGCTGGCCCACCTGAACCGAGCGGCGCGCGACAATGCCGTCAAAGGGGGCGCGGATGATGGTGCGGTCGAGATCGACGCGTGCCTGATCGCGCGTGGCGCGGGCGGCCAGCACTTCGGGGTTGGTTTGCGGCGTCGTGTTCTCGATCAGCACGCGGTTGGCCTCGCGCGTGCCATTGGCGGCCTGACGATTGGCGCTGGCCAGCGCCACGGCGGCCTCGGCCGCGCGCAGATTGGCGGTGGCCGTGGCCAGAGCGCTGCGCGCCACGGTCAGTTCCTCGCCCGAGACCGAGCCGGATGCGGCCAGAGCCTCGCGGCGCTTCATGTCAACGCTGGCCTTTTCCAGATCGGCGCGGGCAGCGGTCAGGCTGGCGGCGGCGCGGGTTTCATCGGCGGCGCGCGCTGCAATCTGGGCGCCAAGGCCAAGGTCGGTGGCCGAAAGGCCCTTCACCCGCCGCTCGGTCAGCGCCAGATTGGCCTCGGCCTTGGCCAGAGCGATGCGCGCATCGGTATCGTCGAGCCGCACCAGCACATCGCCCTTTTTCACGGCCTGCGTGTCGGACACCAGCACGTCGCGCACCGGGGCGGATACTTGCGCGGTGATCTGGGCCACATCGGCGCCGACATAGGCATTGTCGGTTTCGACATGGTTCGACGCGAACAGCACGTCATACGCGCCATAGGCCAGCGCCACGGCGGCAATGCCCACGCCCAGACGGATGAACATCTGCTTGCGCTTTGCCTTGTTGGCGGCATCCTGCGCGTCTTGCGTTTCCACATCAGGCTCCACATCATGGTCGCGGATACGGGCAATGGTCGAAGTCTTGGAGGTCATGGTGTGAAGCTCCTTCAGGCCTGAAAGCCGCCGCCCAGCGCGCGCACCAGCGCGACATCAAGGGCAAAGGCACGTGTTTGGAGGGCAGCCGTGGCACGGCGGGCGGCAATCAACGAATCCTCGGCCACCAGCACATCGAGCACCGTGGCCAGACCGCCGCGATAGCGGTTGTTGGCAACATCCCAGGCCGACTGGGCGGCGGCCTGCGCGGCCTGCGCGCTCGACAGGCGGCGGGTCAGTTCCTGACGGCTGGTGGCGGCATCGGCAATTTCCTGAAGCGCATGGACCAGCGTGCCGTCATATTGGGCAACGGCCAGCGCATAATCGGCCTCGGCGCCATGCTTGCGCGCCGACAGACGCCCGCCGTCAAAGATGGGCAGACTGACCGCCGGACCGACCGAGCCATATTCCGACCCCGATTTGACCAGATTGGAAAGGCCCAAAGATTGCAGGCCGATCAACGCCGACAGATTGATATTGGGATAGAAGGCGGCGCGGGCGACCCTGATGCGTTCCCCGGCGGCCTCGGCCCGCGCGCGGGCGGCGACCATATCGGGGCGGCGGCCCAGCAATTGCGCGGGGATGTTTTCGGGCAGGCCGGGGCTGGCCAGATGGGCCACGGCGGGACGGGCAATCGACTGGCCGCGATCCGGCCCGGCGCCCACCAGCGCGGCAAGGCGGTGGCGGCCCAGCGCGATCTGTTCGTCAATCGCGGCCAGATCGCCCTGCGCGCTGGCCAGATTGGCGCGGGCGCGGGCCACGGCGCCCTCGTTTTCCAGCCCCTGATCACGGCGCTGCTCGATCAGCGCCAGCGTCTGGGCGCGGATCTTGGCGGCTTCCTGCGCGGCATCCTGTTCGGCATAGGAGGCGGCCAGATCGGCATAGGCCGTGGCAATCCCGGTCGAAACCGCCAGACGCGCGGCGGCGGCCTCGGCCTGCGCGGCCGCACGGTCGGCCTTGGCGGCGCGCAGCGCGGCGCGGTTCTTGCCCCAGAAGTCGATTTCCCAATTGAGGTTGAGCGAAGCCTGACCCGTTTCGCGCCAGCCCTTGGGGGCAAAGGCGGCGGGGAAGAGGTAATTGTAGCTCTGCTTGGCCGACCCCGCGTCCGCATTGCCCGACAGGCGCGGCAACAGCGCGCCGCGCGCATCGCCCACCGTGGCGGCCGCGGCGGCATAGCGCGCCTGCGCCACGCGCAGATCTGTCGCGCCCTGCAATCCCTCGGCGATCAGGGCGGAGAGCTGCTCGTCCCCATAGGCTCGCCACCAGCCATCGACGGGCCATTGTCCCTGGGTATCGGACAGGCTCTGGCTGGAGGCGAGCATTGTGGGGGCCTTGGGCGCCGGGGACGGGAGGGGGGTGGCGCCCAAGGCAGGCGTGGCCAGCAGGCTGCCCGCCAAAAGGGTCAGGGCTGCTGTGGGGTGCCACGCCGGGGGGAGGAAGCGACTCATTTGCTCACCTTTAAAACCATACTGAACGGTTTAGTTATCGATTTTGCTTGCTTCGTCAAGAGAAAACTGTACAGGTCAGTCTAGAAAAGAGAGGGACACATGCGGCAGAAGACTGATTCTCGCCGCCAATGCATTCTGGAAGCGGCCAAAAGCCTGTTTCGCGAAGTCGGTTTCGGTCGGGCCAGCATGGCACAGATCTCCGCGCGTGTTGGCGGTTCAAAAGCTACTCTTTACAGTTACTTCTCATCAAAGGAGGAACTGTTTGCCTCGGCGATGATCGACGCCATGCAGGAGCAGGGCAACGCCATGATCGATCGGTTGGACCCGGAGGAAACCGATGTCCGCAAGGTCCTCATGCGCTTTGGTGAGGCCTATGTGCGCCTGATCACCAGCAATCAGGCGATGTCCATCGTGCGTACAGCCATCGCCGAAAGCGCCAATGGCAGCAAATTGGGAGCCACGCTTTACCGCCTCGGTCCCAAACAGGGCTGGTGCGATATTGCCAACTATATTGCCGCCGCGATGGAGCGGGGCAACCTGTCCAAAGGTGACCCCCATAAGGTTGCCATGCATCTCAAGGGCTTGCTGGAGGGCGGCATCCTTGTGCCGATGCTGTTTGGCGTAGAGCCCGAACTGGACACCAAGACCATGGTGGCGGACGCGGTGGATGCTTTCCTGCGCGCCTATGGCTAGCGGTGTCATTTGGGCGATGATTATCGTCCGGTTTCGTGTACCGTCCGGTTAAATTGGAAAGGCCCGACCGGAACGGAGATGATGACCCAGGATTCCCCAGCGCGCAGTATCTTCCTCTGCGCGGGATGCACCGCGCTTGCCTATTTTGCGGTCGGCCTGCCGCTGGCGGTGCTGCCGGGATGGGCGCTGAAGCTGGGATTTGGTCCGGTGATGGCCGGATTTCTGATTTCCGCACAATATGTCGCCACGGTGCTCAGCCGCATCGTGGTGGGGCCGATGATCGACCGTTCGGGGCCGCGCAGGGCCATCGTGCTGGGCTTTGTCTGCTGCCTTGGCGCGGGCGCCACGACCATTGCCGCGCTGTGGATCACTGCGCCCATGGCGGCGATGGCGGTGATGATGGCCTCGCGCATCCTGCTGGGTTTTAGCGAAAGTCTGGTCAGCACCAGCGCGATGGCGTGGGGCATCATGCGGCTGGGCGCGCGGCAATCGGCGCGGATGATTTCGTGGAACGGGATCGCCACCTATGCCGCGATTGCGGGCGGCGCCCCGGCAGGCGTGTGGATTTTCGGGTTGGGCGGAGTGATGGCGCTAGGCATCGCTTTGCTGTTGCTCGGCGCGGGAGGACTCGCTTTCGTCTGGCCGCAACCGGCCGCGCGCGTGCCTGCGGCCCGGCGCTGGCCGATGCGCACGGTGTTTGGCGCGGTGCTGCCCTTTGGCGCGGCGTTGGCCATGGCGACGGTGGGCTTTGGGGTGATCACCTCTTTCGTCACGCTCTATTTCAACGCCTTTGGCTGGGGTGATGCGTGGATGGCGCTGACCGCTTTTGGCTGCGCCTTCATCGCCTCGCGCCTGCTGTTTGTGCGCAGCGTGGCGCGCCATGGGGGCCTGCCGGTCTCGGCGGTGTTCATCGCGATCGAACTCGCAGGCCTTGCGATCATGGCCTCCGCGCCCCGCGCGCATCTGGCGATTGCCGGGGCGGCGGTGACAGGCTTTGGCTTTGCGATGGTGTTTCCGGCGCTGGGCGTGCTGGTGATCGAGCGCGTGCCCGAACAGAGCCGGGGCACCGCGCTCAGCACCTTCGCGCTGTTCATCGACGTGGCGCTGTGCCTGACGGGGCCGCTGGCGGGGGCATTGGCCCAACACGCGACCTATGCCGCGCCCTTTGGCGGCGCGGCGATCGGTGCGGGGTTGGCGCTGGGGATGGTGGCGCTATTAATGCTGCGACCTAAACCAGCGCCTTGACGATCAGGAACAGCACCGAAGGCGCGAGCAGACAGCCAAGGCCGGTGTGGAACGTGGCCGTCAGCGCGCCATAGGGCACCAGCTTCTCGTCGGTGGCGGCAAGCCCGCCCGCCACGCCGCTGACCGTTCCGGCCAATCCGCCGAAGATCATCGCGCTGCGCGGATTGTTCAGGCCCATGAAGCGCGCAGCCATCGGCGTGGTGGCCATCACCAGCACGGCCTTGAGAACACCCGTGGCGATGGAGAGCGCCATCACCGGCGAGGACGCGCCCAGCGCCGCCCCCGTCACCGGGCCGACGATATAGGTGACGGCCCCCGCACCCAAAGTGGCCAGCGAGACAGCATCGCGATAGCCGAAACTCCATGCGATGCCCGCCCCCACGGCAAAGGGCACCACCGTGCCCAACAGCAAGGCGAAAGCGCCCAGCAGGCCCGCCTTGCGCGCCTCGATGGGATCGACCTCAAAGGCGGTGGCGACAATGGCAAAGTCGCGCAGCATCGCCCCGCCCATCAGCAACAGCCCGGCAAAGGCGGGCACATCGGCCAGCCCCTTCTTGCCCCCGGTGATGATCCCGCCATACCAGGCCAGCGCCAGCGCCGCCATGATGGCAATCGCGCTGGCATGGATGCGACCGGCAAACAGCAGGCGCGAGAGCATCGCGCTGATCCACATCAGCGCGCCCACCGCCGCAAAGGCCAGCACCAGCGGTTGATCGGCAATGACCTTGTGCGCGATCTCAATCATGATGGGCTCCGGTGGCGCGGCTGAGGACGGCCACAAGGCCAAAGCAGATCGCCACCACGACCACGCCGGTCAGCACCGCCATCGGCCCGCCTTCCAGCGCGGCCAGCACATTTTGCTGCGCGGCCATGGCGACAACGATGGGAATATACATCAGCGCCCAGAACTCAACCCCCAGCTTCAGCCCCGGCGTCAGCCGCCCCGTCCGCGCCAGCCAGAGCCGCGCGCCGATCAGCAGCATCATGGCAATGCCCACCCCGCCGACATTGGCCTTCACATGCAGCGCCATGCCCAAAGCCTCGCCCAGCGCCACGCCGATCAGCGTGCAGAGCGCGAGCAGCGCAGTCCCATAGATCGCCATTGTGTTCCTCTCCTGCGCCCGTATTTTTTTCGCGCCGCTTTTCTCAACGTCCGGCGGTGAATCTCTCCAGTGCCAGCGAGGCGTTGAACATATGCGAGCGCATGCAGCGCGCCGCCTCCTCGCCATCGCCGCGCATGATCGCGGCCAGCAATTCGCCATGTTCGGACCGCGATTTGGCCGGGCGGCCGCCCCCGCGCAATTGCGTGCGCCGAAAGGCTGCCATACGGTCGCGCAGGCCCAGCGCCTGTTCGGCGATGAAGGCATTATGGGTGCCTTCATAGATCGTCTGGTGGAAATCCCAGTTCATCCGGTCATAGGCGTCAATATCGCCCGCGGCCACCATCGCCTCGGAATCCTCATGGAGCTGGGCCAGACGGCTGCGTTCGACCGGGTTCATGCGATAGGTGGCCATGCGGACACACATGGCCTCGATCTCGGCGCTCATTTCGAACATGTCGATGATGCGCTGGGTGCTGACGCCCGAAACGACCGCGCCGCGCCGGGGCCGCATTTCGACCAGACCCACGGCGGCCAATTGCCGGATCGCCTCGCGCACCGGCGTGCGCGAGGCGCCGAAACGGTCGCCGATCTGCTGTTCGTCCAGCGCGCCGCCCGGCGCCAGTTGCCCGGTGGTGATCTCATCGGCCAGCGCGATACGGATGCGTTCGGAAAGCAGCAGGTTGGGCGTTTCCTCAGACATGATCAATCCCGCTTCCCATTGTGTCGCGTGTATGCGCTATTTTTCTCATATCCGCTTCTTGCATACACTAGAACCGCAATCAACCATGTTGTATGGGCGGGCGTTCACGGATTCCCAAAATCGGTTCAAGGGACACATCATGGCGCAAGACCTCTTTTCGATCTTTCACAGTCGCAGCATCGCCGCGCCCGATGCGCCCTTTCTGATCCTGCCCGAACTTGGCGTGATCACCTATGCGCAAGCCGTTGCCCGCAGCGGGCAGATGGCCAATCTGTTCCGCGCCGCTGGCGTCAAACCGGGCGACCGGATCGCGGTTCAGGTGGAAAAGAGCGCCGATGCGCTGCTGACCTATCTGGCGGCACTGCGGATCGGGGCGGTCTATCTGCCGCTCAACACGGCGTATACCGCTGCCGAGGTGCGTTTCTTCCTGTCCGACGCCACGCCCGCGCTGTTCATCCATCGCCCCGAAGATGAGGCCGCGATGGCCGCGCTTTGCGCCGACCTTGGCATTGCCGCGCGCCTCACGCTAGGCCAATCGGGCGAGGGCAGCCTGCCCGCAGGCGCCGATGCGCAAGAAGCGCAGGCCGATATCCACCCGGTCGCCATGGATGATCTGGCCGCGATCCTCTACACATCGGGCACCACGGGCCGGTCCAAGGGCGCGATGCTCACGCAAGGCAATCTGGCCTCCAACTCGGCCACGCTCAAGGATTACTGGCGATTTACCGAAGGCGATGTGCTGCTCCACGCCCTGCCGATTTTCCACACGCATGGCCTGTTTGTCGCCACCAACATCACGATCACGGCGGGCAGCGCGATTATCCTTTGCTCCAAATTCGATGTGCGCGAACTGATCCGCCTGATGCCGCGCGCCACTGTGCTGATGGGCGTGCCCACCTTCTATTCGCGCCTGCTGAACGAGGGGGATTTCACCCGCGAACTGGTGACCCATATGCGGCTGTTCGTGTCGGGTTCGGCCCCGCTTTCGGCCGAAACGCACAAGGAATTTTCCGCCCGCACCGGCCATGCCATCCTCGAACGCTATGGCATGACCGAGACCAATATGAACACCTCGAACCCCTATGAGGGCGACCGGGTTCCGGGCAGCGTGGGCTTCCCCCTGCCCGGCGTCGAATTGCGCATCGCCGATCCCGAAACGGGCGAGAGCCTGCCGCAGGGCGAAGTGGGCGTGATCGAGGTGCGCGGGCCCAACGTGTTCAAGGGCTATTGGCAATTGCCCGAAAAGACCGCCGAGGAACTGCGCGAAAACGGCTTTTTCATCACCGGCGATCTGGGAGTCATCGATGATCGCGGCTATGTCTCGATCGTGGGCCGGGCCAAGGATCTGATCATCTGCGGCGGCTTCAACGTCTATCCGGCCGAGGTCGAAGCGCTGATCGACGCGATCCCCGGCATCGCCGAAAGCGCGGTGATCGGCATCCCGCACAAGGATATGGGCGAAGGTGTGGTGGCCGTGGTGCAGGCACGCGACGCCGCGCTGGACGAGGCCGCCGTGCTAGGCGCCATCGCGGGCGATCTGGCGCGCTTCAAGCAACCGCGCCGGGTGATCTTCCTGCCCGAACTGCCGCGCAACACGATGGGCAAGATTCAGAAGAAGGCCCTGCGCGAGACCTACGCCGACCTGTTCGCCAAGTAAGCCTTATCCGGCCATGACCTTGGGGCCCGCCGCGCGCCACAATTTGCGCGGCGGGGCCAACAGCCCGTTGATCGCCGCGCCCGCATTGACCACGCGGTGGCGGGCATAGGCGTTGTGGTTGCTCTCCACCGTTTTCAAATCATACAGGTAGTTGACCATCAGCCCGTGCGATTGCGCCATGCCGCGCGCGCTGGTGTCGGCCATCCAGCATAGACGTTCCACCCGCGCGCCATTGCCGACATGAAACCGCGCCACCGGATCGAGCAGGCGCCCTTCTCCATCGCGTTCGCCCACCAGATAGCGCGCGCCCAGCCGCATCAGATCCGCGCGGCGCGCATCATGCACATGCCATTCGCGCATCGGCGCAACCTCCAGCGTGCCTTGAGCGGCCTGATCGCCCTGCTGCGCCGCCTGTTTCAGCCAGCGGGCAAAGCCGGGAATGGGCGAGAGCGTGACATAGGTTTCAAGGCCCGGATATTCCGCGCCCAGATCCTCGACCACCTGTTTGATCAGGAATTGCCCAAAGGAAATGCCCGCAAGGCCCGCCTGACAATTGGAGATCGAATAGAAGACCGCCACCTTGGCCCGCGCGGGGTCCAGCTCTTCGCGCCCCTGCGCCAGCAGCGACTGGATCGAGGAGGGCACGTCCGCGCAGAGCGCCACTTCGACAAAGATCAGCGGTTCATCGCCCAACGCCGGATGGAAAAAGCCATAACAGCGCCGGTCCGAGGGCAGCAGGCGCGCGCGCAATTCATCCCATGTGGCGATGGAATGCACCGCCTCATAGCGGATGATCCGTTCGAGCAGATCGGCAGGGCTGGACCAGTCGATCCGCCGCATCACCAGAAAGCCCCGGTTGAACCATGAGCGCAACAGATGGGCCAGATCCTGATCCAGCACGCGCAAGGCGGGATCAGTCTTCAGAAAGCGCAACAGATCGGCGCGCATGTTGACCAGCGCGCCTGTGGCCATCGGCGCCTGATTGAGGCGGCGCAACACTTCCTGACGCGGGGCCTCGGCCGCGCGCGAAATGGCGGCCATGCGCAAGGGCGACGGATCGGCGTCATAGGCGGCCATCGCGCCCCGGATCGCCTCGGCATCGGGGGCAAAACCCTGCGCGAGCGCGCTCAGAAAGCGATGCTTGTCCTCGTCCCCCAGCGCATCATAGGCCGCCAGAATATCGCCTGCCAGATGGACGCCCGAGGACTGGCTGCGTTCATCGAGCAGGGCCTGACATTGCACAATCAGCGCGTCGGGGTCGGATGGCTCGGCCAGCGGGCGCCCCGCCGCCCGCGCGAGTTTGCGCAGGCGGCGAAACAGCGTTTCGAGCAGATCCTTCGCGGGGCGATTACGATCATGGGCTGTCATGGACGGACCTTTGGCAAGAGTCGCATTGAGTGTGCGTAATGTATCGCAATTTGCCAAAGCGTATACATGAAAACGACAAAGTGAATTTTACGTATATCACTGCAAACCGCCCGGACACGAAAAGAGGCGCCCATCGCGGACGAATGCCCGAGCGATGAGCGCCTCTCCCCGTCCTTGATCTACAAATCAGATCGTGGCGGCCAGTTCCCGAATAAATTTCAGCGCCTGCGCGGTGGAGGGCACGGTGGGTTGGCATTCCACCCCGATCGCGCCCGCATAACCGGCCCCGCGCAGCAGGCCCAGCATCGCGGCCCAGTCGATCCCGCCCGACCCCGGCTCGCCCCGGCCCGGCGCGTCGGCGATCTGCACATGCTCGATCAGGCCGATATGCTGCGCCAGTTGCTCGGCGGGATTCTCGCCCTCGACCACCGAGTGATAGAGGTCATAGAGCAGGCGGACGTGGGGCGAATTGACCGCCTTGATGACCGTGACGGCATCGATGGTCTGGCTGAACAGCACGCCGGGATGATCGACGCGGGTGTTGACCGGTTCAAGCATCGCCGTCACGCCCAGTTCCTGCGCGATGGGCACGATGCCCGCCACCGCTTCGGCCACGATGTCCAATTGCATCGCGCGCTTCATATAGGGCACGCCCGGCCCCGAGCCCACCACCACGCGGTTGCAGCCCAGCGCCAGCGCATCCTCGGCGGCCTGACGGAACAGGTCGCGGAAGGTGGCATGGGTATCGCGCTCGATCAGGCGCGTGCGCGGATCGGCCAGCACCGAGATCAGCGCCACCCCGTGATCGTTCAGCGCGGCGCCCAGCGAGACCAGATCGCGCCCGGCGGTGGTGAACATCTCGGCCTTGGCAAAACCGGCGGCGGCGGCGGCGGCTACACGATCCTCCAGCCGCTCGCCCGCTTCATGGAACATATATTCAAGATTGACGGAAATCTCGTAAGCCATCGAAAAGCCCTTTCAGTATCAGAACAACCGCGCCGGCAGCCGCAGCGCCAGCACCACACATATCGCCAGCATCGCATCGATCGCCCCGGTCGCGGCCAGCGCGGGAAAGGCATGGCCCCCTGCGCTCCATGCGAAATAAAGGCTGCCCACCAGCGCCACGCCCAGCGCGCTGCCCAACTGCTGGCTGGTTTTCAGCAGGGCGCTGGCCGCGCCCGCATGATCGCGTTCGACCTGTGAGACAACGATGGGGCCGATACAGCCGCTGGTCATCCCCATGCCCGCGCCCGACAGCACCAGCAGCGCGGCGATCAGCGCCCATGGCCATTGCGCAAAGGTCGCGCCAAACAGCACCGCCGAAGACGCAGGCAGCATCAGCCCCGCCCCGATCACCAGCACCCAGCGGCCAAGCCGGGGCAGGAAATTGCGGCTCATCACCCCGATGCCGAACATCGCGCCCAGCCCATAGGGCATATGCAAAAGCCCGGTGAAAAGCGGGGTCTGCCCGCGCTCGGCCTGAAGCGCGAAGGCAAAGACCAGCAGGAAACCCGCCCCGGCCGCTGCAAAGACCACCGACAGCGCCAGCCCTTTGCGAAAGGTGGGGATGGTGAAAAGCGCCGGGTCGAACAGCGCCGAATCCCCCGCCCGGACCCGCCGCGCGACATGGCGCCACGCGATCCAGCCCAAGGGAGCCGCCGCCAGCAGAGTCAGGAAATGGAGCGCTCCGCGCCCTGCCTCGCCCGCCCCGATCAAGGGCCAGAACACCGCCCCCATCGCCAGAGCGAACAGGCCCATGCCGCCAAAATCATAACCCGCAGGCCGCCCCGAACGCGCCTCGGGCAGGAACACCAGCCCGGCGATGACGGCCCCGATGCCCACCGGCAGGTTGATCAGAAACACCGCCCGCCAGCCCAGTTCAAACAGATTGGCCTCGATCAGCATGCCGCCCAAAATCGGCCCGGCAATCGCCGCCAGTCCGCCGATCACGCCGAACATCGCCATGCGCGACACCCGCTCCAGCGGGTCGAACAGTACCTGGACCAGCGCCATGGATTGCGGCGCCATGATCGCGCCGGTCGCCCCCTGCATCAATCGCGCGGCCACCAGGCCCGTGCCGGTCGTGGCCATGCCGCAAGCCGCCGAGGACAGCGTGAAGCCGATCACTCCAGCCACGAACATCCGCCGATAGCCATAGGAATCGCCCAGCCGCCCCCCCGCCATCAGCAGGAGCGCGAAGGCCAGCGAATAGCCCGCCACGATCCATTGCGAGGCGCGGGCATCTGCGCCAAGGCTGGCCTTGATCGAGGGCAGCGCGGTATTGACGATCGTCATATCGACGATTTCCAGCACCAGCGCGATAATCAGCGTGATCAGCGCCAGCGTTTTCTGTCGAGGCGAGAGATGGGCCGGATTCCTCATCTCAGATCCGCCCCTCGCGCAGCATGCCCACTGCCGCATGGGCCGCCCGCGCGGTCAGCGCCATATAGGTCAACGACGGGTTCTGGCACGCCGTGGAGGACATTTGGGCGCCGTCGGTGACAAACAGATTGGCAATGTCATGCGACTGGCTCCATTTGTTGAGCACGCTGGTTTTGGGATCATGGCCCATGCGCGCGCCGCCCATTTCATGGATCGCTGTGCCGCCCGGCCCCGGCTGGTCAAAGCCCATCAGCACCTTGCCGCCCGCCGCCGTCAGCATTTCGGCGGCCTCGGCCTTGGCCTGCGCCAGCGCCGCATGTTCCTCCTTGCCAAAGGCAAAGTCGATCCTGAGCTGGGGCAGACCATTCGCGTCGGTTTTGGCCGGGTCCAGCGTCAGCCGGTTGGTCGCGCGCGGCACGCAATCGGCAAAGCCCACCAGCACCATGCGCCAAGGGCCGGGATGGCGCAGCTTTTCCTTATACTCCGCGCCGATGCCCGCCATGCGATTGCCCTGCGTCCATGTGCTTTGCAGCGCGCCGCCCTGAAAGGAAAAGCCGCGCGTGTGGCCGATGCCGTCCATCTGGTCCATGTTGCGATAGCGCGGGATGACAATGCCCGTGGGCCGATTGCCAAAGCTGGTGTGGGTTTCGAAACCGGGCATCAGCGCGGCGGCCGAAAGCGTGTTGGCATGGTCCATGATATGGGTGCCCAGCACGCCGCTGGAATTGGCTAGGCCACCGGGCGCGGAATTAAGCAGGATGTGGACCGAATTGAACGCGCCCGCATTGAGGAACACGATCCGCGCACGGGCGGTTTTGCGCGTGCCGGTTTTGGTGTCGATATAGCGCACGCCGGTCACGCGCCGGGTTGCCGGATCATAATCCAGCGCCTCGACCACCGCATCGGTGATGACGGTCAGATTGCCGGTCTTCATCGCGGCGGGCAATGTGGATGACTGCGTCGAGAAATAGGCGCCATAGGAACAGCCCCGCGCGCAAAGCGAGCGATATTGGCAGGGGGCGCGACCTTCCTCGGGCTTGCCCTCGGTCATGTTGGCCGTGCGCCCGATGGTCAGGCAGCGTTCGGGCCAGCGCTTGGCGATTTGCGCGCGGACATGGGTTTCGACCGCGTTCAACGCCATGGGCGGCTGAAACTGGCCATCGGGCAATTGCTTGAGCCCTTCCTTGGCCCCCGAAACGCCGATGAAGCTTTCCACCTTGTCATACCATGGCGCGATGTCGGCATAGCGGATCGGCCAGTCGGTGCCATGGCCGTCGCGCGCATTGGCGCCAAAGTCATAGTCCGACCAGCGATAGGCCTGCCGCCCCCATGTCAGCGACCGCCCGCCCAGTTGATAGGAGCGGAACCATGTAAAGCGCGTATCCTCGCCAGTCTGATAGGGATTTTGCGCATCATTGACGAAATTGGGCTGGGTGAATTCGGTGAAATGGCGGTTCAACCGCTGCACCGCATATTCGCGGTCATACAGGTCGCTGTCGCCTGCGCCGCGAAACGGCATGTCCCATGGCATCTTCATTTCGGTGGAGTAATCCTGCTGATGCCGAACCTCGCGCCCGCGCTCGATCATCAGCACTTTAAGCCCCGCCTCGGTCAGTTCCTTGGCAGCCCAGCCCCCGGTGATGCCGGAGCCCACCACGATTGCATCGAAATCCATCGCCTCGCTCCCCTTATCCGAAATCCACCGCCGTCCAGTCGCTGGAAAAAGCGCGGTCGGCGGGTTTGAGCGGCAGATCCGGGTCAAAGCGGCCCGGCACGTGAACATATTGCAGCTCTTTCGAGCCGCCGGTTTCGGATGTGTAATAACCCAGCAGGATCAGGTGCTTGATCGCCAGCCACGGCTTGGCCGCCGCATCGCCTGCAAAGGCGCGCGCATCAAGCGCAGCCAGCGCCGAGCGCCGTCTGGCCAAAGGCTTGACCAGAAAATCCGCGCCCAGGGCTGTTTTCAGCCATGCCGCATGGTCAAATCCCTTGGTCCCTTCCAGCCCATGGTCCAGCGCCAGCAGGACAAAGGCCCCCACGCCCACCTCGCCTGCGCCGGGCGTGGCGCTGCGCGGGATGACCAGTTGCGCCACCTCGCGCAGCAGGGGCTGATAGGGGCTGGGCGCGGCCTTTGCATGGGCAAGCGCAGGCGCCACCGCCGCCAGCAACGCCATTCCGGCCATGAATTCCCGGCGCGCGATGGGGCTTTCGATCTTGGGCATAAGGGGGATGCTCCGCATTGTAAAAGATCGGGTGAAAAATCGGGCCGGAAAAATCAGGGTGGCCCCATGCGATGGAGCCACCCCGGAAATTCAGCCCATGGGCCAATGTTTCAGATCAGAATTCCACGCCCAGCCGCACGCCATAGGTGCGCGGCGGGGTGAACTGGAAATTGTAGATATTGGCAACACCGGGCACCACCGTGTTGCCGGCATAGGCCAGCGAGCGGTAATCCTCGAGATTGCGGACAAAGGCCTGAACGCTGAAACGCTTGCTTTGCGGCTTGTATTCCAGGCTGAGGTCGGTCTGTGTGCGCGCATCCTGACGCGAGGAGGCGTAATTGTAGAAATCGAGGTAATAATCGCCCTTGTAACGGCTGAAAGCCGAGAAGGTCAG